>JBNKTK010000269.1:0-501 GCA_050298035.1 Mangrovibacterium sp. | reverse complement strand
TCGGATATCATGATAGTTGTACACTCTGGAGAGATTATTACCTTGTACCCACACGTAGTGATTTCATCATCTGTCGGTGACTAGAGAACCTCCTTTTTATCATTCTTTACACTTTCTTTGGTTAATACCATGTACCCACATGTAGTGATTTCAATGAATTGGCTAAATCTTTGAAAAAGTATATAAATCCATTTTCAAATGGTTAACTCTTGAGAGTTGAATTTAAAAATATATATCATCCCTTAAATTAATATAAATGTTTTCAATTGGAAAAATATTACTAATGTTGCGATTTTATTATTTGAAGTAAATGGATTTAAAAATCTAAATCCATTTTCAAATGGTCAACTCTTGAAAATGCATTTAAAAATATGCTGATAAAGGCCGGGGCATGACACATCAAAAAACAACGTTGTTTCACAACTGCTCTTCCAGCAGAGCGTTTCTTCTTTGTAAAACAGATACCAAAAATAAAAAAGATGCCGCCGAGGTCCTTTCTTC
>JBNKTK010000268.1:0-505 GCA_050298035.1 Mangrovibacterium sp. | reverse complement strand
TTTCACACAGAATTTGCCAAAGCCGCTGACCAGCACGTCTTCGCCGCTTTCCAGCGTGCGCTTGATGATCTCGATCAGGTTTTCGACGACCTCGATGCTTTTATTCTTGGCAAAGCCGTTTTGCTCGGCGATTAATTCTGCTATTTGAGCTTTGGTTAATGTCATTTGCGCCCTGCCCTTCCCAATTAATTTAGTAGGGTACTAATGCTAACAAAGGGTGAATTGCTCCATAGTTAAGTAGCGCAGAGGAATTTCACCCCAACGCCCTCCGAGAACCGTACGTGACAGTCTCCCATCATACGGCTCCTACCGTCCAGCCGATGGACGAAAGCCAAACTCCCAGGGCGCAAACAATCGAGGTTCCCGGCGTGCAATACGCCCTAACCAGTGCGTCGCCCTAAGCCAATGGCCCCGCAACTTTCTGTATTTCCGCTTGGCCCATCGGACCAAAGCATGCTCTATTTGTCGCAAAATGGGATAAAGCGCTGATCGGTAAAACCTGCCA
>JBNKTK010000267.1:0-509 GCA_050298035.1 Mangrovibacterium sp. | reverse complement strand
ATCCCCGAGGTTAGTGAGCCTGAAATCTGGCGTGATCCGGGCAAACCATTGGAACAGCGTATTAATGACCTGATTCGCCGCATGTCTCTGCAGGAGAAGGTGGCCCAGATTCAAAATGATGCCCCGGCTATCGAACGGCTCAAGCTTCCTGCGTATAATTACTGGAATGAAGCGCTGCACGGCGTTGCCAATAACGATATTGCCACGGTCTTTCCCGAACCTGTCGGGATGGCATCGACATGGAATCCTGAACTGATTCATCAGGAAGGAACCGTGATCGGCGTCGAAGGCCGCGCTAAGTACAACGATTACGCGAATAAAAATAACGGCAATTCCAAATGGTGGACGGGTCTTACTTACTGGACTCCGAACATCAATATTTTCCGCGATCCTCGCTGGGGACGTGGTCAGGAAACCTACGGCGAAGATCCGTTTTTGACCGGCGAACTTGCTGTCGAGTTCATCAAGGGTATGCAGGGTGATCATCCTGATTATATGCTGTCTATGGC
>JBNKTK010000266.1:0-519 GCA_050298035.1 Mangrovibacterium sp. | reverse complement strand
TGGTTTTTGAGAGTGTTGACTTATTTTGGTGTTGATGACCTTATTTTGTTGTTTGTGGCTTTTGTAGAACTATAAGAAACTGTGTATGCTTCTTTTCGGTTTATGGATATTATTTTGTTGTTTATGCTTACGTGTATGAACTTGTTAGTGAAAAGCCCACTAGGGGATGTTAGTAAAAAGTATGTGGATGTTAGTGAAAAGCCCATGATGGAGATGAGTTATCCATTTTCTGCAGGGACACTGACTTTCCTTAGAACGATAGAAACGTTTGTCGAGATCTTTTGCCACCTTTGCTTTTCTTTTGGTGAGGACGATTAGGATGAGTTGCATCATCAAGTCACCTAATCCATAAACTTAACAAAGCAAGCTTAAAAGAGAAGTTCCATTATCTGAACCCGTGGCAAGCCCTCAAGACCTCCCTTAATAGAATTTCAGCAACTGGTGAACTCCACATATAGCTGTTTTTAAACAGCAGTAACCGTTGCTACGGTTATCAAAAATGTGTGTTTGAATAGGCAT
>JBNKTK010000265.1:0-520 GCA_050298035.1 Mangrovibacterium sp. | reverse complement strand
AGTCCCAACGTCCCCAGAGTCCTTTTTCATTCTGGAAATTGGGGCTCGGCTCGTGGTTTTGTTCGTAGAGATCCTGCGGATCGAGGCCTTCCCACCAGGTACCCTTTCCATCGGCCTTGGTCAGTTTCCCGTCGTAGGGCACACCGGCGTAGGGTCCGTTCGTGTCGGCCCCCTGCGACGGTTCGTACCAGCTCCAGGCATGCGCGGCATGCACGCTGATGCCGAACGGAAGATCGTTATCATGGGCGGCCTTGGCCCACCCGGCGATGATGTTCTTCTTCGGTCCAACGGCGACGGAGTTCCACGGCTGGTATTTGGAGTCCCACAGGTCGAGGTTGTCGTGGTGGTTGGCCATGGCGAAGAAATACCGGGCACCGACGCGCTTGTAGAGCTTCACGAGCTTTCCCGGATCCCACTTGTCGGCCTTCCACTCGTGGATGACATCCTTGAAGCCGAACTCGGAGGGATGGCCGTACTTGTCGAGATGGATTTGGTTTTGCCAATGGCCCTCCAGATACAT
>JBNKTK010000264.1:0-532 GCA_050298035.1 Mangrovibacterium sp. | reverse complement strand
TGGAGGTATTTCCTGGTGATTTTGATGCCAGTTACCGACTTGCCCTGGCTTATGTTTACAGCTGCAAGGAAAATCCGGGAAACAGAGATAAAGCCAAGTTGCTTATAGATAAACTGCTTGCAGCTAATCCTAATGATGAGAAACTTGCTGAACTGATGAAAATCTATTTGAAAAACCGGCTTTAATTCTAACGATTCTGACCGTAGATTATTCTTCATTAAAATTTATCACGCAACCATTCTTCAGGAAGTCACATCTGTCACATGTAATTAACCTTAAAATGCTGTGACATGAATAAAATTGCCTTGCTTGGTATACTTCTTTTCTTATTTGGAGGGGCTTTCGCGCAGAAGTCGGGGAAAGAAGTCGTTTACCTGAAAAACGGTTCAGTCATTAAAGGACAGGTTGTCCCGGTTGACGATGAAAAGGTTGTTGTGCGCTCCGGCCATAATACCTGGGTGTTTAAAAACGCCGATATTGATACAGTGGCTTCCAAGTGGATGAAAAAGCCGGAAGAGTACCAGGTTAGCAA
>JBNKTK010000263.1:0-536 GCA_050298035.1 Mangrovibacterium sp. | reverse complement strand
TGTGTTACGTTTTTTCCTAATTATCTTCGCTAGTGTCTTAATCATGCATCAAGTACCTTGGTTAATCGAATTCTAATCAAAATAGAAGGAATTCGATTTAAAACTTTCAATCCAAGTCAAGAAAACTTCTAGATTGAACTTCAAACTCTTTTTCATGAGTTGAGTTAGTCACTAGGTGCCAATATATGTATCTTGTCCAAATTTCATTCAAATTTGAAGAGCCAAGAAGAAATTCTAGTAAATTCTATTAAATGCTAAATCTAGAAGTTTCTCTGATTTTTCATTTGAAATTCATTCGAATCTGAAGAGATTCCTATGGATAAAGTTGTTCCTCTCTTCAAATCCTTCACAGTCATATTTTATTTTAATTTTTTGAGCTTGAGAAAGTCCTTTTTGTATCGGTCAAAGTTTGAACGAGTTTAAATTTTGAATTTAAATTCATTTGACCAATTTGGTAATTTTAAAACCCGGCATAGTGGCCGAGCCCATGTGCCAGCACCCCATCCTCCCCTGTCTGGGCGACGCCCACATGCGTG
>JBNKTK010000262.1:0-536 GCA_050298035.1 Mangrovibacterium sp. | reverse complement strand
TGAAAAAAGAGAGGGAAGCAGCATAGGAGTGACTTTTTTTAATGATGCCTAAACACAATGAGGGTTAAGTAGCGCAGGGGAGTTTCACCCCCACGCTCTCCAAGAACCGTACGTGACAGTCTCCTGTCATACGGCTCCTACTGTCCAACCGACGGCCGGAAGCCAAATCCCCAAGACTCAAATAGTCCAGGTTCACGGCGTGCAATACGACCTAACCAGTGGGTCGCTTTGAGCCAATGGCCTCTCAGCCTTTTGTATTTCCGCATCGCCCAACGAACCAAAGCATATTCAAGCTGACGTAGGATGGGATACAGCGCTGTTTTGCGATATTTGCCATAATAATTCAACCAACCCCTAATCACCGGGTTGATTCGCTTGGCAATCTCCTCTAATGACGAGGAACTCCACAACTGCAATTTCCAGCCCCTTATCGTAGCGCCCATCGCTTTGATGGCTGATTTGCTGACCGCTGGCGTAAAACCCACAAAGTAATTCCGCCCCTTGCACAAACGAGACCGGAAGCCATAGCCGAGAAA
>JBNKTK010000261.1:0-548 GCA_050298035.1 Mangrovibacterium sp. | reverse complement strand
TGACAAACAACTTGTAAAGGACTGAGATAGCATAAAATGACTGCAGGAACATAAAATGGCTGGCACAACATAGAATGGCTAACACATAATAAAATGCGTAACACACAAAAAATTTCTAACACACAATAAAATCCCAGACACAAATACATTAAAATGCCAAAACAAATCACAGTGCAAAACAATAGGACATCTTAACAAAATGACTGGCAAGAGTAACAAAAATGACTGAGTATAAGCCAAGTTTGTTGCGACGTCCCACCCTTAAGCAAGGATGATTAGTCCTAACCAGGATCATTACAGGGTGTCATTACTGAAGTAATGATGCATAATACATCACATACAAGAATAGCCCGAGTAAAAGTTATTATTACATAAATTTTTTGATTACATAAAAGTACTTAGAAAATTAAATGTTCAAAGTTTGAAAATATAGCGGAAGTGATAATATTTACTAACACGACGATACAAGGGCCTGCATCGAGCCCTAAAATGTGAAGTCCTCAGCAACTCTTCAAGGTGTTGGCTCCTAAGTCACTTCACAGTCCTCT
>JBNKTK010000260.1:0-555 GCA_050298035.1 Mangrovibacterium sp. | reverse complement strand
ACCGCTGACATCGTGGTGGTCACGACCCAGTACTACAGGACCGATTTCACCGCGATTGATGGCATCGTTGAACGCTTTGGCAATTTCCATTCGGCCTTGCGCATCCGCATAAAGAATACGCGCTTGCGAACCGACAACCAGTTTGTTCTGTTTGGCATCTTTGATCCAAGTGATGTTGTCTTGCATCTGCTGCTGAATTTCTTCTGGCGACTCAGCCATAATCTTGTTCAGCACCTCAGCGGCAATTGCATCGGTTCTGTCCAGATCTTCTGGCTTACCTGAGGTACAAACCCAACGGAACGGGCCAAATCCGTAGTCAAAACACATAGGACCAAGAATATCCTGCACGTATGACGGGTATTTAAAGTCGATGCCGTTTTCCGCCATCACATCGCCACCAGCGCGAGATGCTTCAAGCAAGAAAGCATTACCGTAGTCAAAGAAGTAAGTACCACGAGCCGTGTGTTTGTTTACCGCATCAGCATGACGCTTTAGAGTCTCTTGTACTTTTACCTTGAAAAGCTCTGGCTCTTCACGGATAAGACGATTCGATTC
>JBNKTK010000259.1:0-557 GCA_050298035.1 Mangrovibacterium sp. | reverse complement strand
TCTCTGGCGACCGATAGCGAACCAGTAGCGTGAGCGAAAGTGGTGAAAAGTACCCCTGTGAGGGGAGTGAAATAGTACCTGAAACCGTTTGCCTACAAGCAGTGGGAGCACGATGATTGTCGTTTCGGCGGTTTTCCGTGTGACCGCGTGCCTTTTGCATAATGAGTCAGTGAGTTACTTTACGTGGCAAGGTTAAGCCGTCAGGTGTAGCCGTAGCGAAAGCGAGTCTGAATAGGGCGATGAGTCGCGTGGAGTAGACCCGAAGCCAGGTGATCTATCCATGGCCAGGGTGAAGTCTCGGTAACACGAGATGGAGGCCCGAACCCACTAAGGTTGAAAACTTAGGGGATGAGCTGTGGATCGGAGTGAAAGGCTAATCAAAACTGGAGATAGCTGGTTCTCCCCGAAATGCATTTAGGTGCAGCCTTGCAGGATGAATGACGGAGGTAGAGCACTGGATGGGCTAGGGGTCCCACCAGATTACCAAACCCAACCAAACTCCGAATGCCGTCATATTTACTGCGGGAGTGAGACTGCGGGAGATAAGTTCCGTGGTC
>JBNKTK010000258.1:0-557 GCA_050298035.1 Mangrovibacterium sp. | reverse complement strand
GTGAAAAAAAGATATGGATTATAGAATATTCTGGACTGATGAAGCAGTCAAAAACCTGGAAGGAATATTGGATTACCTCACCCACAGATGGTCGCAAAAGGAAGTTGAACAATTCAAGATGAAGCTTGCCCGGCAAATTGAACTGATTGCAAGTTATCCTCAAATGTTTCCGGTTTCCGGGCACTGTCCCAGGTTGAGAAAAGCTGTCTTAAGCAAGCAAACTACTATTTTTTACGAATTGAGAGGAAGTGCGATTTATCTTACCTATTTGTTTGTAAATCATCAAAATAATGACAATCTTAAATAGGCCGGTTAGCTAATATACTTCTTTTATTTGCTGATCAGGACTTGTAAGCCACAGACTCTGCTGTAAAAAAAGTTGTCTGGTTGTCAGTTGTCTGGTTATCGGGCTCATTGACCATTGATCTCCGGATTACTGGATTCTCAGATTTTCAGACAGCTGGCTGTTGCATCCTGATGACTGTGACTTTGTGTCTCCGTGTTTAAAATTTCACGTAAAGGCGCGAAGGCGCTAAGAAGTTTCGGGTAGTGACTTA
>JBNKTK010000257.1:0-561 GCA_050298035.1 Mangrovibacterium sp. | reverse complement strand
TAGATCTTGACGTATGCCCCGCACTGCCTTCATCCTCCCGTCAGTTTTGTGGTGCAACCGACAATCCATAGCTTGCTTGGTTTTGAGGTAAAAACCAAGAAACCATCACGATGCTTTTGAGGCACAAGTCACCAAACCGTAGCTACCGGTTTTGAGGCCCAAACCGGAAAATCCTCCACCACCTTGGTTTTGGGGCTCAACCAAGAAACCCACCGCCAGTTTTGAGGCCAAACCGGGAGAAACCATCGCCACCAGCTTTGAAGCCAAACTGGAGAAAACTGTCGTCACTGGTTTTAAGGCCAAACCAACGAAAACCGTCGCCACCGGTTTTGAGGCCAAACCGGTGAAAACCGTCACCACCGATTTTGAGGGAAAATCGGCAAAAACTGTCAGAGTGGTTTTGAGGCCAAACCACTCACAAACCGTCGCCATCGGTTTTGAGGCCCAAACCGATGAGAAACCGTCCGAGTGGTTTTAATGCCAAACCACTCACAAACCGTCGACCTTGGTTCTGAGGCTCAACCAAGAAACCCACGCTACTCGTCTTCACGTGCAAGGTGC
>JBNKTK010000256.1:0-567 GCA_050298035.1 Mangrovibacterium sp. | reverse complement strand
GGGACTCATGGTGCCGGGGTCTACGTTTAAATAGGGGTCCAGTTTTTGTACCGTCACCGATAACCCTCGACTTTTTAGAATTCGGCCAATCGATGCAGCGGCCACGCCTTTACCCAATGAGGAAACCACCCCGCCGGTACAAAAGATATATTTGGTCATCATTACCTCCAAAATTCTGCCCAAAAATAAAGACCCCAAGAGGGAGTCTCTTGGGGATTAGATATTACAACAGGGGAAAACTTTTTTCTTTTTAAACATATCCCCATTATAGCTATTTTGAATAAATTGTCTATCTGTGGGGGTAAGTTTGCAAATTGCGTAAGCAGTAATTTGAATTTGACACGTAAAAAGGGCGTGATATAATCAGAAACGCTCGACTGAAAATGGTATAAAAATTTCTCGCCACCCTAGCTCAATCGGTAGAGCAGCTCATTCGTAATGAGCAGGTTGTCGGTTCAAGTCCGACGGGTGGCTCTCAGCCATTATCAACCTTACGCATCTACATTCAGATGTAGTGTAGAAAATTGGATCGCAATCCGGCCCCTTAGAAAAAACTCACCGAGTTTT
>JBNKTK010000255.1:266-573 GCA_050298035.1 Mangrovibacterium sp. | reverse complement strand
ACCGGTACGTGACATGCAGGCAGCTAAAGCATATGCAGTCAAGCACGGCATGATGACGATCGGGCCGAACTGTCCGGGTATCATCACGGCGGAAGAGTGCAAGATCGGTATTATGCCGGGCATGATCTTCAAAAAAGGGAACGTCGGTCTGATCTCCAAGTCGGGAACGTTGACGTACGAAGGTACGAACCAGGTCGTTCAGGAAGGTTTCGGTATCACGACGGCTGTCGGTATCGGCGGAGACCCGATCATCGGTCTTTCATACAAGCAGCTTCTTCCGATGTTCGAAGCGGATCCGGAGACGGAA
>JBNKTK010000255.1:0-256 GCA_050298035.1 Mangrovibacterium sp. | reverse complement strand
ATCGGTGAGATCGGTGGTGACCTTGAGATCCAGGCAGCAGCCTATATCAAAGAGAACATCACAAAACCGGTTGTCGCTTTCATCGCAGGCCAGACGGCTCCGGCCGGTAAACGTATGGGCCATGCCGGTGCGATCATCTCGGGTTCTGCCGGTACGGCAGCCGAGAAGATGGCAGCATTGGAAGCAGCCGGTGTTAAAGTTGTCGTCTCTCCTGCAGAGATCGGTAAAGCTGTCGCCGAAGTACTGGCCAAGTAAA
>JBNKTK010000254.1:0-576 GCA_050298035.1 Mangrovibacterium sp. | reverse complement strand
CAGCAGCAGCGAGCTCCTAGCGCGAGATGCAGAGACAGACTGGGCGCACACAAGGAAATTCAGAGCTGGGAAAATCAAGGCCGAGTGCAGCACCAAAGCCCACGATGGAACAGCGTGCACTCCAAGAACTACGAGAGGCAGTGAAAACCAAAGACAGATGTAACACCCCGTGTCTCTAATACACATGATTATGTTAATCACATGTTTAAGAGACCCTAAGTGTTGATGAATTTCTAAATGAGTTAAGTTTGAAGTCTTCTAATTTTTGTAAAGTGTGGACCATTAAGCACATTTATCAATTTTTCAGAATTAAGTGAAATGAAATTAGACCACACTCTCAAAAGAGAAATTGTTCCTGATTACATGATCTACAAGTGTGCAAATCTAAAAAAAATTAGAGCTAGGAAAGTATTTGTTTCAAGGGTCCAAATATAGCTAAGTAACTCAGTTTCCAAACGTAGAAATTTCTTCCAGTTTTTTGCTTAAGCCATTAGCTACATTTGAAATGCCATATTTTCTCGAATCTTGGAAGTTAGACTACGCATGTCACTCAGATGGAAGTGCAATGTTTGTGGG
>JBNKTK010000253.1:0-585 GCA_050298035.1 Mangrovibacterium sp. | reverse complement strand
ATACCAAGGCGCGCGAGAGAAAGGTTGTTAAGGAACTCGGCAAATTAACCCCGTATCTTCGGAAGAAGGGGTCCTCGAATTGGCTAGTAATTTACTTGCGATGTTAATTTGAGGCGCAGTGAAGAGGCGAAGGCGACTGTTTATCAAAAACATAGCACTATGCGAACTCGCAAGAGGAAGTATATGGTGTGACACGTGACCAATGCCAAAAGGTTAAGGCAAGAGGTTAGCCCTTGGGCGAAGCTTCGAACCGAAGCCCTGGTGAATGTCGGCCGTAACTATAACGGTCCTAAGGTAGCGAAATTCCTTGTCGGGTAAGTTCCGACCTGCACGAATCGTGTAACGATCTTCGCACTGTCTCAACAACAATCTCGGTGAAGTTGTAGTTCCGGTGAAAATGCCGGATACCCGCGGCAGGACGGAAAGACCCCGTGAACCTTTACTGTGACCTGACATTGGGTTTTGGTATGTCGTATGTAGGATAGCTGGGAGGCTTTGAAGCATCTTCGTCAGGAGATGTGGAGCCATTGGTGAAATACCAGTTTCGGTTTATTGAATTTCTAACCACGATCCCTTGAATCAGGG
>JBNKTK010000252.1:0-593 GCA_050298035.1 Mangrovibacterium sp. | reverse complement strand
CAGGGAATCAGATGCGACGAATAGAGCATACCGAAGGATGGTAGCTGGTGAAGCCAGTGACCTCTATGCATCCGACACCTGCACTTGATCAGCCACCTCCTCAGGACCTGGAGCAAAGGATGAGCCAGCAGTAGACAGCCATTCCCCCTCCAGCTCCCGTACTCGTTAGGTGTCTTACCTAGAGTCTGTAATAAGTTCGCGTCATTAGAACGTTTGACTTTGATTAATGTTTTGGATGTATGATGTTTGTGCTTGCTCAGGTGTGAGCTGTAGGTTGCTTATGCGCCTTGTCTACAACCTCACCTTAGTTATATAAATAAAATCTCAATCATCGTTATACCTTGATGCATATAGTTGGGAATCTCGTATCTCTATCTATCTCTATCTCAAATCTCTTCACAATCATTAGATGGCCAACACTCGCAACCGTGGTGCCAACGAGAACAACAACAACAACAACAACAACAACAACGCCAACCCGCCTCCACCACCAACACTTGAGCAAGTTTTGATAATGCAAGCTCAGATGTTGCAAACCATGCAACAAACTATGGCCAACATGCAGCAAGCTCAAGGGCATCAGCCAGCGTCAC
>JBNKTK010000251.1:0-606 GCA_050298035.1 Mangrovibacterium sp. | reverse complement strand
GTCCGAAAGGGGTAGACGATGGCAAATCGGTTAATATTCCGATACCGACCATTATTGTTTTAGCGATGGGGGGACGCATAGAGTTAAGCGAGCTGGCTGATGGAATAGCCAGTCGAAGGGTGTAGGTTGGACTATAGGCAAATCCGTAGTCCTTTATCCGAGACCTGACAGGCATTCAACGTTCTTCGGAACCGCGAGTGAATCGCTGATACTGTCGTGCCGAGAAAAGCCTCTAAGTGAGATAATGGTTGCCCGTACCGTAAACCGACACAGGTGGGTGAGATGAGTATTCTAAGGCGCGTGGAAGAACCCTGGTTAAGGAACTCTGCAAACTAGCACCGTAACTTCGGAATAAGGTGTGCCTACTCCGGTGAAGCCCCTGCGGGTGGAGCTAGAGAGGTTGCAACAAAGAGTCCCTCCCGACTGTTTATCAAAAACACAGCACTCTGCTAACACGTAAGTGGATGTATAGGGTGTGACGCCTGCCCGGTGCTCGAATGTTAAGGGGATTTGTTAGCCATTAGGCGAAGCTTTGAACCGAAGCACGAGTAAACGGCGGCCGTAACTATAACGGTCCTAAGGTAGCGAAATTCCTTGTCGGTTAAA
>JBNKTK010000250.1:0-622 GCA_050298035.1 Mangrovibacterium sp. | reverse complement strand
CCAAGCGTTTTATTCCCAAGCAAGTTGGGATAGGCTAGAGATGAAATCACATGAGCCAAAAAAAGGTACAAAACAAGAGCGAAAAAGAAGGGAAAAACAAAGGGCGATAAAAAACCAAATCAAAAAAGGAGAAAAGACAATAAGACGCTAAGTCAAAAAAGCGAAAAATGGGCGGGGAATTTTTTTTTTGACAAAAGGAAATAAAAGGAAGGAATCGAAGATCAAGGTTCTAGCACATGAATTACTAACTTCCACACTCTCCTATATAATGCTAACTCCTTGGTGATACACCAATCCTTCAAATCTCTCTTCACGGACTCCTCCCATGTCAAGTTTGGTCGTCCTCTGCCTCTCTTCTCATTACCGGATCATCTTATTTCCCCACTACGAACTGGTGCCTCCGCCGGCCTCTGTTGCATATGTCCAAATCATCTCAAACGATGTTGCACGAGCTTCTCAACTAGTGTCACCTCTAATCTCTCACGTATGTCATCGTTCTGAACACAATGTTTTCTTGTGTGGCCACAAATCCATTGTAGCATGTGCATCTCAACTATGCTTGGTTGTTGAGCATGTCGTCTTTTAGTATGCCAACATTCTGCTCCATACAACATGGCCGATC
>JBNKTK010000249.1:0-641 GCA_050298035.1 Mangrovibacterium sp. | reverse complement strand
CGAGCGGCGCGAGGGTGCTGTCGAGACGCGGCGCCGTCCCGACAGCGCTTTATCCGCGCGCGGGTCGGCGCGGCGCGTGGCGGCCACGCGGCAGCGGCGCGCTGCCGCGCGGGCCCGGTGCGGCGCGCGACGGCTGACAAGCGGGACCCGCTTGTCAGCGATTTCCGAATTAAAATTTACCCCGAAAGAAAATAGCTCAAATCAAATAGCTGGGGATTGAGAAAAATTCTGGAAAAATTCATGGAGGTAGGAAATTAAATTTGGAACACTTTTCCCAATTGACACTTCTTCCAGATCTCCACGGATTTTAAATTATTTCAAAGATTCCGAGTCAAATCTAGTTTGACTGAATTGTGGTCAATTAGCCTAGTTGCAACAGCTATAGAAACTTCACTAGAGCTCAATTGTGGACAAGGTGTGCTCCATGGTGCTCTATAAACCTTTCACTATGACCATATTGACATTCACAAGCAATCTCCCAAAATTGAATAAGTTATAGCATTCACAAAGTGGCTATCTGATAAGCAGATTTCAGCAAAACGTGCTAGTCTGAATTCTGGGTTATGTAGCCATCTTTGGACTCTTGAAACAATTGTCTCCCCAGCTCAAAAATTTATGCAAATTTGCAGACTTGTAGATCA
>JBNKTK010000248.1:0-674 GCA_050298035.1 Mangrovibacterium sp. | reverse complement strand
CAGATTCCCACAGGGTTCCACGTGCCCCGTGGTACTCGGGTGCCAGTCCAGAGACCAAACGCTTTCGACTACAGGGCTGTCACCTTGTATCGCCGAACTTTCCAGATCGTTCATCTAACGTTTGGTTTGGTAACTCTGTGAGAGCATTAGGGCACTCTCAAACTGGTCCCACGACCCCATACCAACAACGCCCCTAAGCTTACATTGGTATGGTTTAGGCTAGACCCCGTTCGCTCGCCGCTACTAGGGGTGTCTCGGTTGATGTCCTTTCCTCCAGGTACTTAGATGTTTCAGTTCCCTGGGTTGGCCGCACTAACGCCTATGTATTCAGCGTTAGGCTTCTGGGTATAACCCCAGACGGTTTCCCGATTCGGAAATCCCCGGATCAAAGTGTGTTAGCCACTCCCCGAGGCTTTTCGCAGCTGCCCACGTCCTTCATCGCCTCTCGACGCCAAGGCGTCCACCGTGTGCCCTTTCTAGCTTGACCTTTTCCTAAGACGCATTTCGTCTTGGGCTTCGATAAATCGCTGATCCGCCGCTTACCTCCTCGGGACCTACGCTGCGAGGTACGGGTGTACCTCTCACTTCGGTCCCTGTGGGGGCGCTGGCGCTTCAGCGATTTCTCTTCGCACAAGGTGGTGGTGTTTTTCGGACGCGAATATCCGGAACTGCCA
>JBNKTK010000247.1:0-716 GCA_050298035.1 Mangrovibacterium sp. | reverse complement strand
ACATAGCCCTTGACCAGGTCCATATGATCAAAACTGAGGAAACCGCCGCGACGGTTCTTAAACACCTGTCCATCACGCGCCATAGCATTTAAGCGTCGACGGATTGCCTCTATATCATCGTCGGTCTCGTACTGCAGAATATTGGTAATATGCTCAAGGCTGATGGGGACGGATTGTTGGTTGATGATTTCAAGCAGGTATTCGCGGCTGGCCACGGGACGGTCATAGTTTTGAGCTTCGCGCTCTTTAAAGGGGTCTTTAATCAAGTTATCTTACTGTTTATATTAAAAAGAGGGGGCTAAGTATATAGAAATCGGCTAAAAGCCACACTCTATTATTGACATTTAGTATATTGACTTTTTTTTGGGCTCATGTATATTTCGCGTCCTCATCTTGCCCAGATGGCGGAATTGGTAGACGCGCTAGCTTCAGGTGCTAGTGGCCGTAAGGTCGTGGAGGTTCAAGTCCTCTTCTGGGCACCACTATTTTCAGTTTTTATCACTTTCTTCGTTATTGCGTTAAACCGGTCTCCGTAATTAGCTAGAGGACTTAAGTCCTAATCGCTCTCGGCCATCCAGGCCTTACGCGATACTTGTGCATCCTTGCACATCGTTCTGGGCACCACTTTTCACATTTTTCCTACTTTCTTAATTATTGCGTTAGATCAGTCTTCGTAGTAGCTAGAGGACTTACGTCCTAATCGCTATCAGCCGTCC
>JBNKTK010000246.1:247-724 GCA_050298035.1 Mangrovibacterium sp. | reverse complement strand
GAACGTTCGTCCGCGCTTTCGACTGGGATGAAAACGGCTGAACCGGATGATCTTGGTCTTGCTTGGCTCGATCTGAAGTTCATAGCGACCAAGTCGTTTGGGCAAAACATCATAAAACCGTCTGGCATCATCCCGATATTGAAAGGCACACACCCGGTGAGTAGCCCGGGGGAGTTGCACCCCCAGGCCCTCTCAGAACCGGACGTGAACCTCTCAGCTCATCCGGCTCCCATCATCCAACCGACGGTCTGACCCCCATCTGCCAGTGCGCAAATAAGCGGGGTTCACGGCGAGCGATCCGCCCCAGCCAGTGTTCCGCACGTCGCCGATGGCGACTCAGCCTTTTGTATTTCCTGCGTGCCCAATGGACCAAGGCACGGTTCAAATGCTTGAGTACCGGATACAATGCTGATTTGTAAAAGCGTCCGTAGTAGTTTATCCATCCCCGGATGATCGGGTTGAGCATTCGAGACAGAT
>JBNKTK010000246.1:0-237 GCA_050298035.1 Mangrovibacterium sp. | reverse complement strand
AGCTTTGTTGCTGACTCCGGGGGTGAAGTTGATGAAAAACTTGCCATAGCGATTCTTCGATCGCCTCGGACGGAAGGTATAACCGAGAAAATCAAACTTTGTTTCCCGATAATCCGCCCTGCGGTCATCATCCTTGCAGTAGACAATACGCGTTTTGTCTGGATGCAGCTCCAGGCCGCATTCATTGAAACGCTTATCCAACTGCTCGAGCAGGTCTTTGGCTTCCTTCTCGGTTCG
>JBNKTK010000245.1:0-802 GCA_050298035.1 Mangrovibacterium sp. | reverse complement strand
GTGGCTGCTTCTAAGCCAACCTCCTGGTTGTCCGAGTAGTCTCACATCGTTTCCCACTTAGCCTGGACTTAAGGACCTTAGCTGATGGTCTGGGCTCTTTCCCTCTCGACTATGAAACTCATCTCCCATAGTCCGACTGCCACGCTCTGGAGTATCGGCATTCGGAGTTTGGTTGGGTTTGGTAAGCTGTGAGCCCCCTAGCCCATCCAGTGCTCTACCTCCGATACTAAACGCGTGAGGCTAGCCCTAAAGCTATTTCGGGGAGAACAAGCTATCTCCAGGTTCGTTTGGCATATCACCCCTACCCACAGGTCATCCCTCAACTTTGCAACGTTGAAAGGTTCGGCCCTCCACGAAGGGTTAGCTTCGCTTCAGCCTGGCCATGGGTAGCTCACCTGGTTTCGTGTCTACTCCCTGCGACTTCGCCCTATTCAGACTCGCTTTCGCTACGGCTCCGGGTGTACCTCCCTTAACCTCGCCACAGAGATTAACTCGCTGGCTCATTCTCCAAAAGGCACGCCGTCACACCTTCCCTTCGCCAAAGATCAGGGCATAGTGCTCCGACCGGTTGTAGGCACACGGTTTCAGGTTCTATTTCACTGCCCTAAAAGGGGTACTTTTCACCTTTCCCTCATGGTACTGGTTCACTCTCGGTCGTCAAGTAGTATTTAGCCTTGGGGGGTGGACCCCCCAGCTTCACGCCGGGTTTCACGAGCCCGACGCTACTCTGGTACACCTAGGCCTCCATCGCCACCGGCTACAGGACTATCACCTTCTGTGGTTCGGTATTCGACCCGATTCA
>JBNKTK010000244.1:0-830 GCA_050298035.1 Mangrovibacterium sp. | reverse complement strand
ACAACAAACACGTCGCATTGTAGACACCTTAAAAAGTTGAAAGTCTTGGTCATTTTACATCAAACCACAACC
The DNA here is from genome assembly GCA_050298035.1 of Mangrovibacterium sp. Lineage (GTDB taxonomy): Bacteria > Bacteroidota > Bacteroidia > Bacteroidales > Prolixibacteraceae > Gaoshiqia. The sequence continues at coordinate 758 of JBNKTK010000244.1, read as the reverse complement.
CTGAGGGGTTAGGACAACACCTTTGTGTGTTGAAAGTCTTGGTCATTTTACATCAAACCACAACAGAGATTTATCAAATAAAATAAAATAGCCGGTTGAAAGTCTTGGTCATTTTACATCAAACCACAACCCAAGGCATGATAGAGCGTTATATCCAAGCGTTGAAAGTCTTGGTCATTTTACATCAAACCACAACAAGATAATGCTTGTGAAAATCGTCGTGCTGTTGAAAGTCTTGGTCATTTTACATCAAACCACAACGGAATGGCTTGATGGAAGGCATCCCCGCGTGTTGAAAGTCTTGGTCATTTTACATCAAACCACAACCCGAAATATTGACATTCCTTTTCAGCTGTAGTTGAAAGTCTTGGTCATTTTACATCAAACCACAACATGTAACAGCACCGCTTACACCGCCAACAGGTTGAAAGTCTTGGTCATTTTACATCAAACCACAACGAAACCCGGGAGGCGTTTTCAGGTATAAAGTTGAAAGTCTTGGTCATTTTACATCAAACCACAACAGAACCTGGTCACTCAGTTTATCCGCTTCGGTTGAAAGTCTTGGTCATTTTACATCAAACCACAACTGTAAACACGGGTTGCTATCGCTCGGGATTGTTGAAAGTCTTGGTCATTTTACATCAAACCACAACTGTCAGCAATGGAGATCGAGGAAAATATACGTTGAAAGTCTTGGTCATTTTACATCAAACCACAACGCAGTATCGCCTCGCAATTTTTTGCGTTAGTTGAAA
>JBNKTK010000243.1:0-996 GCA_050298035.1 Mangrovibacterium sp. | reverse complement strand
TATCAATCCCGGTTCCGTCAGTAGCAGGACAAGGTTCACGTCAACACCCGGTTCAGCCACTGTGCTGCGCACTGGCCGAACACTTAATTGTTATAGGGTGTTTTTTATTCATTTTTTGTTTTGTTCCAAAAATTAATATCGTATTCGTCCCAAGACAAAATAACTTGGAGGTCATTGTTTGCTTTTGAATCACTGTCCAGGTAGTGATGTCCACTACTACCAAGTCTGTAAATTGTTGTTAGTTTCTCTCGAAATTCACCCCATTTTTCTTTTGTTACTCTCCACTCATAATTCTCGTCACTTATTTTTAATAATCCAATATTTTCATTGCCAGAGAAAGATTTCAAGTTGATTCGATATTTATCGTCTAACAGCTTTAATTTGTCAAAATTGAAATCAGTTAGGTTTTTGGATAGTTTTAAAAATACTTTTTCAAGTTCTAAAAGTCCATGAATGTCCACCGAAATTAAAATGCTATTTTCTCCTTTGAAATTTTCAAAGAATCCAATTCTTATATGTTTTTGATTTTTTGTCATGGATATTAGTTTGAGGTCTTAGTCTATTGGCTGAAACTCTATATGCTCATGTTCTCTTATTATGTCAATCAGCACCGAAATAACTTCATCGCCCAAATTTTTCCTGCTCTTTGAAAAGTTTGTCCAGATAAGTTTTAGTGTCTCATTGTTACTGAAGACTCCAAAATCTCCACAAAGGATATCGTTAAAAGCGTCCAAATTATGACCAGTCTTAACGTTTATATCTTTCGTCAAAACTCTGTCAACCTCGTCATAAAATGTTTCAAGGTCAGTAAAATTGTCTCCATTTATAATTGCAACTTTTTGCTCCATCTGCTTTTTTCAAAATACCCTATAACGGCAGTCTGTCTAAAAACCTCAAATGATTCTTGCTTTAACAGGTCATTTCAGGCTTTTTAAGCTGCCGTTGAAAATAGTGATAAAATTTTGTTTTGATAAGCCGTTGGGGTAAAAAGTTTGT
>JBNKTK010000242.1:0-1094 GCA_050298035.1 Mangrovibacterium sp. | reverse complement strand
ATAAAATTGACGAACCGACAGAAGATGTCGATACTGAAGTTGAACAGTTGTTGCTGAAAGGTTTGAAAGACGGAGGTTTTGTTGGTCAGGATGTCGATATGCAGAAATTCGACTCTGAAAACCGGATGAGCTCTCAAAAGGTTGGCCCGACAATTTCGGATGATATTAAGAAAGATGCCTTGATCGCGATTACTTTCTCATTGATTATCATCTTCCTTTATATACTGCTCCGTTTCCGTAACTGGCAGTTTGGTCTGGGTGCGATTGCCGCTTTGGCACACGATACGATTATTGTTCTTGGTATTTTCTCATTGTTGCATGGCTTTTTGCCTTTCTCTTTGGAAATTGACCAGGCCTTTATTGCGGCAATCCTGACTGTTGTGGGGTATTCAATCAACGATACCGTGGTTGTATTCGACCGTATCCGTGAATACCTGAACATTCATCCAAAACGCAGCCGCGAAGTCAATATGGATGAAGCGATGAACTCTACACTTCGTCGTACATTCAGTACCTCACTTTCTACTTTTGTTGTATTGCTGGCTATCTTCCTGTTCGGCGGAACTTCAATCCAGGGCTTCACATTTGCCTTGTTGGTGGGTGTATTTGTAGGTACTTATTCATCAATCTTTATTGCAACTCCGATTGTGTACGATACACAACGTCGTGTTGCGAAAGTTATTGAAAAAGCAAAATAGCCAATAAAAGCTATATTTTCTCAAACCCCGGTCAATCGATCGGGGTTTGTTTTTTTGTATGACTGGTTATATGGGGTGACTCATCATTTTTAACCGGGATACTTTTGTTTCGGCGAAGGATGTACTGAAGATGTTTGTATATTTGTTGAAAATTTCAATAAAAATGGCTCAGGTTTTTCTATTCATAAGTGGTGGTGAAATTGTTATGGTGATGTTGATTGCCCTGCTTTTCTTCGGGTCGAAATCGATACCCGATATTGCCCGGACACTAGGGAAAGGAATGCGGGAATTTAAAAAAGCCACGAACGAAATTAAGCGAGAGCTGAACGAGAACACAGGTGATTTCAAAAAAGATGTCGATCATATTACCAACTCGGTAAAAGATAGTGCCCGGAA
>JBNKTK010000241.1:0-1189 GCA_050298035.1 Mangrovibacterium sp. | reverse complement strand
TCCGTCCTTTATAAATTGTGCCAATTCTCAAATCATAACTGCTAGATTGAAAATTTCTCGTATCATAGTCACAACCCAGAATGCATTCTTTTTCAGCTAACTCAATTAGTTTGTGTTTAGGAATAACAGCCATTTTTCTATTTTTTAAAATTGAACTAAATATATTAATTACTACACCTTTTATCAAGTAAAATGTTCGGAAGTATGTTCGCCAAACTCGTTTAGCCTGTTCTCCGGCTCAAACAACAACCTTTGCCGCTCGGTTGAGACGGTCGACAGCTCGGGGAAAGAGCACATCCGCTATGTGGAGGTCAGCTTTTCGGGCAAAAGCGGGATAACGGTCAACGAGTTTGATGTGTATGAGTTTTAGCTGCTTCGTTCTCTTGTTGTATTTTCAAGCAAATTTCGGGACACACGTACCTCAGGCGCTTAGCGGGTGATCCGCTTAGCGCGATAAATCGCCGAGTCAACGGATTTAATGTTCAGGGGGTTTTTGCTGCCTACTTTATCTTTTTCAACCTTTTGCAGTCACTGCAAAACAGGTTCCGCAGCCAGTTACATTTTTTATTTCGGATTTGGCGGTACATGTGCCGTGCAAATAGCTTTTTATCGGCCTTCCACGTAGGGCCAATCTTGCTATAGTCGATACCCAGGTCTGTATCAATTTCAAAAGTTTGGGCTATCGAGTGGAAGTCGGCAAACGTTTTTTTGAGCAGGCTTAATTGGTTTTGGGCCAGTGTCAAGTTGTAATTGACGGTTAAGATTGCTTCCTCTCCCTGTAGCCATTGGGACTCCGCGGTTAAAATTTCACGCGAAGGCGCAAAGTCGCTAAGAAAACCAATGGCTAATCCCGGTAGCTGTCGGGACCAGTGACCAATGACCATCCTAATTATAAATGATCAACCTTCACTGTGGATCGGAAAAACAGTTTTCTGAACACTCTCGAAAAACTGCTCTGTGGAGGGTCGCCTCCCGCCGTGGACAGGAAAATCTGCCCGGGGACGGCTCAATTCTCACCGTGGACAGAAGAAACTGCCAAAGAAAGGGGCAATAGGCCCGCGGGAAGCCGTGAAACTGCCGGGTGGAGCCTCGCCCTTCCCGATTGAAGCTAAAAAATTGCCGATGGACGGGTCAACAGGGCCGATTGAATCGAAAAAACTGCCGGGGGAAAGGGCAGGATGTCCGGTTG
>JBNKTK010000240.1:0-1346 GCA_050298035.1 Mangrovibacterium sp. | reverse complement strand
GTCGCTTGCTCAGGCGTTCGGTGCTTAGTACCCGATGACTAGTGACCAGTGACCAGTCTGAACCACATAGGCACAAAAAGTCACATAGGAGTTTTGAGCTTCAAGCCACAAGCTTCAAGTATCCCCAAAATGACTAATGACCAATGACTAATGACCAGTGACTGATGACCAATGTCCAATCTGTTTCTTTGCGCCTTTGCGTCTTCGCGTGAAAAAAATAGCCACATAGACGCTGAGCTGCAAGCATCCAGCATCAAGTCCCGATAGCAATCGGGACGAGCATCCAGCATCGAGTATCCAGCTAATCACGCTTGTCGGGCAGCGTTGCGGAAGTCGATGGGGGAGATGCCGTTGTACTTTTTAAAGAAGTTGCTGAAATGGGCCGGCTCTTCGAACCCCAGCTGAAAAGCCAGTTCTTTGTTACTAAGCTCGGTGAAAAGCAGCACACGTTTGGCTTCGAGCAGGATTCGGTCGAGAATGTATTCTTTGGCCGATTTGCCGGTCAGCGTTTTGACCGATTTGTTCAGGTAGTCGCTGGTCACGGCCAGTTTTTCGGCATAATCCGACACCTTGTGCAGTTCCCTGAAATGGATATCAATTAGTTGCTTGAAGTTCCGAACCAGCTGGTTCCCGGCCTCAATGCTTTGCAGGTCCTTGGTTTTGCTGAGGGGGCAGTGTGTGTTACTGTGAATCAGGATTAGTTTCAGCAAAGCCCCCATGGCCTCATTTTTATAATCCAGTTTCAGGTCACGGTATTGCTCAATCTGCCGGACGATATCTTTATAATTCTGAAAATCCTGCTCCCGGATGGGCAGGGGAGGTGTTTCGCCATGTTTGTTGAACAGGTACACATCGTTGATCATCTGGTCGGGGATGTTGCTCTGGATCAGGAACAATTTGCTGAAGTTGATCACCCAACCGGAAGGCTTTTCAGTTGCCATAAACTGGTGCACTTGTCCCGGGTAAATGAAAAAGAGGCTGTGGTCGAATAACTCATACGCTTTAAAATCGATGATATGCGTTCCTTTAGCCTTCTCAATCAGGATAATCGTGAAATAATCATGACGATGAGGCCGGTCCTGTTCGCCGTTTGCCGCTTCGTAAAGGGCTGCCATATCCTTGAGGATAAAGTCGGTTGGCTTACCGGTCGTGTCTGTTAATTCGTATGTCGCTATTTTGTTGTGCATGGCTACTGTTTTTGCCTTTACCTGAACTTATCAAACAACCTTGTGGCACGATATGTTTAAAGTTTCGGTTTGCGAGTAGTGAGTAATGAGCTACAAGCTTCAAACCACTGGAAATTGACTATTGACGATTTACAAAATACAAATTCCAGTATCCAAATC
>JBNKTK010000239.1:0-1352 GCA_050298035.1 Mangrovibacterium sp. | reverse complement strand
AAATATGGATGGTATCACTTCAGGGAGGAGAACCGGTTCAAATCGAAACGGGCCTGCCTGACTGGTATCATTCCCAGATAGCCCAATCTCCCGATGGCAAAACCATTGCCTTTACCGCCTTTACAGGAGGGGATTCAGATCTTTGGCTCGTGGAAAATTTTCTTTCAGAAACTGTAACTGATAAATAATTCTATTGTTGACAACCCGGTTGTTCTGCCTGAAGGTGGATCACCGGGTGTGTTATTTTTCCCAGGTTACCGGTTTCGTATCGTTTTTGCAATTTCCCATGCTTTTGTAAATGCTCCATCAGCATCTGAAAATATTGCTATTAACAGCATTATGTCCTAATCTTACGATGCAGAGGGATAATTACAATTCTATGACAACCGACCTTTCTGGCAAAAATCTGGCTAAAAGAAAAGGCTACATATCTGAATGACCGCACGTCTTCGATAAAACTAAATATTTAGTTGTATAACTAAGAAATTAGTTTTATATTTGTTTTTGTGCGTGCAGATCGTTCTTTAACAGGAGTAAGCCGCTTGCACAATGCTACTGGCAAATGAAAAAAGGGTTACAAACTCTGAGGCCTGCAACCCTTTAAATCTCTGAGTGGAGCATATCGGAATCGAACCGATGACCTCTTGACTGCCAGCGACAATACAAGATAATCCGCTAGACTCTATTATATTCTATTACACTACATTACAAAAATAATGTATTGTTGTTTTTCCTATATACTACACCTGTTTTCCGTTTCTCTGGCAATTTCTCTGGCAATACATATGATTTCTTCAAGTATGAGATTCGGTCTTGCTCAAGAAGATGTGAGTTATTGACGAAGGGCCCCTATTAGGTGAAATTGCATCAAAATAACATTTCAGACTTCCTTTCAGATTAAAGGGAGTTGAATAATTTGAGTTCAGTTATGTCCGGTCATTGGCTGCAAACGCTGTGACAAGTTACAATGGTGTAATCATTTTTGACAACTGGTGTTTATTCGTAAATACTTTTTATTCTAAATACCTCGCCACAACCCTGTTTATTTTCCCATTAAACTTGAATGGAGGGGCGTCAAAATATGCTTCGGAAACTGGCGATCCCAGGTCTTGGCCGATATCAAATCCATCGTTATAGGAAATAGTTGATGCAATAGAACGAGGGACTTTTCCTTTAGCTACCTCTTTCCCGTTTACTTTTATGGTGACATCCAAAGCTGAGGCTGGTCCATTTTCCAGCTTCGACAAGAGTTGGATATTTACATTACCTTCGGGAAGTTTTTCACTGGCAACGATCTTGGTACGATCCATCAGGAAAAAACAATACTCATAGTTCAGATACCCATCTTTTAC
>JBNKTK010000238.1:0-1452 GCA_050298035.1 Mangrovibacterium sp. | reverse complement strand
GGGAGTGTAAAGTAAACTCTGTCTGGTTGTTTTTATTAGATAACTCAAATTTACTTTTTTGTTGTCAACACGCAAATGCTTTATAGGAACCGTTTTCGGGACAAGCAAGGGCAGCGACCTTGGGGAGCTGTTTATATACCCTTGCTTGTTTCGGGGGCGGTTTCTTCTTTTGCGTTTGAGGGCTTGACATCAGATGGATAGCGGCATCCGGTCTCCAAATTTAATCCGTAATTGCTGGGATGTTAGAGCCCAGTTTGTTAGTGGCATTGTCCATTTTTTTGAGATGTTGATTGTGGCCAGATAGATTAGTTTTAAAAGAGCCATGTCGTTAGGGAACACACCTTTGGTTTTAGTTACTTTCCGCACTTGGCGGTGGAACCCCTCGACCGGATTGGTCGTGTAAATCAGCCGACGTATGTACTCGTCAAAATCGAAATAGGCCGTCAATTTCACCCAATTGTTCCGCCAGGATCCTAGTACAACCGGGTATTTCTTTCCCCACTTATCCTCCAGCGAATCAAGTTCTTGTTCTGCCTGAAGTAGGTTGGAAGCCTGATAGACGCATTTGAGATCCTTCAAAAATGCTTTCTGATCCTTGGATGCCACATATTTAATTGAGTTCCGGATTTGATGTACTATGCACGATTGAATGACCACATCGGGAAAAATGCTTGAGATGGCCTCGGCAAAACCATTCAGGTTATCGATACTGGCGATCAGAATATCCTTCAATCCCCGGCTTTTTAAGTCGGTAAGTACGCTGAGCCAGAAGTTGGCTCCCTCACTTTCCGAAACGTACATGCCAATTAATTCCTTGTAGCCATTTTGATTGATGGCCAGAACGTTATAGACAGCTCTGCTGGTTACACGACCGCCGTCCTTCACTTTGTAATGCATCGCATCCAGCCAAACAATAGTGTACATGCTTTCCAACGGGCGGCATTGCCATTCTTTGACTTTGGGAATAATTCGATCGGTGATTTCGCTAAGCGTACTGTGCGAGATTTGAACGTCATACATCTCTTGGATATGCGTCGAGATATCGCGAAGGCTCATTCCTAAGCCATAAAGACCAATGATTTTTGACTCGAGGTTTTCGGCAAGTACCGTCTCTCGCTTTTTGACAATCTCCGGAGAGAAGGTACTTTGACGATCCTGAGGTGTCTCGATGGTAATTTCGCCTGAAGAAGTCTTCAAGGTCTTTTCTCCTTTACCATTGCGTTTATTGCCGTGAGCGCGTTGGTAGTCATCCAGATGGGCTTCCATCTCGGCTTGCAAGGCCGTCTCAATAAACTGTTTTAACAATGGGCCAAAAACACCATCTTTCCCGGTTAAAGATTGACCACTTCGTAACTGTTCAAGCGCTTTGGCTTGCATCGCTTTAAATTCTTCTGATTCCATAATTCTGTCCTACAAAATTAATACTTGTAGACAGAGTTCTGTTTACAGCCT
>JBNKTK010000237.1:0-1502 GCA_050298035.1 Mangrovibacterium sp. | reverse complement strand
TATCAATTTTTTCCTCTTTCGGGTAGCTAAAATCTATGCTTGAATTCTCAAATCCACCCCAATTCTGAATTGATCCAATTTTGAATTGATCCCGTTTTTGAAATGTTACCCCAAAATAAAACTAAAAGAGCAGCTCGAAAGAACTGCTCTTTTGTTTTGGTGACTCAGCTGGGGTTTGAACCTTCCTTTTTAGCCAGTTGATTGTCAATATTTTCCGGAGCGCTCATTTTAATAGGTCTCGATATTGTATTGATTGATAATCAATATATTACAAATAAAAAAAATAGACAAATCTTATCGAAAAAGCTAAATGAAAATGATGAAAATTCTTACCCACACTGAAGAATCATCAATATAAAAAGCCAAAGAGCCAGATTGGAACTTTATTCCCATTTCCAATCTCAATATCATCTGCTGCAATTAAATACTTATCCAAATGCTTCACTTGAGACGCATTTTTATTTTTACCGCCAACCTCGATGGTTAATCCATTAACCGTAAAATCCCCTTTGGCAGGAGAACTAACCGACATCCCTGCATTCAATAGCTGGTTTAAAACGAATGTTTCCCTGATATTTCCCATGTCTGGCTTTTCTTTTAAGGCAAAGGATAGATTCGTATTTTCCAAAAATATTTTATCCGGCTTTTGTAATGTAGATACTCCTTTACCTTCTGAACTCAAAGTATTAAGCAGCCTTGCATCTTTTAACTGGTATATATATTGGTAGACACTGTCCCTGCTCAAATCCAGTTTACGGGACAATGCTGCAATATTTGGTTTGAATGGCACTGATTCAGCAATAACTCCCAACAATTTTTTTACTTTAGTTGCCGTTCCCGTGTTATACCCGACAATGTAAGCCAGATCGGTGTCTACAATGGTATTTATTACCTGATTTAATTTCAATAGATAGGAATCTTCACCTTCTGCAATTATTGGCAAATAACCCACTTGTAAATATTTTTGAAAAGCCGGCAGTGGGCGAAACCCATCTGTTATCTTTCTACTTAAGTTCCTGTGATCCTCAATGATGTCATCCATGGTTATCGTATCAAAACCGGTCCCATTTGTAAATAATAAGAATTCCCGGAAAGAAAGGCCTGCTAGCAAATAACTGACAACCCTTCTGCTCAGGTCTGCTTCACCACGATAGATATCCAATGCTGAAGAAGCAGAAAAAATAACCTGCATTTCAGGTAAACCGTCATAGATGTTTTTCAATTCGACGGACCAGTTTGCATATTTATGGACTTCATCAATAAAAAGGATTTTTCCTCCCTGTTTGTACCAATCATTGGCTGTTTCCAATAAAGTATGATTATAAAACCAGGTATGGTCTGCGGTAATGTAAAGTGCATTGGCTGGAATTCCAAGGTCATATTTTAAATGCTGCAACATCAGTGTCGTTTTGCCTGCTCCACGTGGCCCCTTAATACCAACCATCCGTTGTCCCCAGTTGATTTGTCGATGCAGATATCTTCTAAAATCATTGTTTACCGGT
>JBNKTK010000236.1:0-1514 GCA_050298035.1 Mangrovibacterium sp. | reverse complement strand
AGGTGCATCCAATTTGTGCCGACAGGCAAATGATACAGGTAGAACGTTGCAAGAACGGCCATGTGTTTTGTCCCGTATGGGACAAGATATCCCTCATCCATCCGGTTTTCTACCAATATCAAATCCCTAACGGGATTTTCTTATATTTAATAAACCTTAAATCATCCAATATGGCAAATACCTATACCCAAATCCACATCCAGACGGTTTTTAGCGTTCAGAACAGAGATTGCCTTATCAAGAAAAGTTGGAGAGATGAGTTGTATCAATACATTTCAGGTATTGTGCAGAATTACGGACATAAAATTTTAGCAATTAACGGAATGCCCGATCATGTCCACCTGTTTTTCGGTATGAGGCCAACACAATCCCTATCTGATTTAATGCAGGACATTAAAGGAAGTTCATCGTTATGGATCAATCAAAAGAATTTCAACAGGCACCATTTCTCCTGGCAGGAAGGCTATAGGGCTTTCTCATACAGTAAATCCCATGTTGCCCATGTCATTGAGTATATTAAAAATCAGGAAGCCCACCATCGGGTAAAAACATTTACAGAAGAGTATCTTGAATTTCTGGAAAAATTTCAGGTTCCATATGATGAGCGTTATATTTTCAAACCAATCTCCTATTCAAATGAATAATTTGTGCCGTCAGGCACAGAAGACAGGTAGAAAGGTCAGACGGAACCTGGTTATCCAATCTGTGCCGTCAGGCACATGATGTGGGTAGAACATTGCAAGAATGGTTATGTGTTTTGTCCCGTACGGGACAAAATATTCCTCATCCATCCGGTTTTTCTACCCATATGAAATCCCTAACGAGATGAGAAAAAACAATCATCCGGGAGGTGCATCCAATTTGTGCCGACAGGCAAATGATACAGGTAGAACGTTGCAAGAACGGCCATGTGTTTTGTCCCGTACGGGACAAAATATTCCTCATCCATCCGGTTTTTCTACCTATATCAAATCCCTACCGGGATGAGGAACCGTTTTCGAACATATCCATTCCCCATCGAAGTGTGTCGGCAAGTTGCGCAAGCGTGTGGGATTTGAATTGATGTGTGTGGTTATTCGCTGCATACGTGTGACCATCTGATTTAAGCGTTCAGGTGAGCTCCGCAATTGTGTGGAAACAAAATTTAAGCCCGTGGACATCCTCCGCATGAACCCAAAATTGCTTTTGATGTGTGTGGCGTTACACCGCAAGTGTGTGGTCGCTCTCCGAATGTGTGTGAACAAGTACCGCATACGTGTCGGCACGATTTAAGTCTTTCCGGCAGCGTATAAAATGTATGTCAAGCGGTGGTTAATGTATCTTTTGCCAATTGCCTGGTTCTTAGAATGAATACAAATTAGATACAGGTAAACAAAAAAATGAAGGAAGTTTGATAAATTGTGAAACCAATAGAAATTGTGTCGTCTTTTCATAATTTTCGGATCATGAACCAAGGTAATATTTTCTTTTTAGGAGGGATACATGGAGCAGGAAAAGGAACATTCTGCAAAAAG
>JBNKTK010000235.1:0-1531 GCA_050298035.1 Mangrovibacterium sp. | reverse complement strand
CTTCGTGATTGAATCGTTACTTTTTTTGTTACCATTTTTGACACGTTTTGTGTCAACCTATTTCAGGGACGGACAATCAACAAGTATCAGGAATCCAGAATCCAGTATCAGGCATACATCCTCAAGTTATAAATCGTCAATCAGTAAATAGTAAATCCTTTTTGCCTTGGTTAAATTTCTTATTTTTGCTTGCACACAAAAATCAGCCTATGTTTTTTCGCGATGTTATCGGGCAGGAAGCCATCAAAGAGAGGATGATCCAATCGGTTGCTGACGAGCGGGTCAGTCATGCACAACTAATTGCCGGCCCGGAAGGATCGGGGAACCTGGCGTTGGCATTGGCATATGCTCAGTATGTTTCGTGCCTGAATAAACAAAACGGCGATTCATGCGGGGAGTGCAGTGCCTGCAAAAAATATAAAAAACTTATTCACCCCGACCTACATTTTGTGTTCCCGGTGGTGAAGACCCCGAAATTCAAAGATCCGGTAAGTGATAATTTCTTGGATGAATGGCGGAAAATTGTTCAGGGGAACCCCTATTTGAATCTGGAAGATTGGTTCGGATTTATTGGGGTTGAAAATGCCCAAGGGCTGATCTATTCGCATGAAAGTGAGGAAATCATCCGCAAATTGAACCTGAAATCTTACGAGGCGGAGTACAAGGTGATGATCATCTGGATGCCTGAAAAGATGCACATTGCCTGTGCTAATAAGCTGTTGAAGATGATTGAGGAACCGCCAAGCAAGACATTGTTTCTGTTGGTTACCGAAACTGAAGAACAAATCATCAGCACCATCCGTTCCCGTTGCCAGCTGGTTAAAGTGCCTGCAATTGATTCGGACTCGATGAAAGCAGCTCTGCAGCAACAGCCGGAAGTTGAAGGTCGTGACGTTGATAATTTAGTGCACCTGAGCCGTGGGGACTACCGAAGGGCTTTGTCTTTACTGGAGCCTGATGAGCAAAGCAGGTATAACCTGGAGCGGTTTAAAGAATTGATGCGGTTTGCTTACGGGCGCAAATTTCTGGACTTGTTTGCCTGGGTCGGCAATGTTTCCGAAATTGGACGGGAGCGTCAAAAAGTTTTTTTGCAGTATGCCCTAACCCTGGTGCGGGAAAACTTTATTCATAACCTCAAGAACCCGGCCCTGAACTACATGGACGAAGAAGAAATGGCTTTTTCTTCCCGGTTCTCACCATTTATAAACGAACGCAATATTATCCCGATTTCGGAAGAAATGGAGAAAGCGTTTTTGCACATCTCGATGAACGGAAATCCACGGATTATTTTTACCGACATGAGCCTGCGTATCGTGAAGCTCATCCGCAAGTAAGCTGCCTGTTGCGGGCATGCTGAAGAAAACGGCAGCAACCGATAATACAGCTTTATTGATTATGGTTTGCAGATATTTGATTTTGAATACAAGCTAACGAGGTGAGGCTTTTAAAAAAAGAAGCCATCCGGCAACTGCCGGACAGCTCTTCTTTAGCTTACAAAATTAAACTCTCTCAATAATTGTCGTTACAAACA
>JBNKTK010000234.1:0-1593 GCA_050298035.1 Mangrovibacterium sp. | reverse complement strand
GGGTTCCAGTGTCGTAAGTTGCACCTACTACCGGGGACACACACTCAGACGCAACAGCATCCCATGCTAAAGTAGCATCGGATTCATCTATGGCAGCAATGTCAATGATAAAGCTCATGATAGGATTAATCTCGTAAACCTGAATGTTGTCAGCACAATTTGTACCGGTAGCGTAACCCACTACAAACGTCGGTTCACCAGCAGCACCTTGGTAAACAGTATTTGCCAAAACTTCAGGAGACCAGGTAATGTCAACGCTATTAGTACCTGAAGGAGCATTGTAATTTGCACTAGTAGCCAAAAGTCCGGTAGTAGTTGTCAAAGCCCCTGCTGTATTTAATGCTCCAGCAGTTATAAAGTCGGGATCTTTTGTTGCAAACCATGTCCATTGATCAGCCTGTTCTGTACCTGTTGTTCCATCCATTTGATAGGTATATGAAACACCAGCTACAGGATGTAGGAAGTTAGCATTACCTGTACAACTCAATGTAGGTAGTGCTTGACTTGCTGGAGCCAGAGAGGTCTGCGCAAAAGCAGAATCTATACTGGCCAATATTGCCAGCACAAAAAACGTCAGAAATAAAATTTGCTTTTTCATAATTGTAAAATTTAATGAATAAATAGTTGTTTAACTTTTGTTCTTATTAAGGTGAAAGCCGTTGGTATTGGGTATTTGTGGGATCGTTTCAGTTCTTCGCGTCCTTCGCGGTTTAATTTTTTTCACCGCAAAGTGCGCAAAGATCAAAAGACTGATCCTTCCATACCATTTCCATCGACAACATAGCCGCCTGTTGGCGGATCGGCCTTGCAGTTGCCTGCAAAGCTTCAGAGATTAATTCAATGTTCAGTGTTCAATGACCAATTACTAATGACTAATGACCAATGAACTGGGAGACACCGGGTCTCGATTTCTTTGTGTTCTTCGCGGTTTAATTTTTTTACCGCAAAGCCCGCAAAGATTTTTTTAGTTCTTCGCGGTTAATTCTTTACCGCACCCGCCTTTGTCGGGCAGGGAGTTCGCAGAGAGAGGATGCTTGATCCCGGTTCTCATACCCGCAGGTTGCGGGTCTCTGCGTGATCCTTGATTCTTCCCCAAAGACCAGGGGCTCGATTCTCGAATCTCACGACTCATCTCTTCATAGGCAATCTGTTTTTGGTTTTTCAAAATCATATTTACCGGTGCGGGCTGTAACCCCGGCAAGCAGGCCTGTTGGGCGACAGACCTGCTGTGGGTTACCTTTTCACCGGCACAAGACACAGAGCTATGCAGTATGGGCAACCTGCCATTTATGCTCCGGAAATAGCGCTTATCCCGTTGGGGAATATCTTTATATGTCGTTTCTATTCTTCTCATCAGTTCATTTTTATAATGTTGGGTCTTGGCCTCACAACGATCGGTTTGGTTACTTCATCGCTCACGTTTCCGTTACAGTCTTCCACCCAATAGGTAATCTGGTGGGTGACCGTGACGTAGTTGATGCCGTCGCCCCACAAGTAAATATCGCTTCCGTAGGTCGAAGGCTGCCCGGTGCCGCTAAGCGGGGCATGGGTGAGCGCCGGCCCGGTCGGGTTAAGCGGGTCAGGCACATCCGA
>JBNKTK010000233.1:0-1610 GCA_050298035.1 Mangrovibacterium sp. | reverse complement strand
GTACAAGAAAAACCTGGTACGCAACCTTTACCTGCTGGCCGTGAGCTGGTATATCTATTACCAGATGAACGGCGCCTTTCTTTCCCTGCTGGTGTTCTCCTGCTTTTCCAACTACGGTTTTGGCCTCCTGATCAGCAGGTACCGGGCAACAAAAGCCTGGCTGGTGGTTTCGGTGACATTCAACCTGCTGGTTTTGGGATATTTTAAATATGCCTATTTCTTTACCGACTCGATAAACCAGCTGTTTCATTCACAAATACAGGTATTTAACTGGCTGGGGTGGATGATGAACCAGGTTGTGCCCGACTTTGCAGATACCCATTCCATCCTGCTCCCCATCGGAATTTCGTTTTACACCTTTCAGGCCATCAGCTATTTGGTTGACGTTTTTCAGAAGCGGGTCGAGGTGGTGAGGAACCCGCTCGATTTCAGCTTCTACCTCAGTTTTTTCCCTCAGCTGGTTGCCGGGCCAATCGTGCGGGCAGCTTCGTTTATCCCTCAACTGTACCAAAAGTACCGCCTCTCAAGAGAAGAATTCAGCCACGCGGTTTTCCTGATTTCAAAAGGACTTTTTAAGAAGATGGTCATTGCCGATTTTCTGGCGCTGAATTTCATCGACCGTATTTTTGACGCGCCCCGATCCTACTCCGGCCTGGAAAACCTGCTGGCCGTTTACAGCTATTCTATCCAGATTTATTGCGACTTTTCCGGCTACACCGACATTGCCATCGGGCTCGCGTTGATACTTGGGTTCAAAATCCCGGTCAACTTTAATGCCCCCTACCAGGCAAGCAGCCTGACCGACTTTTGGCACCGCTGGCATATTTCCCTTTCGCTCTGGCTGAAAGATTACCTGTACATTCCGTTGGGGGGTAACCGGAAGGGAACGCTCCGGACTTACACCAACCTGATGGTTACCATGCTGCTTGGCGGGCTGTGGCACGGGGCCAACCTGCGGTTCCTTATTTGGGGCGCGATACACGGAATAGGGCTGGTTACCGAAAAAATGATCCGCCGGCTATTCAGGTTGGGCGCCCTTCAGCAGAAAGCCGGAAAGTTCATCTCCATCTTTTTCACCTTCCAACTGGTTAGTTTTGCCTGGATTTTCTTCCGGGCCAAAGACCAGCAAACGATCGACGGATTCTTCTATCAGTTGAAACATCATTTTACGCCTCAACTAACAAGCGAAGGCCTTATCCAATATCTTCCTACAATCGGGATTTTCGCACTTGGCCTGCTCCTGATCTGGTTCCCGTGGCGGCAAAAAGAAAAAATCAGGGGACTGTTTATCCGGCTTCCGCTTGTTGTTCAGGTCGCCGCGGCAACCATCATCCTGCTGATCATCGCGCAGGTTACCCAGGCAGGCCTGCAGCCGTTTATTTATTTCCGGTTTTAGTGTCAAGTGTATCTTAGGTGAAAGATTCCTTCGTCGTACCTCCTCGGAATGACGTCATTGCGATCGAGGAACGAGAGAAGCAATCTCCTGATTGCTACAGATTACTTCTCCGGCAACTGCCGGATCACAATGACGACCATTTTGAACTGTCATTCACACATTATGCCCAAATATTTTTGGGTGGGGACTCGCGATGACAGATTGTTCGCTGTCG
>JBNKTK010000232.1:0-1617 GCA_050298035.1 Mangrovibacterium sp. | reverse complement strand
AAAGTTCTATTTTGCCACAACAGCAAATAAAGATGCTAAAATCGAAGAATATATAAGACTAAAAGATATCGAAAACAGAAATAATGGACTATTTCAAATCCATTTATTTTCTTGGGAAGATATTGTAGATTTGATTGATGAAAATAAAGAAACACATGATTGGTACTTGAATCTTCACAAATTTAAAGTTAAGTCCGATGCCATAGTAAGCTTTGAGAATGACAAAAATGAATTGAAAAGTAAAGTTCCTTTTTATAAAAAATATACTCATTATAATCAAAGAATAATTCCCGCGTCAAATCCTTCCTTATTTTCAACTAATTTCGCTTCTCCTCAAATAGCTGGAGGGATTTTTGACAACAAAGGTGAAAACAAGAGTTATTTTAGGTTCAGATTAAAAATTAAGAATATTGGAAATTCACCCATTCATAACCCAAAACTTGAAATTCATTTAAAAGGCAACTATTCATTAATTGAAGATGAAAATTTTCAGAATATTTTCACCAATCATGATATTGAAACTGACCTAAAAATAAATAATGCCAATGACAAAATATTGATTATACCTACAAGTCAAGTACTTGCTTTAGACGAGGAGTATCTAACAAGTATAATATGCATTAAACCAGAACTTAAAGGCTCTAACGTCAAATTAGACTGGAAATTAATATCTAACACAATTATTAAAGAAGGTGTTTTACAACTAAAGATTGAAACAAAAATAATTAGAAAAGATATTGATAAGCTTGTTGACTATAAATCTGATGTACGAACAGAAGAAGAAATTGAAGATTATTTTGAAGAAAATGAATAAAACTCTAATTAATATATTAAAATCCAGGGAAGATTTGTCTGATTATTTATTTCATTTTACCAAGAATAGTAATGCTTGGGAGACGCTATTAGAAATTACCACGGGTAAATCTTTGAAAGACATCAACAAGACGGGAGTAATTTGTTTTACAGAAGCACCATTGCTTTCTTTGGTTAAAATGTTCGAGATTTTCGAACAATACGAAAACCCACTTTATACGCCATATGGAGTTGCAATTAAAAAAGACACCATTTTTAATTTGGGTGGAAGAAATGTAATTTATAGTCTCCCCCATGAGGTAAATTTATTACACGATTCAAATAAATGGAGATTTGAAGAATTTATTCCCAACCAAAAAGATTTCTCATGGCTTAGAGAGTGGAGAGTGCCAGAGGAAAAAATAGATTTAACCGTTGACAATTGCTTTATAATAACAAAAACCAAACAGGAATTAAATAGTCTAATATTCACTGAAGAAAATTTAATTGATATTGAATTTGATGGATGTGTGGATGATGGACAATTTTGGGGAACAGCCACTGGGATTGTCGGCAGGTCTTTCAAAGGAATTTCTCTTGAAGAATTATCGGAATTAAATGCAATGTCAAAAGCTGAGATAAATGAAATAATAGAACAACAAGATGATGATGATACCGGCGAAGTTGGTCTTGGTGGTTTTATAATGTAAAATAAAAGCATATAACAAATGTACCCGTTGCACAACCCGAGGCTGTAAACAGAACTCTGTCTACAAGTATTAATTTTGTAGGACAGAATTATGGAATCAGAAGAATTTAAAGCGA
>JBNKTK010000231.1:0-1728 GCA_050298035.1 Mangrovibacterium sp. | reverse complement strand
TTCGACAGGTGATAGTACAGGTCATTCCAACGCAGTTCATTTTTGAATTGTGAAATGGTTGTATTGTTGTCGATTAATACAAACTCAACGCCTGTCATTTCAGCGAAGTCCTCCATAAACTCAGTTGTCAAGTCGTAAGAGAAACTTGTATGGTGTGTACCGCCTGCCAAAATCCAGGCTGCTGCTCCAACTTCGAAGTTTGGTTGCGGAATCCACAATGCACTCGCTACCGGAAGTTTAGGCAGTTTTTTTGATTCGATGCAATCAACGGTATTTACGATCATACGGAAACGGTTACCCATATCGATTACGGTTGCAGCAAGACCAGTACCTGTTTTGCTGGTAAATACCAAACGGGCAGGGTCATTTTTACCACCAATTCCCAATGGGTGAACTTCCAGTTTTGGTTTATGGTCTGCAATTAACGGGCAAACTTCCAACATGTGAGCTTGCAGGATTGCACTCTTTTCGCCATCGAAGTTCAAGGTATAATCTTCCAGGAACGAACAACCTTTATAATCGGGCAGATTTTGGCTCATAAACCACATCTGACGGCACAAAGCAGCTGTTTTCCAGTCACCTTCAGCACCAAAACCGTAACCTTCGGCCATCAAACGCTGAGAAGCTAAACCAGGTAATTGGTCAACACCTTCCAAATCGTCGAAGTTTGTAGTGAACGCTTTTGCACCTTTTTTCTCCAGGAAACGACGCAAACCGATTTCGATACGTGCAGCTTTTACCACTTGCTCACGGAATTCGCCGCCTTCTTTGCAATTATCAGCAAAGTCGTATTCTGATTCATATACTTTTACCAACGCAGCAACATCTGCATCGGATACGCTATCCTGAACTTTCACCAGGTCGCCGATAGGGCTATAGTCCACATGGTAACCGAATACTCTTTCAGCTTCAACTTTATCACCGTCAGTTACAGCAACGTTGTTCATTTGGTCGCCGAAACGAATAATCAACATGTCTCGTGAATCAGCAAGGGCAGCTGCTACGCGAGTCCAAACTGCGATTTTTTTTACGGTTGCAGCATCTTGCCAGTGACCGACAACGACTTTGCGGTTCATACGCATACGAGCCATGATGTGACCAAACTCCCTGTCACCGTGAGCGCTCTGGTTCAGGTTCATGAAGTCCATGTCAATCTCGTTCCATGGAATTTCTTTGTTGTATTGTGTATGTAAGTGCAGAATTGGTTTACGTAATTCCTGAAGTCCGTGAATCCACATTTTTGCAGGAGAAAAGGTGTGCATCCAGGTAATAACACCAATACAGTTATCTGCACTGTTTGCGTCTTTACAAATGGTATGAATTTCTTTTGACCCTACACCTGTAGGTTTTACCACTACTTTTACCGGAATCTCGGTAGAAGCGTCGAACGCTGCAGCGATTTCTTTTGAGTGTTCGGCAACCTGTTCCAGTGTTTTAGGGCCGTATAAATGCTGACTACCAGTTACAAACCAAACTTCGTAGTTTTTTAATTCGTTCTTTGCCATATCTGTTTTATTAAAAGTTTTTGGTATATGTATAATTTCAAATTTTTATAATTCGCCCTAATTCCTTTTCCTGGGCTTCCTCGGCGTTGTAGCTGTAGAAGAAAGCACCTTTTTTCGACTCGGTTAAATCCTTTTTGTTATGTCTTTTCAGAATATCGAGGGAAAGTATTTTTTTACGGAAGTTCCCCGGATCAAGTGTCCGCTGGAAAATCGCCTCGTATAA
>JBNKTK010000230.1:0-1805 GCA_050298035.1 Mangrovibacterium sp. | reverse complement strand
GGCGAGCTGAACATTGACGGCAATGCCATTGCTGGCGGCGAGTTTGTAGTTGATATGACCAGCATTGAAAATACCGACCTGACCGACCCGGAATGGAACGGCAAACTGGTTGGCCACCTGAAATCGGACGATTTCTTCGGTGTAGAAAAATACCCCGAAGCCAAACTGGTGATTACAGGAAAAGCGCCATTCAATGACAACACTGCTTCGGCAACAGGCGACCTGACCATTAAAGGAATTACCAACCCGGTAACGTTCAATGTCACAAAAGATGGCAGCACGTACACCGCCGACATTACCGTTGACCGCTCGAAATACAATGTCCGCTATGGCTCAAAGTCATTCTTCGATAACCTGGGCGACAAAGTAATCTACGACGATTTTTATTTGACCGTGAAATTGGTGGTGGAATAACATCCCATTTTTAGGAAATGAAAAAGAGTGTGCCCATAAACTCCATGTTTGCCGGGCACACTCTTCTATTTTTATTAACCTTTTCCTTACTCGTCGGCACTTACGGGTGTGGCAACAAACGCCTCCCCATCCTTTTCAAGGCGGACGATCTTGGGCAGGTGAGCTCCGCCAAGGATCGCTTTTTGATCAACTGCTTGTTGAAAAATGGCCATGCGCGATGCAACCGCCCGATCATGATCGCTGTCGAATACCACGAAACCCAACGGATGCTTAAACTGAATGACCCCAAAATGAATTAAATCGCCTATGCACCAAAGCTCTTCCCCATTCGACGAGAAAGTAAAAACGGTGTGCCCGGGAGTGTGCCCATTGGCCGGCAATGCCTGGATGCCATCACCCAGCTCCTCGCCCGGAAGAATCGGGCGGAATGCATCAGCCGAAACATAAGGTGCCAGAGTTGATTGAATCTGCTTTGCCCTTCCCTGCAGGTTTTCAGGAATCAAAGAAGAGTCGCGCATCCAAAACTCACTTTCGGTTTGCGAGGCACGAACAATGGCATTCGGGAATACCCGTTTCCCTTCCGCCGAAGTCAACCCGCTGATATGGTCAAAATGAAAATGCGTGATCAGGATCAGATCAATATCGGCCGGATTTACACCCGATTTCCCCAGTTGTTCCAGCAGATGCCCTGAATCTTCTCCCGGGTATGGCCCAATTCCGGCATCAACCAACACCAGGTGATTTGGTGTCCGTACCAAAAATGCATTTACCGGCGTTTTTACCGAATCAACACCTCCTGCCAGCTTGAGCGCTTCGGCCTCCTCAACTCCCGAAAGCAGCGACAGGTTCAGGTATATTTCCGCATCCTGAAGCTTTTGTACTTTCAAATCGCCAACCGACAATTCATTTTTCAACTGGCTGGGTTGCCCCAATGATACCAAGCTGCTGTACAGCCCAATTACTGCAATCAGAAAAACAAAACGAAACACTTTTCCATTCATTTTTTATTCCTCCATATTTGGTTTTAATACCGACAAAAACACCTGCGAATTTACGAAGGTATTGCAAAAGGCATTTATTTTTTAACAGAATAAATGATTTTAAAAAACGGGGTGTCTCGGGGAAAACCAGCCTGAAAGGCTCGCACAATTCAGCCCAGGGCAACGAGCTATCAGCCCTACAGGCTGAAAACAACAGCAACGACTATAACTCCTGCTTCTTGAATTTTTCGATGATCTCGCCGGCAATACTTCTTTCGGTGGGATGGGGGGGCAAATCGAACCGGGAAAACCATGCCGCATCAACAATTTCCTTTTCATCGATTTGGATAGTCTGCCCCTCATCGGCATCGGCAATGAAACCAATCATCATGGAGCCTGAAGTTGGCCAGG
>JBNKTK010000229.1:0-1907 GCA_050298035.1 Mangrovibacterium sp. | reverse complement strand
CTTAGCGACTTTGCGTGAAAGATTAACTACATAGACACAAACCGGATACTCGTTGCCGGATGCTTGATTCTGGATACTAAGCACCGAACGCCTGAATAAGCGAAAAATAGTAAATTGTAAATAGTTAAATCGTAAATAATCAATAATCCCGATTCCTGTTTTTTGCAATCCATGACCTGATTTTTGCAACATAGAAGACATTTTTGTCTGGTATTTTTGTTTCATCAAGAAAGGACAAGATGATGAAAACAATTTTGCACAAATCAGAAACCAGAGGACATGCCAATCACGGCTGGCTAAACTCGCTTCACACGTTCAGTTTTGCCAATTACCACAACCCCGAGCGGGTTCACTTTGGCGCCCTGCGTGTTTTGAACGACGACACCGTAGCTCCGGCTCAAGGTTTTGGCACTCATCCGCACGACAACATGGAGATCATCTCCATCCCGTTGCACGGCGACCTGGAACACCGCGACAGCATGGGCAATTCCGCCGTAATCAGGGAGGGCGATGTGCAGGTAATGAGCGCAGGCACCGGCATTTTCCACAGCGAGTTCAACAAAAATGCAGACAAAGAAGTGAAATTCCTCCAAATCTGGGTTTTCCCGGACCGCAAGAATGTGTCTCCCCGTTACGACCAGGTTTCGTTGCGCGACCTGGAAAAAGAAAATGCGTTTTACCAGATCCTTTCACCCAACGCGGATGATGATGGCGTTTGGATTTATCAGCAGGCCTGGTTCAGTCTTGGAAAATTCACCCAGGATAAAAAGCTGGATTACCAACTGAAAAACGAACAAAACGGCGTGTACGTTTTCGTACTCGAAGGACAGGCAACTGTTGCCGGGCAAGCGCTCGACACAAGAGACGGGCTTGGAATCCGGGAAACTTCAACGATCAATTTTGAAGTAAAAGAAGGAACACGCATCCTGCTGATGGAAGTCCCCATGAGCTTTTAAAACGCACTGAGACTTTCAAACAAAATTAGTTCTACTTTGACACATTCGAAAAATCTGGCTGTTTTTACCCTGACCCTGAAGGGAACTGCCAGATTTTTCTCCTGACATCCGGCAGTTGCCGGACAGGGTTAAATCAGGCGAAAATCAAATGCGAACCATATCTGTCAAAGTAGAATTAGTAGTCATTGGGGACCAAGCAATGAATGACAAAAATTGACTGGAAATGACAATTGAATAACAAAAAACCAAACGCCATGATTCAAAATATGATCGTCCTGCTGATTGTAGCTGCCGCTGTTGTAAAGGTTGGCTACAACACTTGGAAATCGCTGGTTACAAAAGAAAAAAGCCTTTGCGGCGGCTGCGCCAGTTGCGACCTGAAAAGGGAGCTTAAAAAACGGGGCAAGCTAAAACCATATAGCGGAAAGGCTTCGCAAAAGTCTTTTCTGTTTCGGGTGGGGTGAAAATGGTGGCAAAACAACTGAACGTTTTTTACAAAAAATAATTCACCCGTGTTTCAGCTTCTTTTTTTTTGTTTTTCTTGTTTATCCATAAAGTTCTTCAAGTTCTAATTTCTTTATTCTTGAACGAATTGCTCCTTTTGTCCTTCCAAAATGCTTTGCCAAATCTTTCACATTTACCCCCTCACAATACATGACAGTCAATTCATCATCAAGCTCTTGTGTCCAGAGCCTGTAGGCTTCTTTATATCTTGTCCTAACTCCTTCAACTGAATATGTTTTCTTTATTCCGTTAGAATCTGTTTTTTCTGTTACTGTCTGCCTTTGCGTTGTTTGAGCTTGTTTCTCTTCTTCTTTGACAACTTCATTCCTTTTTTGCAATAGTCGAAAATCTTTGCACCACACTTGATTGCCTACAAAAATCAATGGACCTGTTTACTGGTATCCCACAGGAGCTCTATGCAAAGTTTTTGGTTCAACAATGAGGTTC
>JBNKTK010000228.1:0-1947 GCA_050298035.1 Mangrovibacterium sp. | reverse complement strand
GCTTGGTTCAAAGATGGGAGTTTGGTTCAGAAATGAAGAAAAACCCAAACAGAATATAATTGGCAAAAGTCCCGAAACAACCAACTTTAAAGTGACCAAAGACGGTGGCGATATTGATGCCATTACCGCTTCAACAATCACATCCCGCGCTTTTATGGATGCAATAAACAGGGCTTTTGATACTTACAAAAAATCAGCTCCGGCGCCGACCCCTGCTCCTGCTGAGGAAGACGCTGTTTCACAAACTGAAGTAACTGAAGGAGGTGCACTATGAATCAATGGAATAATTTCACAAAAGGTTTCCTGAAAGAAAACCCGACGTTTGTCCTTTTGCTGGGGATGTGCCCCACGCTTGGTGTAACTTCATCGGCCTTAAACGGGCTGGGTATGGGACTGGCAACCGCCTTTGTGCTTGTGATGGCAAACATCGTTGTATCGTTGGTCAAAAATGTCATACCCGACAAAGTGCGCATACCGAGCTACATTGTTATTATTGCCGCGTTTGTCACCGTTGTCGAGCTTTCGATGCAGGCCTATCTCCCTGCGCTTTTTAAAAGCCTCGGTATTTTTATCCCGCTGATCGTTGTCAACTGTATTGTTTTGGGACGAGCCGAAGCTTTTGCGTCAAAAAACGGTGTATTGTCATCCGGAATTGACGGGCTTAGCATGGGATTGGGCTTCTCAATGGCACTGACCATCCTGGGTGCGGCACGCGAATTTTTAGGAAGTGGCAAGATCTTTGACATTACCGTTTTCCCCGAAGATTACGGTATGTTGCTGTTTGTACTGGCCCCGGGCGCATTCATCGTTCTTGGCTACCTGATTGCCATCATCAACAAAATCAAAAAAGCATAGGAGGATAACTCATGGAATATATTATCATCATTATATCAGCTGTTTTTGTCAATAACATTGTATTGGCGCAGTTTTTAGGTATTTGCCCGTTCCTTGGGGTTTCCAAACGCATTTCAACCGCGGTTGGTATGGCAGGCGCTGTTACCTTTGTTATGGTGCTGGCCACCATCGTAACCTACCTCATTCAGCTTTATATCCTGAATCCGTTCAACATTGGCTACCTGCAAACCATTTCATTCATTTTGGTAATTGCAGCGCTTGTTCAATTGGTTGAAATCATTTTGAAGAAGGTTAGCCCTTCGCTTTACCAGGCGCTTGGCGTATTCCTGCCGTTGATCACGACAAACTGTGCCATCCTGGGTGTGGCGATCCTGACCATTCAAAAAGAATTTAATTTGATGGAAGGGGTTGTGTTTGCCATAAGCAACGCCATCGGGTTCGGACTGGCGCTTGTGCTATTTTCCGGCTTGCGCGAACACCTCGATTTAATTGATATTCCGAAAGGATTAAAAGGAACTCCAATTGCGCTCATTGTTGCCGGCATTTTAGCCATGGCATTCATGGGATTCAGCGGATTGGTATAGTCAACAAATCCATTTAATATTTCAGAGAGGCAGCTATTCGTGGCTGCCTTTTATGTTGGCAGGCAGTCATTCGTTTTTAAAGCGATATTGTACGAGACTGGGGGTGAAAGTTTATGCCTGAAGGGCATCCTTAATTCAGCCCAAGGCAACGCCTTGGGTATTTAACATTCGGCATAAACAACGGGCTGAAAGCCCAGGTTAAATAACTTAAATTGACTAAGTTGTCCTTACAGGACGTAGGATTTTCCTTTCTGGCTTTTTGTCCCAACGCGTTACTTCGTTTTGCATTGGGCTGAATTCAACTGGGCTTTCAGCCCGACTTCCCGTAATTTGCCTACAAATTGTAGGCATAAAAAACAAGAGGATGACATTTCAGACAACCTTCCACTAATCTGAAAGATGCCGGAGGCATCACATGTTTATAGAAAAAGGTGGCAAAAGATCTCATTCGACCCCGGCCGGGGTCGCACTGGTTCAATAATCACGATCGCTTCTATACACATTTAAA
>JBNKTK010000227.1:0-1986 GCA_050298035.1 Mangrovibacterium sp. | reverse complement strand
TCTCGACGAGGAAATCGCTGTGGGCCTGGCCTACCGTTTTTTTACGTCAAAAGCTGATCTTTTCGTGACCATGGACCCCCAGGACGGTGTCAACCTGTACCATGGGCAAATGGTGGAGAACCTGTATGTGAATTATGCGGGGCCATCGGTACTGTATCAGCATGCCCTGACTTTTGACGGCAAACTGCGTTTCACGGCTTCGGCATCGCTCGGCCTGGCCTTCTACCGTGACGAATCAACCATTTTGGGCTCCGGCTACCTGATGACCGGGAAAGCACTGGGATATAACAGCGGGCTTGGGATTGAATATTTTGTCCTGCCCCGCCTTTCTGCCGGGATCGATGTGTCGGCATTCCTCGCAACACTGAGCAAGGTGAAGGTAGGCGATGGCTATTCGAGCACCACAGTTAAGCTGGAGGGAGAAGACCGGGAGAATATTTCCAGCCTTGATTTTTCGGCCGGACTAAAATTCTATTTCTAAATCGCCGCGCCATGAAGATCCGTTTATCACTTTTCATCCTGATCGGGACTGTTGTTGCCCTGGTTTCCTGCAACAATGATTTCCTCAAAAACGAGGAAGGACAGCTTTACGTCTCGGACAGCCCGCTGGTTATTTCCCCGAAATACCCAACCAGCTCCATCGCCCTGAACTTACCGGAAGCCGGAAATGAAAATTACGTTGTCATCAACCACCCCAAATGGTTGCAGCTCGATCCGCTCCGGGGAACCTTCAGGGATGGCAGGGCAGCGATTCTTTACACGGTTTCCGAACCGGAGTATCAAACCACAGAGGGATATTATTCAGCCAACCTGATCATCAAGATTGATCATGTCGGGTATTTCTATATAGAGGTTCTGTATGGTGATTTTGAAACAGGCGACGGCCAGGCAACAGACCCGGGCAGCGGCGACGGACAGAATGTGAACGAAGGGGATTATACGGAGATCGCCGGGACTGTTGTCGACGCTGCTTACGACAAGGGTTCGGACAAACTGGTGGTTGCAACCAAAAACCCGAACCAGCTGCTGATGTGGGAAACAGGTTCGTGGACCTCGTCGGTCATTCAGCTTGAACAAACCCCAAAGTGCATGGAAATATCGGACGACGGGAAATTGTTTGTGGGCTTCACCATTGCCCGGCTTTCGGAATTCGACCTGGCACAACATGAACTGCTCCGCACATTCGACCTGGATTTTGTCCCGTTTGATTTGGCTGCCGGGAACAACGGCTGGCTTTATCTGGCCCCGTCGGGCATGAACCAGCAAAGCCTGCGATGCCTCAACCTCGAAACCGGGGAAATGGTTTCGCAAGGCAATGACAACTTTTTGTTTTATGCCAATACCCTTTTGCAGAAGATAGAAGGCAAGCCGGTGTTGGCGGCTACACGAACGGAAGTGTCCCCGAACGGACTGCTTTTATTCGACATCAGCAAAGGCATTCCCAACGACACCATTGATTACTGGCACGCCAGCTTTGATCATTTATGGCCTTTTGGCAACGGGGAAAGGTTTATCGGGGGATACAACCACGAAGTTTATTTTATGCCCGGCTATCAGCCAACCAATGATTTTCAGTTTGAGCTGAACATTTACGGTGAAATGGAATTCGCCCGGTTCTATAATTACGATATGGATGAATGTGATGCCATCCATTCAATTTTTGTTGCTGAAGGGAACTCGTATTATGAGAGCGACTATCAGCAGGAATCCGGCATCATTGAACAGTTTGATGCCGTAAACCTTAACCTGCAGAATACCTACCAGCCATCGATGAAAGTGATTGACCAGAACGGCTCGACGGTTGTGGCTTACCACCAGGTGAGGTATGTTTTTGCCAATAGCAGCGGAACAAAATTGTATGCCGTCCGGCGAATTGCCCCTGACTTTGGAATCAACCAGTGGTCAATTGAACGTTTTGATATCAACTAATCCCGCTTTATCGACTAATTTTCCAACAAGTACAAACTGAACATGTGCCAGTGAGCA
>JBNKTK010000226.1:0-2033 GCA_050298035.1 Mangrovibacterium sp. | reverse complement strand
GTTCCCTGTACTTTTTTCCAGCGTGGACGGTCGGCTTTGCTGCCGCTCAATGTCTTTCCGTAAAAATCGAAACTGAGGCTCACAAAATCACCGGGCAGGTAACTGGTCATGCGCGATACGAATTGCCATTTCATGTAGGTTCTCCATGTTTCGAGCGGCTCGTTGGCAATCATTTTTGATACACCGCTAAAGAAGTCAGGCTGTGAAACAACCAGCTCACCCGGATTGCTGATGCCTGTTTCTTCGAAATATCCCGGCCAGTTGAACTCAGGGGCAATCTCAGCCAGTTTGTCAACAGTCATTTTGTTGTAGGTTTTATACGGATCGCGCATATCCAAGCGGCTCATTGAAAGCTCGGCCATCTTCTTTTCAATTGAAAAGATCGTTTCAGCATCTGCTTTTGCGTTTTCCGCTGGTTCTCCAATTAGCAGGAAGATGTTTGCAACGAAATCGCGGTATTTCTGCTGAATTTCCAGCGAATGCTCATCTGTATTCAGGTAGTAATCACGATCCGGCAACCGTAGTCCGCCTTGGTGCAGGTAGGCAACCTTCATTTCCGAGTTTTTCTGATCGGCATCAGCATAAATAAAGAAAAACGGATAAATCTGTATGGCATGCCAGTTAGCAACAAGCTTTTGTAGATCAGCAATGTTTGCAATCTTGTCAACTTGTTCCAGATAGGGCTGGAGTGGTTTTATGCCAGCTTCTTCGATTGTTGCTGTATCCATGCCGCTATAGTAGAAATCGGCAATCTTCTGTTGAATGGTTCCCGCGGTATGAGTACCGGTTGTAATCTCGTCGAAAAGTGTTTTTACCTGCTTTTCGGCTTCGTCGTCCAATTTATCGAATGTGCCAAAACGGCTCTTTTCGTCAGGTAGTGGGTTTCTCGTTTTCCAGCCTCCGTTGGCGTAGTCGTCAAAATCGACAGCCGGGTTTGCTGTTGTATCCAGGTCCAGGATGTCAATGCCCTTGGCTTCAGGTTGCGCTACCTGGCGGTTGCACGCAAATGCAGTCAAGGCAAGTAAAATCAAAGTGTAAGTTGTAAGTTTTCGCATAAATCTATTTTGCTTAATTATAAAATTATACCTGTTTGGTATGTTGTCTTGATGTTCTATTACAATGTTTTGAAATTTTTTTTAAAAGAATTGAATTCATTTTTCATGGCGAATGAAATTTGTCATGAATGACCAATAAACCAACGCTTGGCAATGTTTATTATTTAGATGGAATTGTTTATTAAATTCAGGGGGAGCATTTCAAATTCAATACTGCCCTTTTAAGCTAAATGTTTATCTTTGCGCCATCAAAAAAACAGATTCATGCAAGAGAAAATCCTTATCCTTGATTTTGGTTCCCAGTATACACAGCTGATCGGACGACGTGTACGTGAACTGAACATCTATTGTGAAATTCACCCGTTTAATCATTTCCCTAAAATTGATGAAACAGTAAAAGGGGTGATTTTAAGTGGAAGCCCGTTTTCAGTTCGTGACGAAAATGCCCCAATCCCTGATTTGACCGCAATAAAAGGGAAATTGCCTTTGCTGGGGGTTTGCTATGGTGCACAATATTTATCGCACTATTATGGTGGTGAGGTGTTGCCTTCAAATTCGCGCGAATACGGCCGGGCAAACCTGGGATTTATTGATCAGGAAAATGAACTTTTTAAGCATATTACATTGAATACGCAGGTATGGATGTCGCATGGCGATACCATTGAGCGGATTCCTGAAAATTATAAAGTTATTGCATCAACTGCTGATGTTAAAAATGCAGCCTATAAAATTGACGGCGAAACAACCTACGCTATTCAATTTCACCCGGAAGTTTATCACACAACCGAAGGTTCTCAATTGCTTAAAAACTTTGCTGTTGATATTTGCGGGTGTGGACAGGATTGGACACCGGCCTCGTTTATCGAGACAACTGTAGCCCAACTAAAGGAAAAATTGGGTGATGATAAAGTGGTTCTTGGCCTTTCCGGAGGTGTTGATTCAACTGTTGCCGGCGTGTTGCTGAACCGGGCTATTGGC
>JBNKTK010000225.1:0-2049 GCA_050298035.1 Mangrovibacterium sp. | reverse complement strand
TTATCAATCTGTAATCTCGCTATCGTGCTGGTTTTCTTAAATAACACACAACGGTGGCAGTATGAAATCGTTGGGGATTGCGGGCTACTTTCCTGTCCAGTTACACCGAACTTGGTGCGTGGCAGAAAGCTTGAATAACCACCTAAACCCCAATGTTTTATACCGCGTATATGCGGTGTTATTCTATTATTTTCAATTCTTTTAGCCTCTTTTGTTTGTAATCAGGCAATATATCAAATTTATGTCTCCACTGAGCTAAATCATCTCTTTCTTTTTTAAACTCTCCAGTTGGTGGTTTTAAATCTGGATATTGGTATCTAAAACTTAAGAATGATTGAATTTGCTTTTCAAATGAATTTTTGTGTTTATTCTCTTCATGGTCAAAATCAACTCCAATCTCAAGTAAAAGAAGTTCACGTTCTTCATCTAAGAATTTAATTTCTCCTTTAGCATTTTTCTTTCCTTTTCTTTTAAGCAATCTTTGGTCATTTAACCAACGACCTAAACTATTTGGAGTTTTGTCAGGATTAACTTGTGGCACATGGCAATCTCCATATTTTTCATTCCATTGTTTCAATTCTTCTAATCTCGCCATCCACTTATCATTCTTTGGCTTATATTCTCCTTCTTTTTTCCAAATGAAATCTAAATCATTGAGTCGTTCTATTTTATATTCACTTAATACACCATTGTTATTGTATGTCTTTTGCAACGCAACCCAATTGCCAAGTGAATAAAAAGTATCTGTATTATCTGAAGTATGAGGCACATCTGATGTCCCATATTCCTCATAATATGCTTCTAACAAACCATAGTTTTCCTCCCAAACTTTAGCCCAATACAATTCATGGCCATCCCCAAAATAGAAACCAACCTTTTCTAATTTCTCTCTGTGGTCAGGAGGCATTTTCCCATTAGAATAAAAAACTTTCTGCTTTCTATACCATTTATAAAGCCCATAAGGCTTATAATCTCTAGGAACTGTAACATCATTTGTCTTTTTCTTATAATCCAAAAATTCATTAAAATAGCCTTCCCAAGAAGCAAGATATTCTGGTGTAATTTTGAATTCATTTGTTTTGGTTCCTATGCTTTTTTGTTTTTTCTTTTCCTCTTTCTGTTTTTCTTTGAGTAACGCTGTTAAATCTAAGTCTATTTCTTCTGTATTCTCTTTATCCCCCTCGCCAAGAAAGTCTAGAATTTGTTTTTGCAGAAAGTAAATATGTGAAGATGAAATATTTTCAAAATCAGGCTCAATTGAATTGATTAAGTCATTTTCAATTTCGCATATTATTTTCTTGTCTTGGATTTCTATTCCCCATTCATGATTTTGCACAAGACCATTATATGTAAAATTTGCAGATGTTATGATTGCTGAAACAAGCTCATTTTCTTTTCTGAATACATATACTTTACCATGAAGCTTATTATTTATAGAAATTTTATAAGCCCAACCTTTATTTTTAATCTGCGGTAATCTTATAAATGATACTAATGCCTCTATTTTCTTTATTTGGTCTAATGAATTTGGTTGTAGTGTTGTAATAATTTGGATATTAGTCAATGCAGTTGATTCGATGCCGTTAAATATATAATTGAAATCAGATATTAAGTAAGGACTGGAAATTAATACACTGTCACTTAATTTAATAAGTTCTTTGAATCTTTGTTCATGATTCAAATCAGTCAAATTATTTATCACTTTAATGTCCAATGTTTCTTTCTTTTAATACCGCACAACGGCAGTCTGTCTAAAAACCTCAAATGATTCTTGTTTGAACAGTTCCTTTCAGGCTTTTTAAGCTGCCGTTTGAAAATAGTGATAAAATTTTGTTTTGATAAGCCGTTGGCATAAAAAGTTTGTTTCTGATCAACTCGAAAAAAAACTGCCCGGCTGCTAGGCCAGGCAAACTAAACTTCTCAGCAACGAAAAATCCATAGTACAAGTAGAACTACAAATCACCGGCTTCCCATCTATTCAGCCGGACAAGCCGTCAACACCCGGTTCAGGCTTTGGCGTTCCGCCAGCCCGAACACTTAATTGTTGTG
>JBNKTK010000224.1:0-2067 GCA_050298035.1 Mangrovibacterium sp. | reverse complement strand
GAGATATCAATTTTTTCCTCTTTCGGGTAGCTAAAATCTATGCTTGAATTCTTAAATCCACCCCAATTCTGAATTGACCCCCTTTTTTTGGAACACATTGATGAGTTGTGGAAAATAAAAAAGGTCATCATTAAAATGATGACCTTTGCGTGACCCCGGCAAGACTCGAACCTGCAACCTTCTGATCCGTAGTCAGATGCTCTATCCATTAAGCTACGGAGCCATTGCTTAAACGCGGTGCAAATATAGTGTTTTTAGATTTAAAGAAGCAAATTATGACGGCATTTTTTTTGCTTCGTATTTGTGCATTTTATCCTCTATGGTTACATCTTCTTGAAACACAGTTTGTATTTTGATGTAGGTCATTAGTTTTTCTGTTCCTTTTTTTCCCAAAACCTCGTGTACACGCTTCACTAAAGCCATTACTTCGTCAAAAGTTCCTTCAATAACGGTCTCAAAAGGACATACTTTGTATTTTAACCCGGATGCTTCAATCTCGGCAATGGCAACATCAACCAGGTCGTAGCTGTTGATGTCCTTTGCTTGCGGTAGAACCTGGAGCGCCAGGTTAATCTTGTTCTGTTTCATCGTTGCTATTATTGTTGTTTAGGAAGTTCTTGATCTCTTCGATGGTTAATTTTTTTACATTGGTAATGATAACGTCCTCTCGCAGGAACTGTCCGTATTGGTTACATTCATCAATAAATGACTTAAAAATGTCGTGCAGGTTCTTTTTTAGCGGGAATAAAAATAACCCGACAGCAAAACCTTCTTCAAAAGATATTTGCTCAAGTTCGCCATCGGCTTCTTTCATGAAAAACTGGAATTCATTTTCAATGACTTTTTTCTGGGTATCGGTAAAGGGTTCGTCAATCTCTTGTTTCATCAGTGCAATGAAGTACCGGATGTCTTGCCCTTTTCCACCTAAACCGGTTGAGATAAATACCTGTTGTTCGCCTAAAAGAGAGCTTTGGAGGATCATCCGACTTTCCTGCAAGGCAAGTACCGACCAGTTTCGGAGCTGTCCGGGTGCGCTTTTGTGGTACCTCTCAATAATACGAAAAGCATCTACATTGTCATGGCCGGCCAGCTGAACCAGGAGTCGCTTCAATTCTTCTTCTGTAGTTTCCGGAGCATACAATCTTTTTTCTGCCGTCTCAAAGTCCTCAATGGGTTCATTGTTCCGGTTGTCCTTTGCATATTCGAAGTACTCCATTTGCAGTTCCACATCAATTTGTTCCTCTAAAATGCTGAAGTTCTCCGGCAACGAGTCAATGGCTTCCTGTATCTTTTTCAGGTTGTCGTTATCTTCCATAGTAAATGTGTCTGCTTACAAAGATAAACGAATGGTTAGGACATGGTCGGCTTTTTCCTTTTTTTTTAAGTTTATTTAAAAACTTAAATATCTTTGCTGTTCTATTTTTATTTAATTCAAATTAGCATAGAGGAGTAGTGAATCGGTGAGGCTTTCCGATGTAAAAAATAATGAAACTGTCATCATAACCAAGGTCTTGGGGCATGGATCTTTCAGAAAACGGATTACCGAAATGGGGTTTGTGAAGGGGAAAGAAGTAAAGGTGATAAAAAATGCCCCGTTTAAAGGGCCTATTGAATTTCGGATACTTGATTACAACATCACGCTACGCCGTTCGGAGGCAAATTTAATCGAAGTTGTTTCGCTGGAGGAAGCCAAGTCGCAGGTCAAATCAAGTTATGAAGGTGTTATTGACCATGATGTCCTGAAAAAGTCTGCCAATGAAAAAGGGAAAATAATCAACGTGGCGTTGGTTGGTAATCCGAACTGCGGGAAAACAACATTGTTCAATTTTCTTTCTGGATCGAAGGAACACGTAGGGAATTACAGCGGGGTAACTGTTGATGCAAAGAAAGCCGAATTCAATAAATTCGGGTACCAGTTTAACCTGGTAGATTTGCCCGGAACGTATTCGTTGACGGCCTATTCGCCGGAAGAGTTGTACGTTCGGAAGTATATTTGGAAAGAAACCCCCGACATTGTTATTAATGTCATTGATTCAACAAATCTTGAGCGGAACTTCTTTTTGACAA
>JBNKTK010000223.1:0-2073 GCA_050298035.1 Mangrovibacterium sp. | reverse complement strand
TGGCCAGATCAATATCAATATGATCGAATAAATTCCGGTGCATAAAATGCACATAGCTTTTATCACTTTCTGCGTTCATTGGATAATATTCATCCAAATTGAAGGTAATGACGTTTTTAAAGCTCAAACCGTCCTCTTTATGAAGCCGGATAAGTTCTTTATATATTTTCACAGGTGATGACCCGGTTGCCAGTCCCAGCACGGCCATCTCCCCTTTTGCTTGTTTTCTCCTTATTACATCGGCAATTATCCCCGCAATTATCGTTGCACCTTCCTGTTGGTTTTCCACCACATGAATCGGAAGCTTTTCAACTGTTTTTTCAATGTAATTAAGCGTGTTAATCATACCTTTCAGAATTAAATCCCTTAGCCACGGGATGAATTATTATTTAGATTTGGTCAAAACTAGTGATATTTTTTTCAAAAAAAGGGTGTTTTGATGAAAAAATGTGTCCGCACACACAAAATTAACATTTTTAAAGGTGTCCGCCCACATTTCTTTACACCTTGGCAGCGGTTCCGCTAAAACAATGACAAAAAAATACGAAGCCCAACCACAACCAACAGAAAAGAAGAAAGGCTGCCGTGTCAAATACGGCAGCCTTTCTTCTTTTAAATACAGAGACCAAAGTTCTATTTGATCATAAAAGCAGCTGAAAGCTTTTCGCGGGCAGAGTCACCTCCTACAAAGACAGTATAATCGCCTTTGAACAATTTCCAATCATGACAGGATTCGTCCCACTTTGCCATTTCCCAAACTGGAACCTCAAACACAACAGAAACCCGCTCTCCGGCATTCACCCAAACTTTTGAAAACTGTTTCAATTCTTTCACCGGCATCCGCTCCTGGTGTGGATAACCAATGTATACCTGAACTGACTCCAGCGCATCAATTTCTCCAGCATTCTCAAGTTCGATTTTAAACCTGATCGTGTCCCCGGCGGCATATTTCGATTGTGGCTTTTCCTGCCATTTATAGTCAAAATCAACATAACTCAAACCATAACCAAACGGGTATTGAACTTCACCGTCGAAATAGCGGTAAGTGCGGCCGGCCATATCGTAACTTTCATAATCGGGCAACTGATCAAGCGATTTGTAAAAAGTAAGCGGCAAACGCCCCGAAGGAGAACAGTCGCCGAAAAGAATATCAGCCAATGCGTTACCACCTTGTTCTCCCGGATACCAAGCCAAAATCACTACATCGGAATAAGGCTCAATCTGCGAGATATTTATTGCACTTCCCCCCGTTACAACTGTAATGATCGGGCGATTGTGCGATGCCCTGAGCTTCTTCAGAAAAGCAACATGGGAAGCAGGAATGTCAAGATGCTTTTTATCACCACCGTTTTCGGCCAGGAAAGCATCTCCCTCCTCCCCCTCCATCACCGGTGTCAATCCAATTACAACAATTGTGGCAACGCTCATTCCCGAGGCCCAGACACCGCCAAAATGAACGGTATCCGTATCATTGCATCCCAGGTCATACTGAACAGCAACAGCAGGACCGGCTGCACGAGTAATCCCTTCAACAAAAGTCACCAGTTCCGATGAAACGCCATGGTAATTGGCCAGCAAGGCATCCAGGTTGCCCGAGTTGGGCCCTGTGACAAGCAAACTGCTGTAATCATCCCGGTTTAAAGGAAGAATGTTATTTTCATTTTTCAACAAAACCATGCTTTCAGCAGCGGCCTTCCTGCTCAGCGACACATGCTCTTTCGAGTGGACATCGGTTTCGCCCAAATGACTGTACGGAACTTGTTCCTGTGGATCGAAGAATCCCAGCTTAAACTGAGTCTTCAAATTGGGGGCAATTGCCTTATCAATATCTTTCTCCGTAATTAATTTTTGATCGAGGGCATTTTGCAAATCATCCTGCAACAAATTGGAACAATCCAGGTTTATGCCGGCCTTCACCGCCTCGGCTGCAACAACTACCGAGTTTGGCAGTGCTTTATGCCGAAGCCAGATATCTTCCAAGGCCCAACAATCGGTAACAACATGTCCTTTAAAGTTCCATTCTCCCTTCAGAATATCGCCAATCAGGGTCTTACTGGTACAGCAAGGCTCATC
>JBNKTK010000222.1:0-2163 GCA_050298035.1 Mangrovibacterium sp. | reverse complement strand
ACTATTCCCGGCCGTGATGCAGGGAACCGAAACGGCCGATTCGATCATTCACGCCCTCGACCAGGTTTTTCAATATGAAGATTTTTTTGATGTGGTAGCCATCATCCGCGGCGGGGGCGCCCAGCTCGACCTGGCCAGTTTCGACCATTACGAACTGGCTTATCATGTAGCCCAGTTCCCCATTCCTGTGATTACCGGGATTGGCCACGAAAAGGACGAAACGGTAGTCGATCTGGTTGCGCACACCAAAATGAAAACCCCCACTGCTGTTGCCGAATTCCTGATAACCGGCGCCGAAGCGTTTGAACAAATGCTGACTGAGATGGAATCGCGCTTTACCGACATGGTGAATGACCGGCTACAGGAAGAAACCGACTACCTGCAACAGGCCGTTCAGCAACTCAAACAAGGGGTGCGACAGTTGGTTAAAGAAGAAGAATACCAGTTTAACCTGACTGCCATCCGGGTAAAAAATGCAGTGCCTTCCTTCCTGAAAAAGCAGAAAGATAATTTCAGAAATTACAGGCACCAACTGGAAGTTGACGGGCTTGGCAACCTGAAAGAACAATTACATTCGCTGCAAAAGAAAGCTGATAGTTTGCAATATTCTTCGCAGCGGTTGTTCCGGAATGAGAAGAACACCTTGAAACAAGCCAGCCATGAGCTTGAAATCAGGGTGCACGATGAATTAAAAATCCAGAAAAACAAGCTGGTTGTTTTCGAAGAAAAGATACGGCTGGTTGACCCGTTTAAAGTGCTAAAACGCGGCTACAGCCTGACTTACAAAGATGGCAAATTGGTAAAATCCGTCAATGATCTGGCTGAAGGTGACGAACTGACGACCAGGCTGTCGGACGGCGAAGTAAAAAGTAAAATCATAAAATAAAACGATATGGCACAAAAGAAAATGACATACAAAGACGCAGTTGACGAGATTGATGAAATCCTCGAAAAGATTGAAAATGAAGAGCTGGACGTGGACGAACTTTCGGAAAAAGTAAAACGTGTTTCAACCCTGATTAAGTTTTGCAAGGAGAAACTCCACAAAACCGAAACCGAAGTGGAAAACATCTTGAAAGAGATGGATGAGTAAGCTGTTCTGGTGGCCGTCATCAGCAAGTGAGGGTTTGACTTGAAGTCAAGCCCTCACTTGCCTTTGGGCGATCTGGTTTTAAACCGCATTCAGAAAACCCTAAAAGTTTATATATTTATAGAAACACTACATATCCTGCAATATATTCGCCCCCGGCCGGGGGGCACATCAACATAAATAAAACCTCTTGAATTGCCCTGGGTATGACATCTTTTATGACTATCCCTTCCATTGACTGTTATATCTGATAAGGAGATATTCCGAAGGTCGCATTTCCCAACAAGTGTATTGTTCATCCCTAAAAAAGGCAGGTTCTTCCCACAAATTTTATAAAGAACACACTTTAAGATATTTTAGTTCCAAGATATAGTGGAAGTCAAATAAATTTAAACCTGTTGTTGCTATGAAAAAACTCACATATCTCGTGTACTATTAACCTGACCATCAAGTCACAATTCAACAAACACCTGTAAATCACTATACTTAACAGACATAAATTATTTCATATTTAATGTATTGCCACAATATGAAAGTAGGAAAAACAGAGGTTACTCAATGGCTTTTATTGGCCTTCCAGGAAGTAAAAAAATGGCCTTATCCAAATGAAGGTGAATCGATAGATACTACGGAAATGCACGCCGCAAACCGATATGAGCAAACTGCCAAATTAGGAGAAGTTATCAAATTCGCACGAGCCATTAACAATCGTGATTAAACTTGTTCCGCCAGCTTACAGACGGGTTGTACTTCCCGACAAAAGCATTGTTCGTCCCTCAAAAAAGTAGGTTCTTCCCAAATATTTTATTGCAACCGAATACTCTTATACTTTCCCAAAAAATATTAAGGAAATCAAATAAACTCCTAATTCGATTACCAGTATGAAAAAGATTAATTGGGAAAAACCACTCTTTATTCAAACAATTCTGTTCGTGATCGCGATGTGCATGACATTGCTCGCACATGGACAACTGCAGGTGACAAACACTTCACCTGCAAACAACGCTGCAAACATTGCGCGTGACGCTAACATTGTCCTGGATTTCGATACTCCGGTGGACGGTGCTACTGTT
>JBNKTK010000221.1:0-2273 GCA_050298035.1 Mangrovibacterium sp. | reverse complement strand
AAACCTGTGGATAAGTACCAACAACGGGCTTTCCCGTTTCAACCCAAGAACCAAAATCTTCCGCAACTATGATGTAATGGACGGTCTGCAAAGCAATGAGTTTAATTTTTTTACTGCGTTCTGCAAGAGTAATCGCACAGGAGAAATGTATTTTGGAGGTATTAATGGCTTTAATGTATTTAATCCCCGCCAAATAAAAGATAATCCTTTTGTTCCATCTATCGTCCTTACCGATTTCCGCCTCTTTGGTAAGTCGATACCAGTTGGTGAAGGTTCTGTGCTGAAAAAAACAATCAACGAGACTAATTCGCTGACATTACCATATAACCAGAATAACATCACCTTTGAGTTTTCTGCATTGAGTTACGTTGCCCCTGAAAAGAACTATTATCGTTATGAACTGGAAGGCTTTGATACCGACTGGCATAAAGTAGATAGCAAAGAGCGGTTGGCAGTTTACACCAACCTTTATGCTGGCAAATATATATTTAAGGTTCAAGGAACAAACGAAGACGGGGTATGGAACGAAACCGGAACTTCAATAAAAATAACAATATTGCCCCCATGGTGGCTTACCTGGTGGTTCAGGCTGTTATTTGTATTATTTATTCTGAGCATGGCTTTGGGTTTTTATTTTTACAGGATCAACAGCCTAAAAAGAAAAAAAAGGCACCTTGAACATATAGTCGAGTTAAGAACCAAAGAGATCAATGAAAAGAATTACGAACTTCTTCAGCAAAGAGATGAATTGAGCCAAATGAATTCGGTTTTGATCGAGAATCAGCAACGAATTGAAAAACAAGATAAAGAATTGCGTGCAAATAGCGAGTATCTTAAAAATGTTAATGAGCAACTGATCGAAAAGCAAAAATTGATTCTTTTGCAAGCCGATGATTTAAGGGATGCAAACCTGAGATTAAATGATGCAAATGCGGCTAAAGACAAGTTCTTCTCCATTATTGCCCACGATTTACGAAGCCCTTTCAGCAGCTTCCTTGGGTTAACCGAATTAATGGCCGATAATTTATCAAATTTCACAATGGAGAAGATACAGCGGCTTTCAAGCAATATGAAAAAATCAGCTGCCAGCCTGTACCGCCTTCTTGAAAACCTTTTACAGTGGTCAAAAATGCAGCAGGGATCAATCCCCTTCAACCCTCAATTATTGCAATTGCTCAAGGTAGTGCAAGAGTGTATCGCTGTAACAATTGACACTGCAAAAAACAAAGGTGTTGAAATAACTTATGATGTTCCGGATGAACTAATTGTTTTTGCCGATAACAACATACTCCAAACTGTGTTCCGGAACCTGGTTTCAAACGCTATAAAGTTCACACCTAAAGGAGGAAAAGTAAGTATTTTTGCAAAAGCAACCGAAGACAAAAGCGTTGAAATATCTATTCAAGATACTGGCATTGGGATGACACCTGAAATGGTAAATAACCTGTTCAGGATTGATGCCAAAACAAACCGCAAAGGTACTAACGGTGAACCCAGCTCAGGCCTTGGGTTATTACTTTGTAAAGAGTTTATTGAAACACATGGCGGTAAAATTTGGGTCGAAAGCGAAGAAGGAAAAGGGGCAACGTTTTATTTTACAATAACGTAATGGGAACAAATTTTTTTTTGAAAATAATTTTCGTTTCAGCTATAGTTATGCTGGTGCTTGGTTTGGGGCAAGTGTCAGCACAAGATTTGGTTGCTCCGGGCACAATAGTCCTGCCCGTAGTCACCGGCAAAAATATCCGGTTCACTGCTTTTACCGGTGACGAGGGCTTGTCCTCCAGTAATGTGCTTGCCATGGCGCAAGATGACCAGGGTTTTTTATGGTTCGCCACAACTGATGGGCTGAGCCGCTACGATGGCTATTCGTTCCGGGTCTATCGTTTCGAACATGGCGACTCCAACAGTCTGAGCAATAACTCTATGACAGATATTCTTCCGGGGCAGGGTGGCATCTTGTGGCTGGCCACTACCGGTGGCGGTGTCGACCGGTTTGACCCAGCAAGGGAGACCTTTACCCACTACCGACACGACCCGGATAATCCCAACAGTCTGAGCGGAAACAGTATCCCCAGATATGGTCTGTACGAGGATCAGCAAGGTGCGCTATGGGTCGGTACAATTGATAACGGGCTGGATCGGCTCGATCCCGTGTCTGGGAACTTTACCCACTACCCTCATGATCCTGATAATCCCAACAGCCTGAGCAGCAATAATATTGAGTGTGTTTATCAGGATTCGGAAGGGATGCTGTGGATTGGTACATCGAA
>JBNKTK010000220.1:0-2277 GCA_050298035.1 Mangrovibacterium sp. | reverse complement strand
TTCCTTACAAGCACGCTCAAAACGAACGAAGGGTATTTCTTTAGTGGTTGAATGGAGTTGAAGATAATTATAACGATGAACTTCTTCAAATAAAACTTTGCGAGCATCAGCTAAAGAGGAAATATTTTCAATAGCGCAGGTGCGGACAATACGATCTTGAAGCCAACGATAAGGACGTTCAATTTTGCCTTTGGCTTGGGGAGAAAGAGCATAAACCACATCCGTATTCATTAGAGCCAGGACACGACGCCATTGAGTAATGACGTCGTCAGTACCCAAAGCCATGTTCTTCCAAACACTGTCACGGTGTTGAACAAAGCGGAAAACGCGCAAATTATCTACATAATAACGATGAGGAACGCCAAAATGCTGCATTAGATATTGAACAGCCTGAATATGAGCCCAACTTGTTTCTGATTCAACAAAATCAGCATACATCAACATCCGACTATGGTCATCCAGAGAGGTGATAAGAGTCCATTTATCGGAAGCGTAAGGAGACCATTTGTGAATGGATGCATCATGTTGAATGAGATCACCAACTGATGAAGTGATGATCTCGCGATCATGGCGAGCTTTTTTCTTTTTCTTGGGAAGATAACAATCCAATTGTTTTGCTCGATTAATAATCGTCGTAGTTGAAACATGTACATCAACTTTCTTTAATCGATCAGCAATCGCAGCATAGTTATAGGTAGTAATAGGAAGGTCTTTGTTATTTACAAGTTCTTTTTCTTGTAACAAATGGGATCGAATTTGATCTTCCGCTTCTTTTGATAAACGGCTCTTGTTTTTACGATGGTAATCTATTGAGAAATTTTCAGGGGAAATACGATACAGCTTTAATAAAGCAAAAAAGCGAGTTTTTCCAATATCAAGTGTGTTTTGAATTTCGTCACGGCCAAGATGACCTTTTTCGTAGGAATCCAGCAATACTTTTACTTGCTCATTAGTAAATTTCTTATGGAGTTGTGACATGGTAGTGAACCTTTTTATCGATAAGTATCTCATTCAGAGTTCACTTTTAAAGTTTTGTTGGTAGTTTTTTGCTGTTCACTTTTAAAGTTTAAATAGTTCACTTTTCAAGTGTTATCGGTTCACTTTTCAATTTCTGTTGACAATATGTGAAATTATCTATTGACAAAAGGGCAGTTAAATAGGATGATTAACCCTGTTACAACAAAAGGATATTGAATTAACAACTAAATATGTTGTTGTCTGGTTGTTGAAGGGGGGATCAATAATGTTTGGTTTTCAGTTTACATTTACATAGTGAGGATACCTATGAAAAAAGTCATGAAGTTTTTTGTGATTTGTTTTTTGATGATAAGTTTAACGGCTTGTGGTAAATCTACAGAGCCAGAAGTTACACCGACTGAAAGTATTTCAATGGATGAAGTTCATACGTCGGTTGTTCTCACATTGACGGATCAGGCTGCTCATTTTTCCCCAACCCCTGAACCTACATCAACCATAACCAATACGGTAACACCGGTACCATCGAATACACCGGCGCAGAGTTCGCCTACGCTGCCGCAAGCAACAAAGGTTGTTTCCAATAATACCGCGAATGGTTGTAATGATGCTCTTTATGTAAGCGATGTGACGATTCCGGATGGCACTACCATAAACGCAGGTGACTCTTTCACAAAAACCTGGAGTTTGAAAAATACGGGCACCTGTAACTGGGATAAAAAATATAAACTGGTGTATATCAGTGGTGAGAAAATGGGGGCATCGGATACGACCCTTGCCAATGATGTTAATGTTGGCAAAAGCGGCAATATCTCAGTGGAGATGAAAGCACCCACAAGCACGGGGACTTATTACAGCTATTGGCAAATGGCGGATAGTGCCGGAAACCGCTTTGGCGGTCGGGTGTATGTGATGATTAAAGTGGGCAAGGCTGGAACTGCAACGGCCACGAAAACAGGCGTGGCAAATACTTCAACCGTTACAGCAACTACCGCAGCTACCGTAGCCGACACTGCTACCGCGGTCAATACTGCTACCGAGGTCAATACTGCAACACAAATACCAACATCGACAGAAACCAATATCCCTGTAGTTGAAACCACAGAAACTGAATCTACTGGTGGTTAATGATTTACGTCGTAAAGTAAACAAAACAAAACCGGATGGTGTATGCCATCCGGTTTTATTATGCTTTTATAAATTGAGTACCTGGGTAGGAAAAATGTAATGCCACAAGCTACCATGTATGTGATTCTTTGTTACTTGTTGTTGGCATCGGCTATTGTGTTGAGTTGTTCCATT
>JBNKTK010000219.1:0-2278 GCA_050298035.1 Mangrovibacterium sp. | reverse complement strand
TCTTAAAGTTATTTTCGTTAACTAAATGACATTGCATTATTTATCCTTAAACTTTTCCGGTATGATAAAACAGTATTTTGTCTTCATTCTGGTTTGCCTGTTGTTTTCTGCATGTAGCAAAAAAACATCGGTTGTTGATGAAAAACCTTTTGATTATGCTTTGATTATTCATGGCGGTGCCGGTAACTTAACTCCGGAGAGCCTTGATGAACAGTTGCAGCAACAATATGCTGCCGCGCTCGACTCGGCGCTGATGATTGGGGAGGGGGTACTGAAAAATGACGGAACAGCTACCGATGCGGTTGTTGCGGTCATTAGTTACCTGGAAGACAACCCGCTGTTCAATGCCGGGAAAGGGGCTGTGTTTGCGCACGAGGGAACCAATGAGCTTGATGCTTCGATTATGGATGGCAGCGATTTGAATGCCGGGGCTGTTGCCGGGGTAAAAGTCATCCGCAACCCAATAAAAGCAGCCCGGGCGGTGATGGACAAATCGGTACATGTTTTTCTGTCGGGTGATGGCGCTGCTGAATTTGCAAAAGAAAATGAGCTCGAACTAGTTGATCCGTCCTATTTCTATACCGAAAAAAGTTATCAAAAGCTGCAAAAAGTGTTGAGTGATGAAAAACACGGAACTGTTGGCTGTGTTGCCCTTGACCACCGTGGAAACCTTTGCGCCGGAACATCGACCGGCGGCATGACCAACAAGCGGTTTGGCCGCATTGGCGACAGCCCGGTGATCGGTGCAGGTACTTATGCCAATAATGCCACCTGCGGCGTGTCGGCAACCGGGCATGGCGAGTACTTTATCCGTTATGCGGTGGCGCACGACATCTCTGCCCTGATGGAATATAAAAACCTGACAGTAACCGAAGCCGCGGGTGAAGTTGTTCTGAATAAGCTCGTGGATGCCGGTGGTGACGGCGGAGTCGTTTGCCTCGATAAATTTGGCCGCCCGGCCATGGTTTTCAACACGACGGGCATGTTTCGCGGCTATGTCAACTCAGCCGGCGAACATGTGGTGGCAATGTTCAAGGAAGAGTAGGGGATAAGGTTTGGGAACAACTGACTCTGTGGAGTGGCAATTGGCTGGAAATAAGTTGGTTTATGGTTTATTTTATCCGGTAGGATAATGATATCGCAAATCCCTGATTGTTAAGTTTTGCTTTCTGTACTATTTCTCCAAATTCACCATTAGGTATGATTAAATCTTTAATGACAGTTTTAAACCCACGGTAATAACGCAAGTTGATGGTCATGTTGGATGATAGATTGTAGCCCAATCCCATTTGAGTTCCCCAATCAAATTTGCTATCAAAAACATCTTTGCTGTCAGTCGTTTCTTCGCCTAAAGTTGTTTTTGCAGTTAACCGATAGGCTATCTCTGGTCCAACTTGTATCGATAATCTTTTCACAGGTGAGAGGTAAAGCAGAAAAGGAAAGTTTAAATAATTTAGCTTGTGTGTATACTCTGGAAAATCAGATGATGTCTTTGTACCTCTGCTTACAAAACCAGGTTCAAAATGCAATTTGATAAGATCATTGATTTGGTATTCAACGTAAATGTTTGCCTGGATGCCCGGCTTGTATTCGTTGCCTGTAATTACAGGCTGATTGGAGTAAAACTGGTAAAAATTTATTCCGGGACTAA
Source organism: Mangrovibacterium sp. (assembly GCA_050298035.1). Classification (GTDB taxonomy): domain Bacteria; phylum Bacteroidota; class Bacteroidia; order Bacteroidales; family Prolixibacteraceae; genus Gaoshiqia. The sequence goes on along the minus strand of JBNKTK010000219.1, from coordinate 627 downwards.
CGCCATAACTCATTTTTTGCGAAAATGCCTGGTGTGTGCCAATAATTAAGAATAGTACAAATAGTAATTTTTTCATAGTAATTAGAGTTGTTTGTTGGTTATCAAAAACGAAGTTTGATATAGTTTTATTATGTCTGTCAAAACGTAAATGTATTGAAATTTCTTTCTTCTACTTGTCAGTTTGTTTAATATGAAGGAAGGTTTTTTTGAAACAAAATCGATTCTCGCTATTTCTGTATCCCAAATTCCGGATCGATGCGGATCAGTCCGGCAATGATTATGCCGGGAATGGTGCACAACATCACCCAGATGAAGAAATGTTGGTAGCTAGCTATTTTACCATTTTTGATAGCTGTCCCATGGGAAAATTGAGATTACGTCCCTATGGGACTTTTGTGTGATCCGCACCTTGCTTTCTACCACTATTTTGCCCCTCCGGGGCAATCCGGCATTGCCGGATAAGATATAGGTAGGTAGAAAGTTGCCCCTAATTTATTCCAAGTCCCGTAGGGACGTAATATTTTCAATATTTCTGGAAGATTTAATCAATTTTAGTCGGACACTAATGTTACATTTTGAAAGTTTATGCCTGAAGGGCATACTTAATTCAGCCCAAGGCAACGCCTT
>JBNKTK010000218.1:0-2279 GCA_050298035.1 Mangrovibacterium sp. | reverse complement strand
TGGCTGGAATGCTACCGCAAGGTACTGGAAAAACTGGATGCCCCGGAACACCTGGTGGTTGCCTTTTGGAATTACCTCCACGACTTCTCAAACTGGATGGTCAATACACCGGATAAGCCGTCAATTTTGTTGAATAAGAAGTAGTGAGCAACAAGCATCATTGACGATTTACAATTGACGACTTGTCTTTTATTCAAGCCTCCGGAGCTTAGCTTCAAGCTTTTTCCACATTATCACTAAAAACGATGTGCCTTAATGTGCCTATGTGGTTATTAATTGTCTCACGCAAAGAAATTTCGAGTAGCAAACATCCAGGATCAAGTAGCAAATCAAAAGTCGCTTTCAAACAAATTTCTTCGAACAATACTAAATGTCACAAAGTCGCTTATGGAGCCCAGGGCATATAGGGCTTTTTGCCAGTCAAGCGGTTGCTGAGAGGAATTACAACCCCAACTGTAAACCGGGTCAATATCCCAATAGCTTTCAAGCGTTGTCCCTTATCGTCATAATTATGAACAGCATCCAGATTGTCGTAGTCCATAAAATCAAAATTCAATGCTGTTATCAGGTTGATGTGTCCGGCAAAATTAATCCGTGTACCGATTCCTGTACTAAACCCGGGGACATCACCCGGATGAGGACGAGCTCCCTGCCCTTTTTCAAAAATGACATCGGTAGTCTCACCGGGAGGAATTGATTCATATTTTAAACTATTGATCAAGACATTGAACCCACCCGACAACTCAACAAAAGGATCCAATCGGACATGATAACACTGGGTTTCAGCATATTCCCGAAAATACCATCTACCAAAAAGATAATAATACTGACTTAATGTCTGATATTTGACAGGCAATTGGTATAAGGTCATGAATTCAGGGTGGATACCATTTGCTGAGAACTCTGGCAAATCACTCCGCCCATGAATCTGAGAGAAGTTCATTCCCAGTCCAACCTCCCAATGCTTGCCCAAAGTGCGCGACAAAGAGAAATCAACCAGTAAGCCGGGTTGATGATTGAACTCGTTTTGCAAGGCTCCAATTCCGGAAACATATTCTGTCGCTAAAACAGTTACTCCTCCCTGAAACGTAAACAGCCATTGATGCCTGATGATATCAAATGATTTATTAGCATTTACCGGAAACCATAGAAAACTGAATAGTACAATTGCCCCCAATAAAGATGAAAACCGCATAAGTATTTTTTTAGTGCACACCTCGCAGTTTTATTCCCATCTATTCTTTGTCCACGGGTTATGCAGTTAAGGCACCAAAAATAAAAATATATTGCTTACCCATAAATAACAAAAAGTTTTATTTCTTCCTTATTATGACATTTCTGTTTGGGTGATTAGTGTCCTCCGCCTTTAAGCATAACAAGAATGCCTTTACCAATAATATACAGATCAAGAGCCAGAAGCTTAACTGCCGGGTAATGCACATAGCGGTGTACGTATTCATACTCGTAAATCGGTTTGCCAAATTCGGGGGTACCTTTCCTTACATGCCCGTACCCTAACAACCCACCTCGGATGAGCGAGCGGGGAACATTGCCCTGTGCCAGGTCGCGCTCGTAATGGTGAATGGCAAGCGGCCGGGGACCGACAATCGACATATCGCCTTTCAGCACGTTGTAAAATTGCGGAATTTCATCCAAATAGAACTTTTTTACGAAACGCCCCAAATAAGTGCGTGCCTCTGGCATCCATTCCTTTTGATAAGCATGCCAGTCGCCTTTGGCCTGTAGTTCTTTGTCAATGTATTTTTCTTTGATCAGCCTGATTTTATATTTGGGGAATATTTTCCCCTGGCTTACCGCATTGTAGTAAAAGAAAAGCGGCCCCCTGTTTTCGGGAATTAGCACCCCCTCGAAGAAGTTGATGAGATACAGCATCAAAATTACAGGCAAACAGGCTGTAAGGATCAGGAAAGCTACCAGTTTGTCAAAGATCAGTTTTAGTAAAGGTACCGAAAGTGATTCTTCGATGCGAAATAACTCGTTGTACTGTGTTTTGATTTCAGCTGTAGGAGGTTGATAAGGAAATGCCTCTTTCGGTTCTGTTTGAAGTACCATAACGTTGATTTTTTAATGATATCGGTGATTTCAATCCGTATGCTATAAGATTTAAAACTTAACAATTTTAAACGGTCATTGTAGTTTTGCTGCATTTTAACCGCAAAGGAACACAGAGTTGCGAAGTCTCAGTGATCAGTCACAGTATCCAGTATAGAGTATCTAATGGCTTGCAGCTTCTTTAACCACAGATTACGCAGAGAATG
>JBNKTK010000217.1:0-2410 GCA_050298035.1 Mangrovibacterium sp. | reverse complement strand
TTTACGAAGGATTACGGTTACTTTTGGTACAGTTGCTTCGCCGTAAGCGAACAGCAATTTGGCACCGTGGGTAATGATACCGCCGTATTCCTGGGCTGTTCCCGGTAAGAATCCCGGAACATCAACGAGGGTTACAATTGGAATATTGAATGCGTCGCAGAAGCGGACAAAACGGGCTGCCTTGCGGGATGCGTTGATATCGAGAACACCTGCCAGGTAGTTTGGCTGGTTGGCCACAATACCGGTTGAAATACCGTTGAAACGGGCAAAACCAACAACAATGTTTTGGGCATAGTTACGGTGTACTTCCAGAAATTCATTATAGTCGGCAATGGTGTGGATGACATCTTTTACATCGTATGGTTTGTTTGGATTGTCCGGAATAACTTCATTCAGGAAATCGTCCAAACGATCAATCGGGTCTTCACATTCTGCCAACGGGGCATCTTCCAGGTTGTTTTGAGGCAAGTAGCTTAACAGCTTGCGGATTAAAGCAATCCCTTCCTGTTCGTCATCTGCAATAAAATGAGTTACCCCCGATTTTGAACCATGAACGGTAGCTCCACCCAGTTGTTCGTCAGTTACCACTTCGCCGGTTACTGTTTTAACAACTTTCGGTCCTGTTACGAACATGTAGCTGGTATCTTTGCTCATGATGATGTAGTCGGTCAATGCCGGAGAATAAACGGCACCACCGGCACAAGGCCCGAAAATGGCAGAAATCTGAGGAATAACACCTGATGCCATGATGTTGCGCTCGAAAATTTCGGCGTAACCTGCAAGGGCTGTAACACCTTCCTGAATACGTGCACCACCCGAGTCGTTAATACCGATAAGCGGAGCACCAACTTTCAGGGCCATGTCCATCACTTTGCAAATCTTTTGTGCAAATGTTTCAGACAATGAACCACCAAATACGGTGAAATCCTGTGAGAAAACATATACTACGCGGCCGTCGATAGTTCCCTGGCCGGTAACAACACCGTCGCCCAGAATTTTGGTTTTATCAATTCCAAAGTTGTCGCAGCGGTGTGTGACAAACATGTCGAATTCTTCGAAGCTGCCTTCGTCGAGCAGTAAATCAATCCGTTCGCGGGCAGTTAATTTTCCTTTTTGGTGTTGAGCTTCAATTCTTTTCTCGCCACCTCCCAATTTGGCCTCAGCACGGAGGTCAATGAGTTGTTTAATTTTATCCTGATTATTCATTGTTGATTTTTGAAGATTGGTAGTCAAAATTTATTCTGAACAAAGTTCAGTTAATACACCCAGTGTTGCTTTGGGGTGAAGGAACCCGATGTTCAGTCCTTCAGCGCCTTTGCGTGATGTTTTGTCAATTGCTTGGACACCTTTTTCCTGTACTTCCGTTAACGCTTCGTTTACGTTGTTCACAGCAAAAGCCAGGTGATGGATTCCTTGTCCTTTTTTCTCAATGAATTTACCAATTGGCCCTTCCGGGTCAGTTGATTCCAAAAGCTCGATTTTAGTGTCGCCTACTTTGAAAAAAGCTGTTTTTACTTTTTGGTCGGCAACTTCTTCAATTGCATAGCATTTTAACCCCAGTACCTGTTCGTAATAAGGTATTGCTTCGTCAAGGCTGTTGACTGCAATTCCGATGTGTTCAATGTGAGATATTTCCATTTTAGATTGTATTATAAAAGTTGAAAAATAAAATATCGGTTATTATAAAGTTTATAAGTCTTATCAATTCAAATCTTTAAAACGAATAACTCAAAAGTTCGAAATTTGTGTTGTGATTGATGTCACAGAATTTAAAAAATATACTTGTAACTTTCTCGTTTCCCGAATCTTTAAAAGTGTTTTATGAAAAAGGCAGGACTCCCTGCCTGCCTCTTATATCTATTTTACAGATGTTTTACTTACAAAATGGAAGTGGGGGCCAAAACGTTCAAAAGCTGCTTTGTCCAATTCTTCCCTGTGTTCAGGGTGTGCAATTGAAATTAACAGTCTGGCTCTTTCCTGAAGGGTCTTTCCATATAAATTAACAGCACCGTATTCTGTAACTACCCAGTGCATGTTTGAGCGGGTACTTACAACTCCGGAACCAGGAAGCAGGATCGGGCTGATTTTTGAAACGCCTTTGGCTGTTACAGAAGGAAGCGCAATGATTGGTTTACCTCCTCTTGAATAGCCTGCACCGCGGATAAAGTCAATTTGGCCACCAACACCTGAGTAGTGTTTGATACCGATAGAGTCGGCACAAACCTGGCCGGTGAGGTCGATTGCCAGTGCTGAGTTAATAGCGGTAACTTTGTCGAGCTGACGGATAACGCTAACGCTGTTTGTGTAGCCAACGTCCATCATGGCTACCATCGGGTTGTCATCAATAAAGTCATAAAGGGCTTTGGTTCCCATCAGGAATGATGCAACCATTTTACCGCGATCCAGGTTT
>JBNKTK010000216.1:0-2523 GCA_050298035.1 Mangrovibacterium sp. | reverse complement strand
GCAAAAAGTAGGGTTCCGGTAATTGCGGCTTAAATTTGATCACAATGTTAAAGTTTTCAATGGCCCCAACATAATTGCCAATCTGGATGCGTGTTTGTCCCACACGGATATAATGATCAATATTCAACTGGGCCGAGGCCAGGTTGAATGTTAAAAGAAGTAGTAGAAAGAGTTTTATCTTCACGTAAGTATTTCCTTTTAAGAGAAGCGTTTGATGCATCTGTTGATCCTGAACCCGGCATGTCACTGAATTTTTCCTGCAAAGTTTGTTTTTCATGTAGCTGATCTCTCCTGCTTCTTAAATTATTTTGACAAAAACATGCCCATTCACTAAGTCCGCAATTTACAAAGAGCAAAAATAATATTTTGCCCCGGATGACTTTGTTTTTGCTATTTTTATTCAAATTTTGAAATTTTAACAAATACCGAACCAATAGAATGTTTGGGCTGTAATGCTTTTGAAGTGTCGATTGATTTCACCACAAAATTCCTTGGGAAACTTTAGTCTGGCGCTTTATGGATGAATTCCTCCGGAAAAAACAGTTTTTAATTCACTGTTGTTTTGTAAAATAATATTTAGTCCTTACAGGACTGTTGAGGAAATATATAATTGATTTTCTATCAATGTTTTGTCACTACGTGACCGTTCCGTTAGGAACTTAATAAAGTCCCCTTTAGAGGACTCGATAGCTATCGAGTTAGGGGTGAACAAGGTGAAAGGGTGAAGAGCCGAAACGCCAAAAACCTATTTGTTCTGTCAACTGTTGGATTCAGGGAGAACCGATCGGTTATTAAAACGTTTAAAAAAATGAAATTTAAAATACCAGACCAATGAAAGAAAGATGTGGGTGGAGTATCAAGGATCAATTGTATATCGATTATCACGATCAGGAATGGGGCGTTCCCGTTCATGATGACCAGTTGTTGTTTGAGTTTTTGCTGCTGGAGGGAGTGCAGGCCGGATTGAGCTGGCACACCGTGCTCCGGAAACGGGAAAATTACCGGAAGGCCTACGATAATTTTGACCCGGTAAAAGTGGCTGCTTATGATGAAGCCAAAATGAATGAATTGATGCAAAACGAAGGGCTTATCCGTAACAAGCTAAAGATTGCGGCCAGCGTTAACAATGCGCAGCGTTTCCTGGAGGTGCAGAAAGAATTCGGCAGTTTCGACCGGTACATTTGGGCATTTGTCGACTTTAAGCCAATTGTCAATCATTTTCAGGCATTGAAAGAAATCCCGGCAACTTCACCTGTTTCCGACTTAATAAGCAAGGACCTGAAAAAGCGCGGTTTCAAGTTTGTTGGCTCCACCATAATTTATGCCCATATGCAGGCAACCGGAATGGTCAACGACCACTTGGTGACTTGTTTTCGGCATGCTGAGCTGAACGGGCAATAAGAACGGATGCCGAATGTCTTATTGCTCGCAATAGTCTGTTAATTAGGGTTTCGATAAAGAGATTCAACGAATGTCCGGATTTTATCTGCCAAGCGGAAGCTGAGGGCTATACAGGTTGCCGTGTTGTCAATCTCAATTCTGCCGAATTGCACACCGATTATAGATCGTCGGGGGCGTGGGCAGTCCCTTTTAATGCACAAAAAACCTTATTGTTATGAAACAATCCACGACACGATTAATAAGGTAAATAAGGTTGGGGGAGATTGTTCATCATCCGGCTACTAAGGTGAAAACAAGGAATAAGGATTCGGTGATAATTGATTCATTTTTGCCAAAATCATGCTAACTGACTGAAATACATACTTCCCCCACGTAGTAGTTGATGGTTTCAAACGCATTTTAAAGCTTCCCCATGTGGCAAGTGATAACTTCAAACGCATTTCTTATCGCCACCACGATCATGGGGATGACTTCAAACGCATTTTTTTTCATCAACACGGTCATGGGGAAAGCTCCAAACGCGTTTTATGTCATCAACATGGTCATGAGCATTACTTCAAACGCGTTTGAGGGCTTAGCCATGAAGCTGGTGAAGGTTTAAAACGCATTGCCGGGTAAAGCTACACAGTTGGGCAACTGTTAAAACCGGTTGGCAGTAATACCTTGTCACTCGTTTTGTGTGGGGAGAGAGTTGTCATCTTTTCAAATAGATGACATCCCTGGCTTTTGCCGGTTTAGAATTTCAGCGATTTAATCGTGGTCACAAACCGCGACACCAGGCTATTGCTCTCACCCTGTGGGTGTGGGAATTACATAGCTGAGAGATTACGGCTTTTGCCGGAATGATGGTTATTAAAGGGGCGGTTCATCAGGCACCAATCTGTCAAGGTGCAAATCTCATGGCGGCGTTAGTAAAGAGAAAGGTCACTGGCCGGTCAATCATCATCTTTTAGTCAATTGAATTGATATTGTACTGAAATATTTGATTTTAACAGGAATTCCACAGGAATTTGAGTTGATCCGAAACGAAGTATGGGCGGAATAGAGGATCAATTAATAAATCGGGTGGATGGATAGGAATTGTTTTTGTCTTTCGTCCATGGAAATAGACATTCTACTTAA
>JBNKTK010000215.1:0-2673 GCA_050298035.1 Mangrovibacterium sp. | reverse complement strand
GCTTTATAAGAACAGGTGGGTGGTGTTTGCCAAACGTCCGGTGCAACATGGCGAAAAAACCCTCGAATACCTTGGTAGGTACGTTCACAAGGTGGCCATTGGCAACAGCCGGATCAAATGGATATATCGGACTAAGCTGACCCCTAGTAAACCGGATAAAAATTGTCGAAAATTGGAGATTGTTTTTGTGAAGAAATCATGACAATCCGGCGGATATTGACCCCCTTAGAATGAAGGATCGGGGGTTGTTTTTGATTTTTTGCATGAAAACCTTTTGTATTGAGCCGCAAAAAATCGGAGCATATTGACCCCCGAAAAATGGAATGTTTAGGAAAAATTATTGAAAAACATGATTTTCTTTTGGAGGGAAAAGCAAAAAAATCGGAGTATGCTGCCCCCCTGGAAAAGAGTTTTTTAAATGATTGATTCCTGACCTGGGAAACAAACCCGACAAATCGGAGCATGCTGACCCCCATTTTTAATTCTTTATAGAAAAGGTTTTGGTTGTTTAGTGGTAAAAATATTTAATCACTAAACATTAAATACGATGGCAGGAAAACCAAAACGTATGAGCCAAATCAAACAATTGCTACAACTGCACAAGCAGGGAAAAGGGAAAAAAGAAATAGCCCGCATACTGGGCATAAGCAAGAATACGGTGAAAGCCTATCTTGAAAAGCTGACCTTGTTAAAAGTGGATGCTGACGAACTTCTCTCACTTGATGATCCGGTTTTGGAAGCCAGGTTTCACCCGGGCAATCCGGCCTATTCGGATAATCGTTTTGAAGCGTTGAAACAAAGGCTGGACTATTTTGTAAAAGAGTTAAACCGGAAAGGGGTAACCCGGAAACTGCTGTGGGAAGAATACCGCCAGGAACACCCAAACGGTTATGGGCATACGCAATTTTGCTATCACTTATCACAACATCTTTACGCCAGCAAACCATCAATGGTATTGCTCCACAAGCCAGGTGAAAAGCTGTTCATTGATTTCGCCGGAAAAACAATGCCCTACATTGATCGTCAAACCGGTGAAGTTGTCCAATGCCAGATATTTGTAGCCTGCCTGCCTTATTCCGATTACAGTTTCGTGATGGCTGTCCATAGCCAGTGCCTTGCCGACTTTCTTTATGCTTTGCAATGCTGTCTGAAGGATCTTGGGGGAGTTCCACAGCTCTTAGTTCCTGATAACCTAAAATCAGCCGTTATAAAAGCAAGCAGATATGAACCGGCTGTAAACCGGGCACTGGAAGATTTTGCCAATCATTACGCTGCCACCGTTATTCCGGCCCGAACCTACAAGCCAAAAGATAAGGCCCTGGTGGAGAACCAGGTTAAACTCATTTACACACGCATTTTTGCAAAATTGCGCAATGAAATGTTTTTCGACCTTGAATCACTTAACCGGGGGATAAAGGAAAAAAACAAGGACCACAATCAAACTCGAATGCAGCAGAAGCCTTATAGTCGTGAAGAATGTTTTTTGGCAAACGAAAAACCTTTGCTGGCTCCTTTGCCTGTTGAAAACTTTGAGTTAAAGTATTACCGCCAGTTGAAAGTGGCTAAAAATAATCACATCTACTTGGGTCAGGACAAACATTATTACAGCGTCCCCTACATCCATATCGGTGCGAAGGCCAAGGTAATCTATACCCGCAGTATGGTATATATTTACATCCAAGGCAAGCAAGTGGCCGTACACCAACGCAACTTCACACCGGGTCGCTACAGCACCACAAAAGAACATTTGTGCTCGCACCACCAGCATTATCTCGACCGTTCACCGGATTATTATCTTGAAAAAGCAAAGCCCAAAGGGGAGCCCTTTTACAAATTGATTGGCGAGGTCTTTAACCAAAACCGCCACCCCGAACAGCTTTACCGTAGTTGTGATGGATTCTTTCATTTACAAAGAAAAACCAATCCCGATACCTTTAATAAAGCCTGTGATTTAGCCCTGGAGTATCAAAATTTCTCTTATCATTTTTTGGCCAATATCATCAAAAACAACACCCTCGATTATCAACAAACAGAACTGCAAAAAAACCTACCCCACCACAAAAACATCAGGGGGAATGAATATTACCAAAAACTAAATCTTGAACGTTAAACTAAATTTTTAATCTATGATGCAAATTGAAACACAAATGAGCCAGCTGCGCCTTCATGGAATGAGCCGCAACTGGAAAGCTATGCTGGAAACCCACAGACACAACGAACTGAGCCTGGAAGAGGGCTTGGAAATCCTTTTACAATCGGAGATACACGATAGGGAAAACCGACGCTTCGACCGGCTGCAAAAATCTGCCCGCTTCCGTTACCAGGCCTCCATCGAAGAAATCCGTTATGATGCCTCGCGTGGCATCGACAAAGTGCTTATTACCCGGCTTTCTACTGGCGAATATCTTTCCCGGGGCGAATCGGTACTGATTACTGGTGCAACCGGATGCGGCAAAAGTTTTATCGCCTCTGCTCTGGGGCACCAGGCTTGCGCCCAGGGACACAAAGTAGCTTACTTCAATACCCAAAAACTGCTCATGAAAACTAAAATGGCCAGGGCCGAAGGCACTTCTTTCAAACTCTTTGAGAGTATCTCAAAAGCCACTCTGCTTATCCTGGATGACTTCGGGCTTACTCACCTGGAGCAGCAACAACAACTTGATCTAATGGAAA
>JBNKTK010000214.1:0-2765 GCA_050298035.1 Mangrovibacterium sp. | reverse complement strand
CAGCCGCCACCGCCCACCACACCATCGACCATACCGGAAGAAATGATCTCCTGCCCAGATACACTGCCGTCACGCATTATGACTGGCAGCATAGTAGAGGTCAGTAATGACGACCCGCGCCCGATCAATTTGCATCGAACGAAGGAAGTCCTTCGGCAAGTTGTAGCCCAACTGAATTTGTTTGATACGCAGGTACGAACCATCCTGAACCATCAGGTCGCTGCGATAAATATGGTCGCTGGTATTGTTTGCTGCCGGACGTTTTGCGTTGGTATGGTCGGCAGTCCAGCGGTCTTCGAACATAAACTCGGGTTTGTTCGAGAACGGACGATCGCTGCGGAACCAGCCCATAAACACATCGCTACCTTGTGTTCCCTGGATAAACAAATTGAAATCCAGCGCTTTATACGAACAATTGAAGGTTGCACCGTACAGCAAGTCCGGATGCGGATCGCCAATATAAGTTTGGTCGGCAGCTGTAATCTCACCATCGCCACTCACATCGACAATAATCGGGTCGCCGTTTGTCGGATCAATACCATTGGTTTTGTAGCCTTTGAAATACCAAATCGGGTAACCTTCTTCAAACCAGGTCAGGTTGTAGCCACGGAGGTTATCACCTGAAACCGGAGCGTCCACTTTCAGGTATGTTACCTCGTTGTTTAAAGTCGAAAGGTTCAGGTTTACGCTATAACTGAAATCGCGAACATCACCACGATAACCCAGTTCAAAATCGAAACCCTTGTTCGTTACGTCGCCACCGTTGACAGAAGGTGCATCATTACCAACCGACAGAGGAACAGATCCTTGAACAATCAGATTCTTCGTAATCTTATGGTAATAATCTACAGAGAAGTTCAGCTTCCCGGCAAAAGCCCGGAGGTCGACCCCTAAATCAAGTTGTTCTGTTCTTTCCCATATCAAATTGGAATTGATAAGCTTATCAATTTCCGCACCCGACTGGTAAACATTGTCAGCACCCGGGTACTGCATACCAAATACCCAGAACTCGCGATCTTCATTCCCCGGCAAGTTAGCTTTGCTACCGTTTTGTCCCCAACTTCCCCGGAACTTCAAGTAGTCGATTTTTGGCAAGTTGTAGAAATTTTCTTCTGAAAGAACCCAACCTGCAGATACTGCCGGAAAAACTGCACCGCGATTTTTCCTTGGAAATACACTGGCTGCATCGCGACGAACCGATGCTTCGAGCAGATAACGAGATTTATAGTCATAAGACAGACGTCCGAAGTACGAGTTCATCGTTTGGTTTACAAAACCACCACCGGTGCGATCGTTCTCATTACCCTGTGTATAGCCCTGGTAAGCAAAGTCGTCACCCTCGGTAATCATCGGGCCTGAGTGCATAGTCCAGTCCGGAGCCTGATATTCCTGAGCCGAATAACCGCCTAAGATTGTAAACGCGTGGTCGCCCAGGTTGAAGTTATACGAAGCAAAGTTTTCCCACAACCAGGTGTACCACTTGTTGATGGTGTCGTCAACAGTTGTTTGTGCATTTTGGTTTTCGCTGGAGAAGTAGTATTTCGGGGCCCAGCTATGTTGCACCTGGTAAGTCAAATCCAAACCGATGCGCGATGTAAAGCTGAAACCTTTAAACGGAGTCAGTGTCGCATAGGCTGTACCCAGAATTTTGTCCTGCTCAATTGAGTTGCGATAAGTTTGAAGCAATGCAAGCGGGTTGGCAATTTCTCCGGTTACGTATGCAGGCAAACCATAATATTTACCTTCTTCGTTTTGAAGAACGGTGTGACCTTGGTCAAGCAAGGCTTGCACATTGGCTGGTGTTCCTTCGTACGTAATCTTGGTCAGCGGGTCAATCAATAAAGTGCTGTTCACCACGCTGCGATATTCATCGTCTTCGCCCACATATTTCTTTTTCGAGTGCGAAAAGCTGATGTTGTTACCAACTTCCAACCACGATTTCAAACTACTTTTGGCGTTAATCCGGGCGGTATAGCGTTCGTATTTTGCTTTGTCACCACCTACAATACCATCCTGGTTGTAGTAGGAGCCCGACAACATGTACGACGACTTATCGTTACCCGATGAATAACTGATATGATGTTTCTGCAGCGGCGCGTTTTCAAACACTTGATCCATCCAATCGGTGTCGGTTCCGTCGAGCGTGACGGTACCTGCACCGGATTCTTCCATCCATTGTTTGTATTGTTCAGCGTTCATCAACTTCATGTTACTGCGCGAACTTTGAACTCCATACTGGAAGTCGTAGGTAATCTTGGCATCAGCACCTTTCGAACCTGATTTAGTGGTAATGATGATAACCCCGTTGGCACCCTCGGTACCGTAAATAGCTGCTGATGCTGCATCTTTCAGTACTTCCATCGATTCAATATCAGCCGGATCGATATTGTTGATATCGCCGGTTTTCATGCCGTCAACAATAAACAGCGGGTTCGAATTTCCGTTCGAGTTTACCCCGCGGATACGAATTTTGGTGCCTGCCCCAGGTGAGCCTGAGTTTGATAAAACTGAAACACCGGCCGTACGTCCCTGGATAGCCTGGTCTGCACGTGCAACCGGTACATTTTGTAAATCCTCAGCTTTCACGCTTGAAATCGCACCGGTAACCAAACTTTTCTTTTGAACTCCATAACCAACCGCAACAACTTCATCCGGATTAACACCTTTGTGTGGTTCTTTTCCAAAGAATTCCTTAACTTTTTCTTGTACCTTAGGCATTCTTGTCATACCGCCAACAAGGATTACATCGCCAATTTCACTAGCTT
>JBNKTK010000213.1:0-2788 GCA_050298035.1 Mangrovibacterium sp. | reverse complement strand
ATATACCATCTCACCCCGGGCCACTTTATATGGACAAACCGTTGCCGCCAAGCAAAAAAGAGCGTGCTGCACATCTTATTGAGCATTTATTTGTGTAATTTGTTAAATGTGTTGTGCATTTCATATCTTTGTAAAAAATGATTTAGAAAATTATGAGAACATTATATCAGAAATTTGAAACGCTTTTACAAAGTACGACAACGAATTTTAAGCGTTATTTATATGATAACGTCACGTGGGAAAACCGAATGATTGGGATTATAGGTGCTCGTGGAGTTGGAAAAACCACAATGATTCTCCAACATATCAAAGAAAAATTGGATAGCTGTTACCGGCAAATAAATATGTATGATTTTCGGCAAATAAGGATGTATCAAAATCGGCAAATAAGGATGCATGATTTAGGATTAAAAATAGGATGATTAATTGTTAAATTCAAAGAAATTTTTTCGGTTTGCCATTCGGTATCCTTTTCCTTGTAATTTTATGATATCGCAACGAAAAAGTATTCTGTCAAGAATTGCGGTAACAATCACACTATCCTCAAGGAAATCGACCCAATCTTTAGGCGACTTATTTGTGGTGATAATCAATGAAGTTTTTCCATGCAATTCATTGATTAAGTTAAAAAACGCTACCGCCTCCTGTTTTGTAACGGGGAACATCATAATGTCATCAATAACAAGTAAATGAGCCTTAATAATTCGCTTGTATTCATTCGCAGCAGTTCGTATTATATCTTTCATCTTTAACACTTTGATAATATCCTCCATGGTCTTAAAATAGGCTTTGTAGCCCTGCTCAATGGCATCAAAACACAAACCCGCAGCGAGATAAGTTTTTCCGGTTCCGGAGGGCCCCATAAAAACTAAATTATAGCCTTGTTCGAGCCATTTAAGCTCTCTGATTTGTTTGAGCTGGGCTGTTTGCAGTCCATTGTCAACAGAAGAGTCATACAGGTCTAAATTGTAATTCAGCGGTAGTCGTGCCTGCTTTGTTCGTGTTTCCATGTCTTTGGCTTTTCGGGTTTGTATCTCTTTATCCATGAGCCAACCAACCAGTTCAAGGTAGGTACATTGCTCTTTTTCGGCCTTTTGGATGATTTCATCCAGTGTGGCGCCCAGCGAAGCAAGTTTTAAAGTCTTGCATTGTTGCTTGACAACGTCTGATTTTGTCATGTTAGTCTGTTTTAAGCATTAAAAATAGATTCGTAATCATTAATGTCACTGATTAAAGGTGTTTCATTGGTTTTGGTAAATGTTTCATTGCCACCCAAAGGTTTTATCACGGGAAGGTTGATGTGCTGCTCTTGTTGTGCTTCAAGAACGTGCCATGCCTGTACAAATTCAGTTGCAGAATAAAGTTGATTTTGGATGCAAAAATCCAGCGTTATATCGTTAAGTGAAGCATCCTTGCTTTGTTCCAGTACCTTATGCAGGGCTTGCAATTGATCACGCATATATCTGGGGTAACGGCTTTTGATTTCGGCCAGGTATCTGTTAGCTGTATCCAATGAAGAAAACTGACTGGCAACCAATTCACTCATTTTCAAAATACTTTTTGAACGATCGCGTTTATGATTGGAATTGGAAATTGTTCTGCCTTTGTCCATCGCTTTTTTGTGGGTGCAAATCAATACTCCATCAGTGGTGGATATTTCGATTGTTTCACTCCTTTCTTTCAAAATAACCTCCATGATACCCTTTTGATAAGTACCCGTAGGAACCGAATAAAAGTTGCTTTTAAACGTCACAACATTGTTTTTCCGGACAGAGTAATAACCTTCTTCTGGCTCTTCAATTTGTATTGGAAAATAAGGCTTTAAATGCTTCTTTTCGACAAGAAATTCCGAAGCCGGAATTCGTTTCGTGTAGTTGTGTTCAAGGGCATTGGCCGTGCGTCCCAACCATGCAAGGGCTTCCTGGTTCAAAGTATCCACGTCATGATAAAGGCGATTGTACAGGAAGTTCTTTTTCACGTACTGCACCACGTTTTCCACTTTGCCCTTACTTTCAGGATCGGCCTTTCGGCAAAAGTGTAGCTCAAAGCTTCTTAACCTTGTATACTCCCTAAAAAAACGCGTCAGGATGATGTCGCCGAGGTTTTCATCAACCACCATTACTCTGTCCTGATCATAAACAATGGTTAAGGGAACGCCATTAAAAAAGCTAAAACTTTTCTCGTGCGCCTGACATGTAGTGAGCGAGGTAAACGGTTTATCAGAAAACCAGACATACTTCATTCTGCTTCGTGAGAGTACCATGGTGAAGAACCAAACCTTTTTGCGTTTTCCGCTGCTTGTTCGCATGTTGTAAACACCGAAATCGACTTGAGCCTGGTAACCGTATGGCAGATCTTCTACTGCTTCGTATTCTCTGGGGTTAATAGCAACAGGAATGTTGTGCTTTTGACGGACAAACATGGTAAAATTGTAGGCTGTCCGCACGCTCACTTTTGGAAGATCAGGATAGTGCTCCTTAAGCCAGTCAAATATCTGAGCAGAAGATGTCTCGGGAAACTTAGCGAGTTTTTCGCGGACAAAATCCTCATAAGGGTTAAGGATTTTGTGGCGATAATGATTTTTTATCAGGAAGTCCTCGTACTCATCTTCAGTCATATTGAGGTATTTCCTGACAGTGCGGCTATCCATTACAGCATAGCGGGCTATTTTAGGGCAACTAAAGCCCATCCGACTTAATTTGTGTATTTCATGATACATGATCCAATTGTTTACATCTTTATCGTTCATAATCAGCGCTTTTAAAGGTTTTTGCTAAAAAACGCTGAC
>JBNKTK010000212.1:0-2833 GCA_050298035.1 Mangrovibacterium sp. | reverse complement strand
CATGGTTGAGGGCACCGGACTGGCCGATCTTTGTCATATTGCCGAAACGCCCCGTGAAATGATCGACCTGGTTTTGAAATATATTGACGCCGATTTTACAGAAGAAGATATCCGGAACCGGAAAGACCGGCTTGAAAACCTGTTCTCCAATGAAAAGAATGCTCAAAAAATTTACGATATCATTTAGCTTTGTCTTGTTCCTTTTGCCCATTCTTTCATCCGGGCAGGGGTATAAAATTAAATTCTCGTTTCCGTCTTCGCCCAACTCCGAAATACTGCTTGCCTATTATTATTTTGGCGACATCTACCAGAAAGATACCCTTAAAACCGATGCTGCGGGCCAGTGCATTTACTCCGGTGACAAACCGTTGCAGCAGGGGATTTATCAGCGTTATTTCAGTGATGAGAAACAGCTTGATTTTCTGGTTGGGGAGGATCAGTCTTTTGAATTCAGCCTGCCCGGCGACGATGATCCGCCCGTGATATCCTCGGCGTGGGAAACCGAAAAGTTTCAGCAATATGTTGATTTTGTGTTGGTGCGAAAAAGCAGGCAAGATGAGCTAACTGCCCGGAAGGAGCAGTATCAAATGTTTCCGGACTCGGTGAAGATATTTGACGGGGAAATGAAGCTGTTGGACGAAGAAATGAAAAAGAAGTGGGCGGATGAAGGTCGGAAGTACCCCGGTTTGTTTTACGGGAAATTTGTGCTTTCGAATGATGTGACTTTGCCCGACCCCAGCCAGATACCGGCTGCCTGCCTTGAAAGCGACTCGTTACGCTGGGTGTACGAATACAGCTACCGCAAGAACCATTACTGGGACCATTACGATTTGGGTGATTTGCGGATGTGGCACACGCCAACTATTCGTAAAAAGCTGGACGACTACTTGAATAAAGTGTTGATTCAGATGCCCGATACCGTGCTTCAGGCCGCGGTTGAACTGATTGAAAAGTATAAAGACAACAAGCCTGTTTTCCAAAACCTCACCTCGTTTATCCTGAACAACAGCATCCGGTCGCAGGTGATGGGCATTGAAAATGTATTTGTGGCGCTGGCCGAGAAGTATTACCTCTCGGGGCAAGCTTTCTGGGCCGATGCTAAAACCCTGGAACGGGTGCGGCAGGAGGTGGCGATCAGGAAAAACAACCTGGTGGGACTGAAAGCTCCCGAACTGTTGCTCGAAGATATGAATGGCGGGTACCACAGCCTGAAACAGTCGCTAACGCCATACACCGTGGTGGTTTTCTGGGAACCCGGCTGTGGCCATTGCCAGGTTGAAATACCGCAGTTGTATCAGGATGTCTTTCTCAAAATCAGTCCTTCGAAACTGACGGTTTACGCGGTGTACACCATGACCCAAAAAGCAGAGTGGGGGAGCTTTATCGACGAACACGAGCTGCACGACTGGATCAACGTTTGGGATCCCAACCAAAGCTCCAATTTTAGGTTGCTATACGGTGTGCGCACTACTCCTTCGATTTTCCTGCTCGATAAAGACCAAAAAATCATTGCCAAAAATATGGATGTGAAAAACCTTGTCAGAATCCTTGATTCACTCGGGGTGGCTGTCCAATAAAAAAACAGATCGTTCCTTTTACCTTCGAGGGAGTTGCGGCTGCGGTTTGTACCCGCGATAAATGTATTTCTTTGCTGGTTAAACGCTGTCAAGAGCTTCGCACGTTGACAGGTTGCCGCCCCTCAAACTCCCGCCATTTCGGTGTAGGCCGGAATCTGTTGGCTATTCCTGAATAACCTGAAACGGCTCCGAAGGAGTCAAATATCAATAACCCCGGGTGGAGTGACTCGCTTGGATTTTGTCAGTGCGGTTAAAAACCGCACCACCCAATCTTCCAATCCCGTTAAGGTTAAAGATTGTCAACGCCGATAGGGTGCGGAGGTTTTTTAACCTCCGGCATTAAGCGTAGTATCAAAAAATAATTTTGAAAATCTATTGGATGTTATTCTCTGATTTGCATAATTTTAAAGCTGAATTGCAAACAGGTTGTAATAACGGAATAAATGTACCTGGTACATATACACAACAATTTAGCGGTAATTTCTAATTTGCCGTTAAATTAAAGCAAAAAGAAAAGAATGAATAAAACTAAAATTTCCGACGAAGTTGAACTTTTTATTGATAAAGAGAAAAAAATAGAACGTATTGAGTTTAAGAAGAAACACTTTGATGCAGCTGATAAGTTTGCAATTTTCTTTTGTGCAATCGGATTTATAACATTTCCATTGGCTTTATACTCCGAAGGTTTTGGAATTGAGATGGTATTTGCAAGTTTGATATTCTTTCTAATGTTTGGCGGACTCGCAATTCAAATTTTAATGGCATTAAAAGAGAATCAAGTAGTTGAAATTCACAAAGAATTCTATGTTATCAAAAAAATGAACAGGCCATTTGCCAAAGAATACAAAATCCTTAAAAAAGATAATCCAAGAATCGAATTATATAAGCTAAGGGCATTCAACGATTTAGATTTTAACTATTTCCTTGGAATCAAGCATATTGTTAGTCTATATTCTTTTAAAGTTCCATCGCTTGGAGGGTATTTGTTCTTTGAACATCTGAACCAACAAGAAAAGGAATGGGCAATTAACTATTTGAAAAAAAAAAATAAAAACTACCGCGAATAATTAACCGTTGGAGCCGTGCGCTGCGTAGAGCTTGAGTGCGGTGGAGTTTGGTTTGCTTGGCTTAGCGGTTGGGCGGTTTTGTTTTTTTGGGGGACAAAAACAAACATTTTATCCCAACGGCTTATCAAAACAAAATTTTATCACTATTTTCAAACGGCAGCTTAAAAAGCCTGAATTGACCTGTTCAAA
>JBNKTK010000211.1:0-2871 GCA_050298035.1 Mangrovibacterium sp. | reverse complement strand
TGACGATATTGTATATGGCCGTATGCTCGATGAACTGGGTTGGGAATTCTGTCAGGAAGCCCGTCGCCGAACTGATATGATCCGGTTTGGTGTTTTTACTAAAAAATCATGGTTATCACACTCTCCCAATGGTGATTATAGGGCTCTTTACCCAATTCCTCTTCCAGAAATTGAAAAGAACTCAAATCTTATGCAAAATCCAGGATATTAGATATATCAATATAATGTCGTTATGCCTCGTTAGCAGGCTAAACGACATTATATTATGAACATTTATGATAACTGTTTATAAAATACTAATTTTAGTATTCCTTTACTTTTTGTTTGATGGAATTTCAAACGCACAGAAAAGCACTATGGCTTTTCGTCACCTCACCACAGATGATGGCTTGTCGCAGAATCATGTATATGCCATTTTACAAGATCGGCAGGGCTTCATGTGGTTTGCCACGCGGGATGGCCTCAATCGCTACGATGGTAATAACTTCGTTGTGTTCAAAAACAATCCCGACGATCCTGAGAGCTTAAGCTATAATTTTGTTATTGATTTGTTTGAAGATGATCGTGGCTATTTGTGGATTGCTGCAGGTGGAGCCAATAAATTTGATCCCAAAACCGGACACTTTACCAGTTACCAGCACAATCCTGATAACCCAAATAGCATTAGTGGCGACGAGGTTAATAGTATAGCCCAGGATCATCAGGGATATCTCTGGTTTGGTACCGCTTACGATGGCTTGAACAAATTTGACCCCGCTACCGAAACCTTCACCTGTTACCGCAATGATGGAGATGGCAAATTTGTTGGAGCAATCAATTCCGTTATAGTGGATAGCCAGGGCGATATTTGGTTTGTTGGTGATCGCGGTTTGTTCCATTTGAACCCTCAAACAAGACAGGTTATGCGGAAACTTATAATGGTTGAAAACCTGGCTGCAGATTATCTTTATGAAGATAAAGACAGTAATTTGTGGCTGCTGGCTTATTCACCGATTGTAGGGCTTGTAAAATATGATCGACATACAGATAGGCTTTCTAAATACCCGCTTGATGCTGATGCAATTGGTTTGGCCAGTAGTAATTTTCTGGATAACAAAAAGCATGGTTTTTGGATCCCATCAAGCAAGGGTCTCTATAGTTTTGACCGGGAAACAGGAAGTTTTATACACCTTTTTCAACACAACGAGACCAACCATCATAGCCTAAACGATAACAAAGTTGTTTCTATATATCAGGACAGAGCAGGTTTGCTGTGGCTGGGCACAGAAATAGGAGGGATCAATATCCTCAATTTTCAGCAAGAACAGTTCTGTTATTACCAGGATAGTCCTTCTAGTCCCCAAACGCTATCTTCAGGCAGGGTTACTGAGGTTTATGAAGACCCTGATGGTATTTTGTGGCTGGGCTTTTCCCCTCGTGCCATGGACAGATTTGATCGTAGTACTGGCCTCATCACCCATTATGTTCCCGGTAATGAAAACGAAAATAAGCTGGGTAAAGGAACTGACATTAATAGCATCTGTAAAGATAAATATGGTAATCTATGGGTGGGAGGCTGGAATAGCGGCCTTGACAGATTTGATGAGCACACGGGTCAGTTTAAACACTATAAACACAATCCCAAAAATACCAATAGCTTGATTTCAAACAATGTACTAAGTATTTGTGAAGATAATGATAGCAATTTATGGGTGGGGCAAAATGGAGGCCTTAGCTGTTTTAATCCGAAAACAGAACAGTTTATCAGTTACAGAAAAGATCCTGCTAACCCGGCCAGCCTTGGGCAAATTGACGTTTGTGTTGTTTATCAGGATCGTTCCGGTGTATTGTGGCTGGGAGGGTGTAACGGTGTCTTGAGTCGGTTCAATAGCAACACAAACAACTTTACGAATTACATACCCGACTCGCGTGATCCTCAACGGCTCAACGGCGGCAACATTAGTGCCATTTACGAAGATGAATCTGGAACATTGTGGTTGGGGGCCGGAGATGGACTGTACAGATTTAACCGGGAAAACGGAACGGTTACCCGCTACACAGAAAGCAAAGGTCTGCCCAGCAGCTCTATTGAGGGTATTCTGGAAGACAAAGACGGTAGACTGTGGCTCAGTTCCAGAAAAGGGTTATCACGGTTCGACCCACAGACTGGAATATTCAGAAACTATGAGGCGAATGATGGTGTGCAGGACAATGATTTCACTGAGAGTTGTTATTGGCAGGGGCGCAGCGGAGAAATGTTTTTTGGAAGCAGCAAAGGTTTCTACGCCTTCTTTCCTGAAGATATCCGGGACAATCCTTATGTGCCACCAATCCTTCTTACCGATTTCCGCCTGTTTGGTAAATCAGTGCCAGTTGGCAGCGCTTCTGTTCTTAAAAAGGCTATCAACCTAACGGATTCGCTGACATTACACTACAAACAAAATAATATCTCTTTTGAATTTGCGGCATTGAGCTATGCAGCTCCGGAAAAGAACCAATATCGTTACATACTGGAAGGTTTTGATACTGACTGGCGTAATGTGAGCAGCAAAGAACGGTTGGCTGTTTATACAAACCTGAAACCGGGCAATTATGTGTTCAGGGTGCAGGGAACGAACCAGGACGGAGTATGGAATAAAAAAGGTAAAACCATCCTCATCACAATCCTTACACCTTGGTGGCAAACTTGGTGGTTCCGGGGCATGACAGTCATACTACTTGTAGGCATGGTCATCATTGGTTTCAGGTCGAGTTTGCGAAATATTAAAAACCGAAGCCGTGAGTTTGAATGCCTTGTAGAAGAGCGCACTGCCCAGTTAAAAGCTGTTAACGATGAGCTCGAAACTACAAACGAGAGCCTCCATACAGTAAACAAAGAACTCGAATCATTTT
>JBNKTK010000210.1:0-2902 GCA_050298035.1 Mangrovibacterium sp. | reverse complement strand
AACGATTTCTTCCTAATGCGCTAAGCGGATTACCCGCTAAGCGCCTATGCAATATCCAGCGAACCGGTTAAGCAAATACCAAAACCATCTTTACTTTTACATTTCATCACCAACATTCCAAAAAAAAAATATTTCACCGGTGAACCTTTCCGTTTTGGCGTGTACTGTATCGAAAAAATACCGTATGCTGTTTAACCGGGAAAAATATATTGGGCTGGTAATTGCCCTGATTTTATTAGTTTTGGGTTTCCTGTTAATGAGTGGCCCCGGCAATAACCAGGCAGATCAGTTTGATCCGCGGGTGTTTAGCTTCAGGCGGATAACCTTGGCGCCAATCATACTATTACTAACTTATGGCGGGTTGATTTACCTGGTGATGAAGAAACCAAAAGACAAATGTTCGGACGAAAAATAAACACATATACCGACGAAAAACTGATGCAGTTTGTGGCATCGGGCAACCAGCAGGCTTTTGCCGAGTTGTACCGGCGCTACAAGCAACGTTTGTATTATTATTTCTTCCGGATGCTGGGAAACTCTGACGAGCTGGCCAACGATTTCCTGCAGGAAGTTTTCCTGAAAATCATTGAATGGCCTGAGCGTTTTAATCCGGATTATTCTTTCAAAACATGGGTGTTTTCGGTTGCCTATAATTTGTGTAAGAATGAATATCGTCGCCGGGAGGTGCGCCGTGAAGCGCCGCTGGCCGACAATGCCCTTGAGCCGGTGCTGCCTGAAGCCATCAGCAGGGAAGAAGTGCTGAGCCGCATGTTTGCCAGCCTTGATGAGCTGAGCGCCGAACACCGATCGGTTTTCCTGATGCACTACCGCGAAGGGTTTGCCGTGAAGGATATTGCCGAAATGCTCGGCATTGCACCCGGCACCGTGAAATCGCGACTCTATAACACGCGCAAATTTTTGGCTGACAAATTTCAGTATTTGAGAGACGAAATTGAATTTTAACAAGGACGAGATGAAGACAAAAACAATCAAACAGTTGGTACAACAAGATGTGGTGGGATGCCCAAATCCGGTTGTCGAAGAAAGGCTTCAGCAGGCTTTTATGGCCCGTTCGGCCGGTTACCGTGTCCGTCAGAATTCGTTCAGTGGCTTCATTGGCTGGTTGTTCATGCCGCGCCAGTTGGGGGTAAAACTCGCTTTCGCCTCTGTTTTGTTGGCTTTCTTCCTTTTTCGCCCCGATATTAACCTGAATTCGCACACGCCTGTAACAATCGATACCACCCGTGTTGACCAGTCCCGCGTGCTCGACTCGGCCCTGCTTCAACTCCCAACCGACACAACCCGAGACCGGGTGTTTTAGAAGGTTATTGGTCATTGGATAATTGGTCTTTTAGTCATTGGATAACTGGATAATTGGTCATTGGATGCTGGAAGCTGGATTCTGGATCCTTGATGTTCGCTACTCGAAATTTCTTTGCGACTTGGCGGCTTTGCGTGAGATATGAAGTCGCATAGTCTCAGTGATCAGTCACAGTATCCAGTATTGGATTCTCACCCTCCCATCTTCGCGACTTCGCGGTAAAAGAAATCACAATCAAGCTTCCAGCATCCTTCTATAAAAACACTTAAACACATTCGTATTGAGTGGCTGATCTTAATAATTTCATTGATTACTGTATATTTGGAGTCTGAACCCCGAAAACAGAAATATGAAGTCCTTTTTTTGCTATATGCTGGTCATCTTTTCAATGACGTCTGCAGCCCAAAATCATTTTAATGAAGTCAGTCTGGAATTGACAGGCATGGCAGGTACCGAGGAAAATTTGCCGTTCTGGTTTATCCATAATCAACTGGGACGATATACCGAAACTTCAGCCTGGCAGGAGTTCAACGAAGCTTTCGTGCAAGGTGACTATGTCATTTCTCCAAATTTGCAGTTGACTTACGGGGCTGATTTTGGATTGCGGGTTTCATCAGAGGAGGTGAGCCCGATGATTATCCAGACATATGCTGGCTTAATTGGGAAGACCTTTTCGTTTAAGGCCGGCTCATTTGCCGATGAAGTTATCATGAGCGGGCTTTCATCCGGGAACGGGCAGTTAATCCGATCTGCTAATTTTAGGCCATATCCAAAGTTTCGGTTATCAACCACCGGGTTTATCCCTTTTCTGTTTGCCAAACAATGGTTTCGGTTTAAAGCTGAGTATGATGAAGGCCTGCTGACTGATGAGCGGGTTGTCGACCGGCCTCACCTGCATCACAAATCGCTGCACTTGCAGTTTCTTCCCGGCGCCACTTTCAGGTTCTCGTTAGGTATGGAACATTATGTTTTTTGGGGTGGTACGTTGCCTGATGGTACAAAGCTACCCGACGACCTGAAAGCTTACTTTCGGTACATAACTGGGAAAAGCGGAAGTGATGAGTTTTTGATGACGGATCAGCTAAATGTTGCCGGAAACCAACTTGGCGCCTATTTGGTGACTTTTGAAAAAGAGCTGGCGAACCTCCGGGTCGAACTTCGGATCAGCCATCCGTTTGAAGACCATTCGGGGATGGAGTTTGACAACTTGAAAGATAATCTCTATACCCTTTATGTTTGCAGGAAAAACTCTGGCGAACTATTTGATGCTTTCGTATTTGAATACCTCTATACAAAAAATCAAAGCGGCCCCATACACCGGATTACAGGCCCCAAAGAGGACCGCGTGAGGGGGGCAGATAGTTATTTCAATCATGGGGTTTACCAATCGGGCTTCACTTACCGTGGATCTAGCATGGGTACTCCTCTTTTTTCCCCGGTAAACATCGGTACAGATGGAATTGTGCGTGGGGTGTCAAACAACCGGGTTAGTGCTTTTCACCTGGGAGCTACCGGTTATCTCCTTCCGCAAAAACTGAAATGGAAAGCCCTTTTGACTTTCTCCCGAAATTTTGGCACGTA
>JBNKTK010000209.1:0-3130 GCA_050298035.1 Mangrovibacterium sp. | reverse complement strand
CGGTCTCCGGTGCAGTTACGGTTGCACTGTTGGCCTCGTTGATCATCGAAACCGGTATTTCAAGCCCGGCCGTGCCCGGAGCGCCGATGATTTCCGACTTGCCGCCCAAAGGAATAAACAGGATGATCTCCCACGGTACTGGCCGTTCCGGAAGCGAGATATCCATTGTAGTAAAGGTAGCGGAAAACGATCCGTACGGTTGGATGCCCAAAAGCTTGTTACCGGCCGTGCCCGTGATGGCCGGTGAAAGCCGCACCGCGTATTCAGTGGCCTCGTTGAACAGATTGTCCGGCTGAAACTCAATGGACCGGTTACCTCGGTTTTCCATGTATGTAAACGTATTGTAATGTTCCGGGATCAGATCAATGGTGAAAATTGGTGCATATTGAGTGATCACCGGTTCGAATCGATACCAATATTCCGCGGGAATACCGCTTCTTGAATATTCCCAATTCTTCGGGACATCTCGAGTATTGTCACAGTTCATTTTATTATGTTTGTTTAATCCAAGCATTTCATTTTGCTCTGCTTTCTTAAAACCGCCTTTTTGGTATCAAAAAAGTAGGTTTAAGAGCAAATATTAGGCGTTTTTACCGTTCATAATTCATGATTTCAGCATGTTATCCTGGTCTGATAATCATATAAAGGGCAGACAAACCAAAGGAAGCGGACGAGCTGGTGAACCAGCCCCCCTGAGGTTTATCGTACTGAAAGGCGAACATATATAATGCCTGGTCGGGATCAAGCAAGATGACACCTCCTTTTACTTTTCTCTGCGAAAAGTGATACGATTCATTTGGCGTTAATGAAATTACTAACCCATATCTCAAAAGGAGGTGTCGGATGGAAACATACGCTGGAATTGATCTACATTCAAGCAATAATTATTTGGGAATTAGCGATGGACAGGATAAGAGGCTATTCAGCAAAAGACTGCCAAACAGATTGGAGATAATTTTGGGAGCTCTCTCACCGTTCCAAGAAAGCCTTCAAGGGATTGTGGTTGAATCCACCTACAACTGGTACTGGCTTGTGGATGCATTGCAGGAGCACGGCTATCGTGTGCATTTAGCCAACCCATCGGCAATAAAGGTTTATGAAGGCCTTAAATACACAGATGACAAATGGGATTCTTTCTGGTTGGCACACCTATTGAGGTTGGGGCTTATTCCTGAAGGATACATATACCCAAAGGAATTGCGACCGGTCAGGGACCTTATGCGTAGAAGAACTTTGTTTGTCAAACAAAGAACAACACAAATTTTGAGCCTCCAAAGCATGGTCACCAGAAACCGCGGCATTTGTTTTTCAGGTAATTCAATTGCAAATATCAGAGATAGTTTTGTGGAAAGGATGTTTGTTGACTCGCCACATCTGATATTTACAGCGAAGAATCAGGCTGCCGTTATCAGATTCCTTGGTGAAAAAATCAAGGCAATAGAAAAAGAAGTACTGTCAATGGTGACGATGAAAAAAGAATTCCAAATGCTTCTTACAATACCAGGTGTCGGCACTGTCCTGGGATTAACGATTATGTTGGAGGTCGGCGATATCGGCCGTTTCCCAAAAGTGGGAAAATATTCCTCATATTGCCGGTGTGTAGAAAGCAAAAGAACATCAAACGGCAAAATCAAAGGAAAAAATAACAGCAAGAATGGCAATCGGTATTTGGCCTGGGCGTATGTTGAAGCAGCAAATTTTGCAAGAAGATACAGCCCAAAAGCGCAGCGGTTTTACCAGCGCAAACTATCCAGAACCAATTCGATACTGGCAACCAAAGCGCTGAGCAATAAACCGGCACGAGCCTCTTATTACATCATGCGGGATCAGATCCCATATGATGATGACAAACTGTTTGGATAATCCGATGTGGGTGTGGCTGGGAACCACTTTTGGGGTTGGTATGAATCCGCCGGTCTGATTGGAAACAACCACACCCATTTACTTTTCGACCGGAAGTGAGGTACGAATTCACGAACTCAATTATTCAACAACCGGCGCTGCGGCGGGATATGACCTCCGTTCCATGTTTTAGGGATTCCACTCCGGCCATATCCCACCTCCGCTCATGCCTGTGCCCGCTTTGAACCGGCTTCAGGCCGTGTTTTGCTGGTCCAAGTCCGTTCAGTCAGGCGGTTGCCGGGTTGGCCGAATACTCTTGAACTTAATTCGGAGGTTTTGAAAAGCAAAATGTAGAAACTACGAAGTACGAAACGGCATAAACAGTATGGTATCGTTTTTCAGTTCCTGATTCGCCTATGCTGTGAGCCACACAGGGGTTGGTTAAAAACCACAGGTTCTGTCATCATTCAATTGGACACAGTATGGCACCGAAGGTTTTCTGGGGTCCGAAAATGGACCAGGAGCAGCGTCTTAAGCATTCAAAATGCATAAAACGCAAGAATCCCGGATGCATTATGCCATCCGGGAGGGCTTTGATCCGGATGGGTGACTGGTGCGGATCAGCAAAGAGACTGACTGCATATCCGAAAAAAAACGAAATAACGGGTGCGTGCCAGGACGAAAAGTGAGAGCCGGCTGTGACAACAAAGTTCAAGCAAAAAATCTAAAATTCGCAATTTTTGTTAATGGAGAAGTGTTTTTTTACTTGACCCGCCCTTTAATGGGTGACCCGCCCTTTAATGGGCGACCCCTATTCCTATCCGTGGGATTATATCGCCAAGGTAATAGCAAAAAGGCGTAAAGGGATGGCTCCGCCTCGGATTGGATAAAACTCTCTTTTTCTAGGGGGGAGTGAATCGTTACAAACCAACAGGTCGTTCATTTTCTCACCAATAGCGCTTGAGTTTCGTAGTCCCAGCTTTTTTCTGAGAGCATAGCAAGGAATCATCGATTTGTTTCTTTCCAGATACTTTATGAGTTTTGATAGCTTTTCATGATTTTTAACTTTGTTTGGATCAACTCCCTTTAATATAGCAATGGCTCGGTCAGTCAGTCCAAGCCATAATAATGGCATAATTTCCTGGAGTATTTCTTTTCTTACAAATCGTCCTTTCATTGCCATACTCAACATTTCCTTGCATTTCTTCACCAGATGAAACCAATCCAGGATAATTCCGAAATTCGGATACCATTTAAAGCAAGCGCAAATTGTATCATTTAATACCGT
>JBNKTK010000208.1:0-3275 GCA_050298035.1 Mangrovibacterium sp. | reverse complement strand
AGTCCCAACCTGCTTTATTTTTTCCAGAATGTATGCAGCTTCATGATAGCTGTCATGAATTGGGTCGGCCGGAGTATAGGACGAACTCCATTCGGTATAATGCAACTCCAGATTTGGTTTCGCAGAAGCAGCTATCTCTTCACGAGATTGCAGAACATCGCCACTTACACTCATTGGATTTTTACTTAGGACTGTACCTCCATTACCATATTCATCGAGAAATCCCTGATTAACACCATACGAATGGGTACTGATAAAATCGATTGGGACATCATTTTCGACACAAAAATCGATCATTTCACTCTCCCAGGCAGCACCTGCTGTTCCCGGGCCACCCACTTTGTATTCCGGGTTTACGCTCTTTACTGCCTTCGCAGTATATTGGTATAGTTTGAAATAGTCCTCTTGAGTGCCGGTCCAGAATCCTGGCGAAAGATTGGGTTCGTTCCAGACTTCAAAATACCACGTTTTTACCTCATTTACACCGTAACGATCAGTAAAATGCTGTGTAAGATTGCGGATAAAATCTTCCCAGTTTTGATAGTCTTTAGGAGGAGTTACATTCCCTTTCCACCAAAAAATAGTCCGGCTTCCACTTGCCAGGGCATTTGGCATAAATCCCAGTTCAACAAATGGTTTTATTCCAATCGACAATAGAAAATCATACAATGCATCAACATACATATAATTGTAATGAGGATTTCCTTTACTGTCTTCAGTGTAAACGGCCATATCATCGGTTAACAGACCGTGCATGCGGATATATTTGAAACCACACTTGTCTTTCACATAAGAAAGTTGTTGTTGCCAATCGGCACGTAAACCTTCGTTGGCGCGACCTGCACCAATGCATTCTTTAAACATGGTATTCAAAACGCCTTTTTCATTATTGAAATCAACGCTGATCACCCTTTCAGGAAATTGTGCCGTTTTCTTGCTGTCCTTTTTTTGGGCTAAAACGGTTCCTATAACAAGAACGAAAAGCAAAAACAAGGATATACGATTCATTTTCAATGTTTTAACAATCAATCAGTCTACCAATAGCTTATTTAATAAGAACCATTTTTCGCGTTGCAGAATGCGTTCCTACGGTCAACCTGTAGAAATAAATTCCACCCGGCAAAGAACTTCCTTCAAATTTGTAACTGTGTACTCCTGAAGGTAATACCTTGTTCACCAATGTGGTGATTTTTGTTCCCGTTTGATTGTAAACATCCAAAGAAACCGCGGCGCTTGACGTTGTTTTAAATTGGATTGTCGTACCGGATGTAAACGGGTTGGGATAATTGGTAACCATTGGTTCCGTTTTTAGGTCGTCCGTAACGGAAGTCGGATAAAGTTGTTGATTACCGGCTTCTATCATGATAAACTGAACTGACATGGCTGGTACTTCCAATTTAATGGCTTGATCGATTGAATATGCGTTTGCAGCAATCGTTTCAAGGTTTTCGCGGGGACCCCATTGTGTTCCGGTTGGCGCAACACCATTTACTGTTACATAGTATGAAAAATCACCATTATCCGTGCCACCGGTTAACGAATAAGTGTAGTATTGGTTCCCAACCCCAATATCTTTAAGATCAATCTTAACCACCTGTTCTGCTTGCCCACTATTTACAATAATAACGCCTGTTTCGCCTGAGGCAAATCTTGAAGCATAGGCCAATACATCGGAGTTCGTTGACTCGGCCGTGATCACATGATCGCCGGTAAATTTCTGGTTATAATAGGCATAATAAAAGTCTGGCCGGGGTTGCCACCGAAGGCTTACGTTATCTCCCTGATAAAACATACCATCTTCGCCTGAGGCGAGCAGCCACCTGGTACCCAAACCAAAATTATTCTTAATTAATTCATTATAAAGAATAGTAGCCTGCATTCCATTAATATAGGAACGTCCCATGGTCGGATTGGCATTATTACTATTCATATTATATTCAGTTAGAGCCACTGGTTTAGGGAAAGCATTTTTGTCAATGATATCCTGCTTAATAAAGTTGATGTTTTTCTCAGGCTCGGTAACTGCAGCCGACAATAAATTACCCGCGTTTGCATCACTTCCGAAATAGTTGTGCATGACGTAGAAATCGGCAGCATCGCCGATTTCACTAAACACTCCCGCATTCCAGGTTCTATCCACCGAATTCCAGCTTGTTGAACCATCAAAATGCAAAACCTGTGCGCCGATGTATATATTAGCGCCCACCTCGGCCGCTGCAGCCCGCATTGAATCGGCAAAAACTTTAAAGTGCTGACCGTAAAGCTGACCGGAGATAATTTCGGGCTGCCCATCCTTATTGGTACTTGTATCAATCTTCCAACCAGCTTCCCATGAACCGGCATTTTCGTTTCCGATTTCCCAAAATTTAGTACGTCCATTGTCATAACGCACCCATTGGGCTGCCAGATGGGCTGCCTGCGCAACCGGGTCAGCGCTCAAACCGTAACGGGCATAGCCATAATTGACCGTGATAAGGCCTTGCGAACCGGTTTGCTCACGTAATTTGTAATAGTTTTCGGTTGTAGTGGGCCAATCATTTTTTCCTGAAATGGCGTAAAACTTGACCCTTTCCCCCGATGAATCGTAAGCAGAGTCAGGTACATCGGAAGGAGCCCCATCCCAGAAAAAGATATTGGACCAGCTTCCCCCGGGAAACCGGATTAAAGAAGGATTCAACAATTTGGTGTTTTCCACAAATTTCGCTTCGCCTGTAACATTTCCACACCAAACAGCTATGGCATTTCCAAACACGTATTTTGAAATTTGGCCAAGTGTGTCGGCAGATAAAGTGACCGTTACAGTTGGTGCAGCGATGGTTTTACTTGCCGACACCGAAAGCGGAATACTGGCGTCTTTTGGAGTAAAGTCATCCAGGAAACAATTGGTATTTTGCGCGAAAAGCGAGAGGGTTGACACGAAGAAAATAACTGGGAGTGAAATACCTAGTTTAAGTCGTTTCATAAGTTCGTAATTTTTTATAGCAGGCTTTAGTTATTAAAATGTTACATGAAAAAATAAAACCTGTCATTTCCGTTCAAATTCAATTCTTTGAAAAACAGGTTCTTTTGGTTTTTATTCTTTATAAGCTGATCGTCAGCTTGTGGCCGGCGTAATGTACCTGTTGTCCTTGTGCATCGGGATTGAAGCTTTTGGGGTTGTCCTTGCTTACAGGCACAATCACAAATGTCCGTTCCTTCAACATTCCGTCAAATTCTCCCACTCTCTCACCGATTGTAAGCGTTCCCTCAGCTTCATTATAACTGAATGGGATATT
>JBNKTK010000207.1:0-3288 GCA_050298035.1 Mangrovibacterium sp. | reverse complement strand
ATATTCATTTCGCTACGGCTAATACGCGAAAGGCTCAACATATCATCGATAAGCTGCGCCATACGCTGGGCAGCATTTCGAATGCGATGCAGATAGTTTTTTCCTTGTGTATCAACGTTGTCTTGATACTCTTCGAGGAGTACCTGGCTAAATCCATCGATACTGCGCAATGGAGCGCGCAAATCGTGAGAAACCGAGTATGAAAATGCTTCGAGTTCTTTGTTTGCAGTTTCTAATTGGATCGTACGTTCTTTTACCAGTCGCTCAAATCGCTGGCTACGTTTCTTAATATTTCTAATTCTCAATTTAAAACCGAAGTAGACCAATGCAATAAATAACATGATAACCATACTCCTAAACCACCATATTTGCCACCAGGGGGTAAGGATCGTTATGAAGATGGTCTTCCCTTTTTTATTCCAGACTCCATCTTCGTTTGTCCCTTGCACCTTGAATATATAATCGCCTGCACTAATATTGGTATAGACGGCCAACCGTTCTTTGCTGCCCACATTGTGCCAGTCTACATCAAAACCTTCCAGTTTATAGCGATACCGGTTCTTCGTGGGAGCCACATAACTCAATGCCGCAAACTCAAAGGACAGGCTTTTCTGGTTGTATGCTAATGTCAGCGAATCAGTCTCGTTGATGTTTTTTTCCAGCACAGAACCTCTGCCAACTGGTACCGACTTTCTAAAAAGTCGGAAATCGGTAAGGACAATCGGTGGTACATAAGGGTTATCTTTCACCTGGCGGGGATCAAAAACATTAAAGCCGTTGATACCGCCAAAATACATTTCTCCTGTGCGATTACTCTTGCAGAACGCAGTAAAAACATTAAACTCGTTGCTTTGCAGACCGTCGATTATATCATAGTTGCGGAAAGTTTTGGTTCTTGGATTGAAACGGGAAAGCCCGTTGTTGGTACTTATCCACAGGTTTCCCTCCTCATCTTCCAGGATACCCTCAATAGTGCTATTGGGCAACCCCTCCTTTTCTGTATACACAATGCAGGTTCCGGTCGCCCGATCAAAGCTACATAACCCAGAGGTCGTACCGACCCAGAACTGTCCGGCCTGATCTTCGTAAAGCACCCGCACGGAATTGCCTGGCAGGCTTTTCTGGTTCTGTGGATCATTCTGGTACCGGATGAATTTTCCTGTACTCGGATCGAATCGGTTCAGGCCGCCTCCTTCTGTGGCCACCCATAAGGTATTTGCCCTATCTTCATATATATCGGTGATCGAGCCTGTACTCAGACTGGTCGGATTACCAGGATCATTCTGGTACCGTTGAAATGTTTCTGTGACCCGGTCAAAGCGACTCAAGCCGTTATTCCATCCGCCCACCCATAAGACACCTTTGGAATCACGGCAGAGCGAACGAATTATGTCATCGCCCAAGCTATGGGGGTCTTTGGAGTTGAACCGGTAAGCTTTGAATCTACCGGACTTTGGATCAAACCGGTTCAAGCCTCCCAAAAAAGTGCCGAACCAAAGCGTACCGTCCGGGTCTTCCTGGGTGGCGGTCACCGAACCTGTGGAGATACTGCTCGGGTTGGTCGGGTCGTTACGAAAGACCCGCCAAGTGTTAGACCTACGATCCCAGCGGTTGAGGGTACGGTCATTGCCGATCCACACAATACCAGTATGGTCTTCAAAGATGGATAGTATAAAATTGTCTGCTAAGCTATTGGTGTTGTCGGCCTTGTGATAATGGGTAAACTTGGGAGGACGGGTGGAAAACACATTTGCCCCGCCGCCTAAGGTTCCCAACCACATTGTCCCCGAGGGGTCCTCCAGAAAAGAGCTAACAAAATTGTTCCGTAGGCTGTGCGGATTGTCTGAGTCATTTTTATACTGAACAACTTGTTGACGCTTCTGGTCAAATTTCAGTGCTCCGGCACCATTGGTGCCCAACCACAGGTTACCTGCTTCATCCTCGAATAACTGAGAAATTGAATTGAGATTTGCAGCATCCGGTTGGATTGGTGCAATAGTGTAGTGGGTAAATCGGCCGGTCTGACGGTCCAGCGATGCAAACCCCTTCTCAGTTCCCACCCACAAAGTCCCAGTTCGGTCTTCGTATATTCCACGAACATACACATCTGGTAGTGCGTACGGATCGTCCGGGTCCGGCAGATACCGGGTAATCAGTCCTGAGACAGGATCGAGCCTGTTCAACCCCGCATTCGATGTACCAATCCACAGCATCCCTTCCGAGTCCTGATAAACACACTCAATATTATTACTACTCAGACTGTTAGGATTATCCGGGTCATGAGGATAGTGGGTAAAGTTCCCCGACACGGGATCGAGCCGATCCAGCCCCTTATCAATTGTACCTACCCATAATACTCCCTGCGGGTCCTCGTACAGGCCGTATTTAGGGATACTATTGCTGCTAATGCTGTTGGAATTATCCGGGTCATGGGGGTAGTGGGTAAAGGTTTCCGTTGCCGGGTCAAACCGGTCAACTCCCACACCGGTAGTGGCCAGCCACAAGACACCACCCTGCCCCGGGCAAATAGTTATCATTGAGTTGTTGCCCAGACTGTTGGGGTTGCCATATTCGAAACGATAGATCCTGAACGAATAGCCATCGTAGCGGCTCAGCCCATCAGCCGTGGCAAACCATAAGAAGCCCTGATCATCTTGCGCCATGCCAAACACATTACTGGAGGACAATCCCTCTTCTCCGGTAAGAATTGTGAAACGGATGTCTTTGCCGGTGACTATGGGCAGGACTATTGTGCCCGGAGCAACCTGATCTTGTGCAGACACTTGACCTAAGCTATGAACTAGTATAACCATAGCTGAAACCGTCATTATTTTTAAAAAAGAATTTTTTCCCATTATACTAAAGTAAAATAAAACGTAGCCCCCTTTTCAACTTCACCTTCGGCCCATACCTCACCACCATGCCTGTGAATAATGCGCTGTACTGTAGCAAGACCAATCCCTGTTCCGGAAAACTCTTTTGAATCATGCAAACGTTGAAAAGCACCAAACAGCTTTTGAGCGTATTTCATTTCAAAACCTGCACCATTATCCCGAACAAAATATACTTGTCTGCCTTCTTGCCTAAGCATTCCAAATTCTATTCGGGCTGCCGGATGTTTTGAGGTATATTTCCATGCATTTCCAATGAGATTTTCCAGGGCAATGTGCAAAAGAGGAGCATCTGCCTGAACCTTAATGTCTTTCTGAATAATAAACTCAACAAGCCTTTCAGGATGGTTCTCTCGAAGCTCAACTGCTATGCCCCTTGCCATTTCACTCAGGTTTA
>JBNKTK010000206.1:0-3326 GCA_050298035.1 Mangrovibacterium sp. | reverse complement strand
CCTGAGCAACCCGCTCTACGGGCCGCTCTATCCGCCGAACTGGCTGCTCCTTCTCTCGTCCGGGCCGCATCTGGCGCAGGCCCTGTCATGGTTCAACTTCGCCCATGTCTTGTGGGGCGCCCTTGGTCTCTTCTTGCTGATGCGCAAGCTGGAACTTTTGTTGCAACACACTCTTGGGCTGCAACAGATATTGGCGGAGCAGGTCAGGACTGGGCAACAGGACAAACCTTTAATGCGAGCAGTTCTTCCGATGTTGCAACTGGTGTTTCTCTTTATGTAAGAGTAGTCATTGATAACAACACTTATGAATCGTTAACATCACAAGATTTTGCCCTTGCTGTTGACGCTATTGATGATGGAGGTGCTGGTCAATGGGATATGGAAGACGATGACTGTGGTGCTACACCAACAGATGCAGCTGATCAAGTTGACACCGCGACTCAAACCATCAATCCTCGTCCTACTATCACTGGTGCTAATGTTCCTGATAGTAACGCAGCAGCTCCAAATGATATCGTTGGTAAAAACCCATAATCAACAATTGAATGAATTCGCTTTTTCATAACCAAGATACCTTTCCCAATCCGGCTTGCCGGGTTGGGAGGGGATTTGCCAAACAGCAAGCTGCTAGCCGCGGGCTACAAATCCCCCCTATTCCGGGTTCACCGGAATTTGTCCCCCTGGTAGGGGAACGAGAAATCCGGCAGCTGCCGGATGACGGAGGGGGGCAAATCGCGCTGCAGGAGAAAGACTGGCAAAGCAGATGGTTTTGAAAAGCAGTGGAGTATGAAAAAGTTGATCGTTATTGATTTGCGGTATGAGTTAAAAAGAGACAGATGAGCAGATGAATAGAACACTGCATCAAATAAGGGGAAAGACAGGGCCTCCGGCCTTCCGGGTTGCAAAACCAGAACGCCAGACGCCGACCAAACAGCCAACCCCGGTTGTTCCTCAAAAGGGAGCAAACAAGGGAAAGTCTGTGTCTTTACCAACGATGCCAACCTCCTATACACCATTCTCATTTTACCCTGATAACAAGACTGCCAATGACTAGAAACGGTTAACTGAACATCGATCCTGTCTGTAAAGACGACTCACTGATTACCGAATGAGGCAAGTACGGATTCTGTAAGAATTGTTGTGCACGAAAGTACACGGCCGAATGAATGTGATGAATGGATCATTTACAAAACAAACACGGACCGCCGTTGAAAAATAGCACGGCCGGGATAACTGTACCCGGTTTTCAGCAGACGGCGACAATCATACCAGGCAAACCACCGGAATGGTGGAACAGGATTCCTGTGACCATCGGGGTACACCCCGACAGGGAGCGTATTGCCTGTTTGAACCGTGAACGGCGAGTAATGAGCCACAAGCCACAAGCTTCGAGCTACAAGAATCGAGGATCAACGAATTGGAATGGAAGATTGATGATCTCTGCGGCCTCTGCGCAAACCTCTGCGGCATTCGCGGTAAAATATAACCGCAAAGAACACAAAGGAAACGCGATGAACGCAAAGAACTGAGTATCCAGTCCCGATAGTTATTGGGACGAGCATCGAGCATTAAACCAAATGATTGAGGTATGTAATGAGTAAAACCATACACGAAATCAAAGAACCGGTACCACGAGGTGAATTCTTACCTGGTGAAACTCTGTATGACATTGAGCTTCGGGAATTGAGCCACAAGCCACAAGCTTCAAGCTACAAGAATCGAGGATCAACGAATTGGAATGGAAGATTGATGATCTCTGCGGCCTCTGCGCAAACCTCTGCGAACTCCCTGCCCGACACAAAGGCGGGTGCGGTAAAAAGTTTAACCGCGAAGAACACAAAGGGAACGCGAAGAACGCAAAGAACTGAGTATCCAGTCCCGATAACTATCGGGAACAGAATCAAATGACTAACAACGAATGACAAATGACTAACAACAAACACGGACCTCCCGGCAGACCGCTAACCCGGTATCATGCCAGCAGAGGTGCGCCATTGCCGAGACATCCGGACAAAATCAGCACACGGGTCACACGACACACGGCGCTTGTCAGATCAGGCTAAAATGACCTGAAAGGGGAAAAGTATGCACAAAAAAGTCGCACAGTGCGATTTGCAAATGACTGATTTAAGGAAACGAGGTAAGAGCAAAAAGATATGAAATGATGCATACATACAGGACAAAAACAAATGAGCTACTGAAGCCAAAATGGCTTCGGAAAGGGAAAGTACAACCCGATGGGATATCAGTACAATGCTCCAACGCTGACAGGTCTGTCGACGCTGTCAGGTTTGAAGGATACAAATGGGAAACCATCGACTTGTCAGCGTGCGAAGCTCCTGACAACGTCAAACTGCGCAAACTGCTTCCGGGTTCGATCATCACCGAAAGGGTTGAAACGGAAATTGAAACTGATCCTTGGCGGCCCTTGGCGAAAAACTTAGCGGCCTTGGCGGTAAAAAGTTGCCTAAACGCTGACAGGTCTGTCGACGCGGTCAGGTTTGAAGGACACAAATGGAAAACCATGCGAAATGATGAACAGGTTGAAAATGGACTAATGAATTGACAAAATGGACAGCGAACCATTGACATACGGACATTACTACCACATCTATAACAGGGGTGTTGCAAAAACGGATTTGTTCCGCGACAAGGACAATTACGAACACTTCATGGGACTGTATGACAAATACATTTCCCCGGTAGCCGATACGTTTGCCTGGGCGCTGATGCCAAACCATTTTCATTTGCTGGTAAGGGTTAAGCATGAAGAGGATATTGGATTTATTCCATTTAAACCTCTTTCGGGGTCAAAAACCACCGAAAGGGTTAACGATGCGGCAAACGCCCCGTCGGAGGTTGAAAACCCCGAGGGTGGCTGGGTACGGAAAAAGTTTAAACCTGAAAACCAGTTTTCGCACCTCTTTAATGCATATGCACAGGCTATCAATAAACGATTTGGCCGTTCGGGAAGTTTGTTCTGTCATCCGTTCAAACGAAAGCGCATTGATAATGTCGGATATCTGAAGAAGGTGATCCTGTACATCCACAACAATCCTGTACATCACGGATTTTGCAGTCATCCGGTTGAATATCCATGGACCAGCTATCTGACTTGCATCTCGGTAAAATCGACAAAACTACAGCGGGAAGCCGTTACCGGATGGTTTGACAGTGAAGCGAACTTTAAACTAATGCACGAGGGAAAGATTGAAATTGAAAAAATTGAAAAATGCAAAAAAAATTAAAGTGTCCCTATGTTATTTGATTTTGGTCACTATAAAAATTTCGTAAAAAATTTATGAAAAATCCAATGAAAAATTCTC
>JBNKTK010000205.1:0-3353 GCA_050298035.1 Mangrovibacterium sp. | reverse complement strand
GGGAGGAAGGATAACTTTGACAAGATTTTTGTTTCTTTTCATCCGAAAAGAAAGTAAATCCCGTCCGGAAGGACAACAATTCAACGTTTTCCATTGCGGCGCATGCCAATTAAAGTGTTCCATTCCAATATCTAGTGGTTGCGCCTTTCTCCTTTCGACACTTGCCATCCCCGGGTTCCGCTACACTCCACCCGGGGTTATTGATATTTGACTCCTTCGGAGCCGTCTCTGGTTATTCGGAAATGGCCAACAGATTCCGGCCTGCGCCGGAATGACGAGAGTTTGAGGGATGGCAACCTGTCAGCGTGCGAAGCTCTTGACAGCGTTAAGCCCCTACTAACCTGAAAGATGCCGGAGGCATCACATGTTTATAGAAAAAGGTGGAAAAAGATTCCATTCGACCCCAGCCGGGGTCGAACTGGTTCAATAATCACAATCATTTCTATACACATTTAAATCCGCTGGATTTAATCACGATTGTCCCAAGTTTTTCGGGTATCGCTGACAGATTCCGGCCTGCGCCGGAATGACAGGGTTTTGAGGGATGGTAACCTGTCAGCGTCCGGCAACTGACGGACCTGATAGCGTTATGTGGTAGAAAAGAAACACTTCCCATTTTTCGCGGTTTGAAAACCGCGACACCCGGCCTTCGCGTGAAACCACAAATTAAAAACACACTGGTTACGAATTTTACGAAGCCGGGAAAATTAAAGTAAACGACGAACCTTTGCCGGGAACACTTTCCACCTTAATTACAAGGCCAAGCAGGTCGGCAAAGCGCTTGGCGATGGCCAGCCCCAACCCGTATCCCTTAACCTCTGCGTTCCGCGACTCATCGGCCCGGTAAAACCGGTTGAAAATCCCTTCCAGCACCCGGGGCTCCATGCCAATGCCCTCGTCGGTGAAGGTGAGCGATGGTTGGCCGCCTTTGCTGGTCAGCAGGATTTCAATTGTCCCGTTTGGGTGCGAGTATTTGATGGCATTCGAAAAGATATTCTCCATAACCTGTTCTACCATGAAACGGTCGGTCGGCACGCAGATGGTTTTGTCGGTTTTCAGCCGGAGCGTGATCCCCTTTTGGTCGAGGGCGAAAGCGTGGCGGTCAATCAGCCCGTCGATGATTTCGGAAAGGTTGACCGGCGAAAGCCTGCCGGGCTCAAAAGGAGCTTCGTGCCGTGCCAGCAGCAGCAACTGATCGACCAGCAACGACATGCGGTTAACCTCGTCCAGGCAGGTTGTTGACTTTTCAACGTAGTATTCCTGCTCCCGGGGTTTGCGGATCATCAGCTCGAGGGTGCCCTTCAACACCGACAAAGGGGTGCGCAGCTCGTGCGAGGCGTCCGACGAGAACTGCTTCTCGCGCAGCAGGGTGTCCTCAATGCGGTCGAGCAAACTGTTGATGGTGCCGGTAAGCGTGTGCAGTTCATCTTTGATGGCCGGGAGCTCAATGCGTTCGTTCAGGTTTTCGCGGGTAATTTTTTCGGCGCTTCGGGTCAGCGTTTTCACCTGTACCAGGCTGCGCTGCGCAATGTAGCGGGTGACAAAATAAAGCGCCACCAGCACTAGCGGGAAGGTCAACAAAAGGATGAGAAGCAGGTTCAGCAGCACCAGCCGCGACTCTTCGAGCGGAACGGCCACCGAGATATAACCAACAACCCGCCCTCCGTCGTTTTTCAGCACCATTTGCAGTTGCCTGATCCGCTGATCGGCCAGTTTGGTATTGAAGAATATTTTTTGTGTTTCCGGTTGAAGCACCTCCAGCGAAGCCTCCATCAGGTTGGGCGACCGCCTGATCACCGTTCCCGTGCTGTCGGCCACCTGTATAAAAGTCGGGTTTACCTCAATTTGCCGGTGTTCGCCCTCGCCCCATTCACCCTGGTTGGCAAAAATGAGCTGGTCGTCAAGCAGCACAATGCTGTTCGAAACCTCCAGGTATTCAGCGTCCAGGTCGTCGTTCAGGTGCGTGTAAACCGTTTTGTGCACCACCAGGTAGATGGCCGTAAAAATAACGATGACCAACACCGCTGTGGCCACCATAAAATGAAAGGCAATCCGGTTGCTGTAGCTTTGTGTTTTCATTCGGCGCTAATTAGGTACCCGACACCACGGATAGTCCGTATCAGGCCCGGCTCCGTCCCCTTGTCCAGTTTCTTCCGCAGGGCGTTAATGTACACATCAATAACCGAGGTATCGTAGTCAAAATGAATGTCCCACACATGCTCAATGATGCTGGTGCGGGAGCACACCTTCCCTTTGTTCCGCAGCAGGAATTCAAGCAAGGCAAACTCCTTACGGGTCAGCACCACCTCGTCGTTGCCCAGAAAAACCTGGTGCGTGTTCAGGTTCATCATCAGTTCGCGGTGCGACAGCTTGCTGGTTTCCCCGTCTTTTCCGCGAAGCTGCACCCGGATGCGGGCCAGCAGCTCGTCAAACGAAAAAGGCTTCTTCATGTAATCGTTGGCGCCCATGTCGAGGGCAAACACGGTATCCTGCACCGTGTCCCTGGCCGTCAGGAAAATAATCGGCACCTGCGAGCCCGCCTTGCGCACCTGACGGCAAATCTCAATGCCGCTAAGGCCCGGAAGCATCCAGTCGACCAGCAGCAGGTCGTACTCCCCGTCGTTCACCATGGCCATTTCGAGGCCGGTAGTGCCATCCATGGCCGTATCCACCGCGAAGCCTTCTTCTTTCAGGCCTTCTTTTACAAATGAAACAATACCGGGTTCGTCTTCAATAATCAATACTCTCATGAGTTCAGCTCTGTCCGTTTTATACTGTATGCAGCGGGATGCCGCCTTCAATTAATCGTCATCGTCATCATCATCGCCGGTGCCGAATGTCGTGTTGAAATCGCTGCCCATATTCAACTGCACACCGGCAGCATTTTCGTACACCAGCTTGCCACCGTAATAACCGGTACGCGCAATGGCCAGCACCGCGGCAAAAAACAACACCAGGGCGGCAATTTTCAGCAGGCCGGTATGTTTTTTCAGCAAAACAAGCGCAATACGGGCAGCAGCGGCAATCCCCACCAGCCAGCCAGCCAGTTCAGCAGCTTCCTCGTGACGTTCGATGGCCAGGCCCAGCTCACCATATTCGGCAATGCCCTCGCCAGCCAGCTCGCCCGACGATAAGGCAGCCATGGTGCCAAGCGCTCCTAAAATTAGTAAATAAAAGCCTGCCTGGTTCAGAAATTCGCGTTTAATAAACAGTCCGGCCACATCGGTTGCAAAACCAACAATCAGCAGTGCAATGGGGAAATGCACAACCATCGGGTGTAAATGCGTTAAGTCAATCATGGGTTTTTGTTTTAAGTGATTAATGATGGGGCAAAGTAACAATGCCAATCCTTA
>JBNKTK010000204.1:0-3392 GCA_050298035.1 Mangrovibacterium sp. | reverse complement strand
AATCAAGCATCCGGCAACGAGTATCCGGTTTGTGTCTATGTAGTTAATCTTTCACGCAAAGTCGCTAAGACGCAAAGAAGGATCAAGGATACAGTATCAAGTCACGATAACTTCGGGACAAGAATCAAGTATCAAATCAGGTTATTTGAAAGAATAAGGTTAAATTAGAGGTTCAAATTGCAACACCATGAAGATTGATTTGTCAAAACTGCGAATTCGCACAGTGGTAGAAGCCGACACTGAGGACATGACCGAACACCGGCTGGCTTTACTGGCCGAGGTTCAGGGTGAGCGTGACGAAGATTTCAAGAACCAACTGCGTACCGACCTTACCTCCTATTTCAGCAAAGCAATCCGCGAAGAACGTTTTGTTGCACTGGTTGCCGAGCTGGATGAAAAACCAGTGGCTTACGGCGCCATGGTCATCAACGAGGTTCCGGGCGACTTTAACCAAACGGCATACCTCGAAGCGGAAATCCTGAACATGTACACACTGCCACAAGTCAGGAGGCAAGGTATTTCATCGCTCATCCTGGAACAGTTACTGCAAAAAGCAGCCGGGCTTGGTATCCGGAAAGTGTCGTTGCACACGCCCCCGGGCGGAGAAAGCATGTACCGGAAATTTGGTTTTTCGGAACCAGCTTACCCTTACCTGGAGCGGATGATCCCTTAAACAGCCCGAAACAAACAACTAAGAACCTTATTGCATGAATTCCAATCATCCCACAAAACGGTCTCCATGGCTATGGATACCAAGCCTTTATTTTGCTGAAGGTATGCCATACATTGTTGTGATGACCGTGTCCGTGATCATGTACAAACGACTGGACATTTCGAACACCGATATTGCGTTTTACACCAGTTGGCTGTACCTGCCCTGGGTGATCAAACCGTTTTGGAGCCCGCTGGTGGATTTGCTGCGCAGCAAGCGCTGGTGGATTGTGACCATGCAGCTATTTATCGGGGCAGGACTGGCCGGTGTGGCTTTCACCGTGCCAACCACCTACTTTTTTAAGGCAACACTGGCCTTCTTCTGGCTGCTGGCCTTCAGCTCGGCAACACACGACATTGCTGCCGACGGCTTTTACATGCTGGGGCTGACCGAAAACCAGCAGGCCTTTTTTGTAGGCATTCGCAGCACGTTTTACCGCCTGGCCATGATTACCGGGCAGGGGCTGCTGATCATCCTTGCCGGCTACCTCGAAACATCAGACCTGCTGGGAAACCCGGAGAACGGCGGCAACATCCGGCTAGCCTGGATGTTTACTTTTTTGCTGCTTGCCGGGCTTTTCGTGGCTTTTGTTATTTACCACAAGTTTGCCCTGCCCCGCCCTGCAACCGATTCGGAACGACGTCAATCCGGGTTTAATGACGTGATGAATGGATTTGGCGACACCATCATAACCTTTTTTGTGAAGAAAGACATCTGGCGCATTCTTGGCTTTTTGCTGCTTTACCGGCTTGGCGAATCGCAACTGGTAAAGATGGCCTCCCCTTTCATGCTCGACCAACGCGATGTGGGCGGACTTGGGCTCAGCACCAGCGAGGTTGGGTTGATCTACGGCACAATTGGCATCATTGCCCTTACAATTGGTGGCATACTGGGAGGACTGGCAGCTGCGCGCCATGGCTTAAAATACTGGCTTTGGCTGATGGTGGCCGCCATGAACCTGCCCAACCTGGTGTACGTGTACATGTCGTATGTGCAGCCCGAATCGTTTTTCCTGCTCAGCAGCGCCGTGGCCGTGGAGCAGTTCGGCTATGGCTTTGGCTTTACCGCCTACATGCTGTACATGCTTTATGTGGCGGCAGGCGAACACAAAACCGCTCACTTTGCCTTCAGCACCGGCATCATGGCGCTCGGGATGATGCTCCCCGGCATGGCCTCGGGCTGGATGCAGGAAATGCTCGGCTACCAACATTTCTTCATCTGGGTGATGTTGTGCACCATTCCCGGCATAATCATGGCCGGACTGATCCGCATCGATCCGGAATTTGGGGTGAAGAAGTAAGGAAAATCGGGATAGCAGGGATTATTTTCCTACCGAAAAGAGAATCCTAAAGCAAAATCAAAGGGTTGTGCAACGGTTACAATTGTTACCTGCTGGGCTTTGTTTATACATCTATTTTTAAGAAAAAATTATCTAAAGCTTCTTTCAGCTTTTTATTATCCATTGACCTTGCCATTTCTCTCATTTCACTTGCTTGGAAATAGGACACCTTAAACTTCTGCGCTGATTCAGAGAATCTATTAAGTTTACTTAAAGCATCACTCGTAAATCCGCCAGTAGACCAAAATTCAAATTCTAATCTTTTTTTCTTATAAGTTTCCTGTTTGTCAAACCATGCTTTAAACGCAGGAATTTTTACATTAATCCATTTCTCAATTACATCGGTATCAATCATCGATTTTTTTGCCTTACACTCTGCAATGACAATCCTATCGTTATAAACAGCAAGAATATCCATTTCATGTTTAGCATCATTTTCAAAAATTTCTCTTCCCAAATCTAGACTTTGGCAGCTCGCAGAATGAATATGACCAACCATATACTCAAATAATACCCCTCTAATATTATTTACTAAGCCTTCATTGTATATTTTGAGTTGCTTTATCAAATCGAGATATTTATCCGGATTTTTTTTCAAACTTGCTCCAGC
Source organism: Mangrovibacterium sp. (assembly GCA_050298035.1). Taxonomy (GTDB): domain Bacteria; phylum Bacteroidota; class Bacteroidia; order Bacteroidales; family Prolixibacteraceae; genus Gaoshiqia. The sequence goes on along the minus strand of JBNKTK010000204.1, from coordinate 731 downwards.
GTTCGTGAGAATCGTAACAAGTTCTTTTAGAGTTTCTGCATATTTTTGACCAAATAATTCACCAATAAAGCCAATCACTATTCCTCTCTGTTTTAGTAATGATAATGCATCATTATCTAAATCATCAACAATTAAAAATGGTATTATTCTAGGTGCATTTTTAAAGCTTTGAATATGTTTGATTTTTTCGACGAAAAAGTCAACGTCGTTTTTGTAAATGGAATTTCCCAACAATATATCAGCCAATAAAAACCCAGGTTTTTCATTTTGGAATAAGCCTGTAATTGTTGATACTCCTTTAAATGCCCACCGAAATTTCCCATATTCAGCAAAAGATGCACCAGAATTATATGAAATCATTCCAGTGTTCCTAACAAGCGACTTAAAGGATGATAGAGTATCTATTTTTATTAGTTCAATGGTTTTGTTAGCGACTGAGGTATTGCGGCTCAAATTGAATTTTGGGGCAATTGAATAGTATGAATTGCTATAAGTTAAAATTCCTTGCTCTACGAACTTTTGTAATACTTTTCCAAATGGTATGTGCCCCTTTAACGCTAAAACTGGATAGTTTGTGTAACATTCAAGAAATTCCTTACTCAAGGTTCCACCGTGTAATCTAAGAGCATTTAAACAATACCAGTATTTTTTCCCATTGTCAAATAGTGATTTAATAAACCTGTCATAAAAAATATCGTTATTCTCGTGCACTTTTAAATAGCAGAAAGACT
>JBNKTK010000203.1:0-3396 GCA_050298035.1 Mangrovibacterium sp. | reverse complement strand
GATGTGCTTGCTCATCCGACCTTATAGCCTCATATCAGGTTCCTGTTCGTCAGTACCGGGATTTGCACAACCCTGCAAGCTGGCTCGTTCGCTAAAAATGTCTACCAGACATTTTCTTAACGCTCCGCCCCCTTCACTGCTGCCGTCGCCAGCAACCAGCTTGCCACTTGCTAATGCTTCAAGACGTTACTCCTGCGCATAAGGGACTTCCCGTCCGACCGTGTCAGCCGGGCGGGGCACCCTCTGGAATGAAAACTCAAATTCCATAGGGTAAACCCTCTGGAATAATTTCATGCATCACTTTATTGTTTAATCCAGAAAATTTGTATTTTTCGATTTTTTCCAGACCTTACAAACAAGTGTGCACATGCTCATGCTGGGCACACACATTTTGTAAATTGCATTGCGGTGTCGGTGCAGGTTGTCGCCTCGGATTCCCGCTTGATTGTCTTCGTCCTGCGGACGGACAATCACCCGCAATCCGCAACGACAACTTACAATTTTCCGTTAGCTGCAACCTTGAAAAAACCGAAAACTTGGAACATATAAAGACCATATTTGACAGACTTTATAAAGAGCCATTTCCATCAGACAGAGGGAAAGAAATTCTTGGAGTTGACCTCGTTTTAATTGATAGCGACACAATGGGATTGACTTCTCGCTTTCTGAGTAGCAAAGGACACCTGACAGCAAACGAAATGAAAATGCTTGAAAGTTGTCTTTCGGATTTAAATAAAATTGTTCCGCAACTCGACAAAAATGAAAAACAATATTTTGCTTCTTTGAGACAATTAGCAAAAGACATCCTTACATTCTCAAGAGGAAAAATAATATCGGACGATGAAATTGCAAAGCGACACAAATGGAAAAAAGTATACAATCAAATAAAAACAATTGTGAATGAACTTGACCCTTTAGGTGTTGCAGACATTGTTGATGATGAGTATGACGACTTAAATTTTAGAATTTATTCTCAGTTGCTAGCTGACAGAGAAGATAGCAAAGTTCGTCATGCAATACAAACCATGCTCCATGAAGATTACGGAGTATCAGTAACAGACAAAGACCTTAATGAGACAATTGAAAAACTAAAAAATATTTCACTTGACATTTGAGAAGCAAATGATAAGAAAAATAAAAAGGCAGCAGCTAGTCGAGTAAGCTAGGGGAATTTCACCCCTAACTTCTCACAGAACCGTACGTGACAGTCTCCCGTCATACGGCTCTTATTATGCAGTCAACCTGCTTCAGGTAAGTTGCCAGCCAAGTGTCCAGTGATAAAACAAGTACGGATAGCTTCGACAAACACTACGTAACCAGTTTACGGCTTTCACCTTGCTACGTCTAAACCGTTTGTACTTGTTCATAACCCATTTGATCATCCGGTGATGTAGATAGTAGAGAACCGATTTTACACAACGATGATGGATTTTCCCATAATAGTTGATCCAGCCCCGGATTTTCGGATTGAGCAATATCGCTAAATCTTGTATCGTCCACTGGCTCTTATTATGGAACTGCAACTCGCGGAGTTCGCCAGTAATCCTGACTTTGGAGCGACGGCTCATAGTACAATCGTACTGAAGAAAGCAGCCCCCCTTTTTCAGCCGCATCATGATAGGACGAAAACTGAATCCGAGAAAGTCAAATTGTACCGAATAACTGGCATAGCCTCTCCGACCTGACTTCTTGCAGTAAACGATTTTCGTCTTCTCCGGGTGCGCCTCTAACCCGCAGTTTGCCAAGCGCTGTTTAACGGCTGATAAAACAGCTATGGATTCACGCTCTGACCCACAATGTAGGATCAGGTCATCTGCATATCTAACCATCTTCACTCCCGGATAATGCATGCCCACCCATTTATCCACGCAATAATGCATAAACAGGTTAGCCAGCAAGGGGCTGATAACCCCGCCTTGCGGTGTTCCTTTCCCATTGGATAACTGTTGTTCTCCATTGGGCAAAACTACTGGTGCTTCCAGCCATCGTTGGATATACATCAGTACCCATTTTTCCGTTACATGCCTGTTCAACGCTTTAAAGATTAAATCGTGGCTGACATTGTCGAAGAAGGACTTTATATCCAAATCGATGGCCCACGGATACTTCTTCACATTCTTTCGTACCTCGTTTACTGCTTCCAGCGCATTCCTTTTCGGTCGGTACCCATAAGACACATCCAAGAACTCACGTTCCAACCGTGGCTCCAAATAAGTTTTAACAACCTGCTGGGCAATACGGTCACTTACAGTTGGGATGCCCAATGGCCGCTTATTCCCTCCCGTTTTGGGTATCTCGACCCGTTTTACCGGTGGTGGAAAGTAGCTCCCTGATGCCATCCGGTTCCAAAGCTTATAAAGCTCCTTCGAACGGTTTCCATCATAGGCCGCTAAACTTCGTCCGTCGACTCCCGCGCTTCCTTTATTGCTCCTTACCTTTTGATAAGCCTCCCATACCATTGTTTTGGTGATGGGAATTGACTTTGTTTGTCCTTCAAAAATCATCCTTAAAATAATTTAAGTTGTCCTTAAATGATAAACTGCATAATTGGAACCCTTCGCTCCACCTCCATTACAGCGGTTTCATTACTACTACGGTTCCATCCGCCACCTGAACAAGCATTGGTAATGGCCTCACAGACATGTTCTGCTTGTACTTTCCCTTTAACATCTTGCTCAGGCTTCCTGTGTTCCCGCAATAAAGCCTGAATAAGGGTCATGCCCCCTTTATGACGGTTGCCGAACAGACAGTAACCAGGTAACCTCTGAACTCTTCCCTGACACCTCGATATTTATCAGGTTTTGACAACAACTCACCATTTCGTCACTTCATCGGAAGGTTCGCTTACGCTCATCTCCCTTATTCTTACCTGACTGTTTATACAGCCTTTTCTACTATCGCTTCATGCTAATCTGTTGCCATCATAACATCATAGTAGCGGTTTGACAAGTATTCCTGAAAACCCTTGCCGGAAGGCCTGCTTCCATCTTTATTGCAGTTATGTTGCCTTGGCAACTCACAGCACACATCGTGTAGACGGCTGACGGACTAATAAGCCCGCCAGTGCGCCTCACACACCACCCAGCGTACGGGTCTCGTACTGGGCGGTTCTTTAAATCACAGGGAATAGCGAATTATTATAATTCGGGGAGATGGAATTGAAGAGTTCAATCATTGGGATATAGCCCCGTTTCTTCAAACGTTTGGTGGTAATAGTTGTACCGAGAATAGGACTTTGGGCAACAGCCCAACCCCCCATACGGGTTCTGCTCCACGCATAGGCCTGACCATGAGGAACACCTAGCCGGATGAGACTACGCCTCTTCTTCTCCGGTTTTTTCCAATGGTGCCATATACAATAGCGTAGGCGGTTTCTCAACCAACCATCAAGTTTAA
>JBNKTK010000202.1:0-3427 GCA_050298035.1 Mangrovibacterium sp. | reverse complement strand
TGATCGGTACAATTAACCTCCGTTTGTCCCAGATTCGAACGACGACATAAGTCAAGGTAATCTCCTCAATCCACCCCCACTCCCCTTCAACAATGACGACATCCTCCAACCGGATTGGCTGGGTAAAAGCAATTTGAAAACCAGCAAGAAACAGGGCAATACTTCGCTGTGCAGCAAAACCAATAATAATTCCTGCAATCCCGGCACTTGCCAACAGGCTGACCCCAATCTGACGTATTTTCGGAAAACTTAATAAGGTAACCGAAAATGCGATCAATATGACAAGAACAATCAATATCCGTTCGATAACAACTAATTGTGTCTGCATTTTCCTGGCTTTTAAATTATTTTTCGACGACAGGTCATAATTCGCCATTACAATCAAGCGAATACTCTTAATTGCGATAATCAATAACCAGGATATAAACAGGTTAAACCCAATCGTGAAGAAAATATTAATATCGACGGGAAATTCTTCAACTTGATTAAAAGGCAATGCAATCGACAGAAAGACAACCATTATAAGGCCACCAATTGGGATACTTACTCTTTTTAAGATTTTCAACCAGATATATTCATGTGTTTCATTCCTGATTATATTTCGTAAGACCCTAAAAATGATGACTGCCAGGAATATCCCGATAAGAACCCCGGAAATCCCCAGTATAACATGTTGAATATTGTCCATAGTTGACTTGTTTAAATTATCACTTCATTAGTGTCCTATGAAAATTTCAATTATTTATTTTAACTATCTTAAAATTAAGTGATTACAGTAATAAATAAAGTAAACGGACTTGATTTTGAATTCAGTAAATTTTTGCATGTTTTAAACAATTGTATTTTGTATTTACCTGTAAATCAATAACAATGATTTTTAAGTTTTTTACATCCCAAGTCGGTATAGTTTTATAGGACACTAATGTTATCACTTAACAGATAAAGTGATAAGGTTGGAAAATGTTTAGCTTTTCTTTCCCAAGTATCGTATTGCCATCAGGCTGATATCGTCTGCCTGTTTAGTCTCGCCCCTAAAAACTTTTAAACTATTAATAAGGCGATTGACAAGTTCCCTGGCCGTTAAAATGGTCATATTACTGATGTTTTCTTTCAGACGATCCATCCCATAAAAATTATCATTGGAATCCTTACAGTCAGTCACACCGTCTGTATACAAAACAATCATATCGCCTGGTTGCAAGACAACTGAATCACCCGGATAGGTTTTATTTGAATAGACACCAATCGGAAGCCCGTGGGTTTTTTCCATCATCTGAACATCGCCATTCTTCCTGATAATAAAAGGATAATTATGCGCCGCGTTACAAAAGCTCAGGACACCGGTCTTGACATCTAAAATCCCAAGGAACAATGTTAGAAATTGCTGGTTGGAGTTTTGAAAACTCAGTTCATTATTAACTTCTTCCACAATATGCCCGGCCGAAAGCACAGTCGATTTTCTTTTGATAAGCGTATGGGCAACAGCCATGAATAAGGCAGCAGGTATGCCTTTCCCGGAAACGTCTCCCATTGTAAAAAGAAGGTGGTCCGGATCGACAAAAAAGAAATCGTACAAGTCGCCGCCAATACTTTCTGCCGGTTTTAAGGCTGCAAACAAATCCACTTCGGGATGTAAGTCCAGGATCATATTCTCGTTCGGGATAATAGCAGTTTGTATCTCTTTAGCCGATTTCAAATCTTTTTCATACTTCCGACGGTCCTTCCTACTTTGATCTTGTTCTTTCAGATAATTACTGTACTGATTTTGAAGCTCATTCAGGCTATCAGCCAACAGTTCTATTTCGTTTTTGCCGGTGTTTTTATTGCGATCCCCAAAACTGAAACGCTGAATTGACCGGACAATGCTGGATAAGGGCATCAGCATTTTCCGGAAGATCAGGATGATAACCAGTAAGATAACAAGCAGACCTGCTGTTGATACAAAAATGATTTTCCGAAGAATCAGGTTTAAATCACTAAATAACTCTTTCGCAGGAATAAGAATTATCACAGACCATTCGGTCTGAGGGACAGGAGAAAAATGAAACCAACTACGTTCATAATTATACATCTCCGGATAGACAAACCCAGAACCATCTTCATGCATCCGCATTCGGGTTTCATAATAATCCCTGTTTTCCGGGAAAACTTGTTCTGAAACTTCATAGATATTCCGGGTCATAATCCATTCCTTGTTTGGGTGTGTCAGGAAAGTCCCGTCATGGGCAACAATAAAAGCATAGCCGTCATGGGATATTCTTATGGAAGAAACCACCGTATTTAAAAAACTGAGATTAATAAGCCCCGAAATAATCCCAATGACATTCCCGTTATTCTCCCGAATAGCTTGCGTATAGGTGATTACCAATTTATGGGGATCCAATTTGCAATAAAATGGATTCGACCATACCCCGTCTCTTCTTTTTTGCACTAACTCCCTTACAGGAGCCGGAGTGCCTGATTCACAATGTTCTTTGTCCCGAAAAATATAAAAGCCGGATGAATCTTGACGTACTACAGTCAAATATTCGCTTCCCTGTTGTTTAAACAATTCAACCTGAACCCCAAAGACCAACTTATTAGCGGACAAAACCTGGCGGACAAATTTCTCAAGATCGCCATGTGCATCGTAGTAATTGGCCTGAAAAGCCAGGTTTCGGGTAACTTCCTGTGTGGTAACAATGTTCTTCGCAATTCTTGCAGTGATTGCATCAGATTGATTGATTGCGCTTTCCTCAATTTTCTGCATCAACACTTTCCGGTTGAAGTCATAATTCAGGAAAACGACAATTGAAATAACCACTGTCACTGTCGTCAAAATATAAATACTAAGTTGAAAAGCAATACTCCGGTTATTCATCCACGTCTATTGAAATATGAATTAGAAATACAAGTTAGGAAAAATGAGCTTTACAGAAAAGCCCCCTTTTCAAGTTTGGAGAGCCAAGTCCTTGTTCCTGCAAACTGGCAGGTAGCCGATGCCAACCTGGCCGATTTTATCAAAGCACTTCGAAGATTCCTTTCGCATTCATAATAGTAACAAAAAGCACCATGTAGGAAATCACCTGCACCAAGGGTATCGGTTACCGGGAACGTTTCAACAGGAACCTCGCCTTCACTCCTGTCATCAACAAAGCGAATAGGCCGTCCTCCGTTGGATATGGCCATCTGTTTTATCCCCTGCCCAGCTAGAAATGCAAAGACATCATCACTACAATGACATCTGGGAGGCATAAAATCATTGGAGCAAATAGCCACATCAATATATGGTAACAGCTCCGGGAGATGGGCTTTCCAGCTTCCACCATCAAAAACAACCGGTATATCCTGTCGTTTTGCTTCGCGACATAGCTCAAGGGTCACTTCCGGGTAAAATCCATCAATGAATAGTAGCGATGGTTTCTTCTCAGCAAAAAGCTTTTCTACT
>JBNKTK010000201.1:0-3463 GCA_050298035.1 Mangrovibacterium sp. | reverse complement strand
AAAGGACAGGCTATTCCGGTTGTATGGTAATATCAGTGAATCTGTATCGTTGATGTTTTTTTTCAGCACAGAACCGTTGCCAACCGGTACCGACTTTCCAAAAAGCCGAAAACCGGTAAGTACAACCGGTGGTACATAAGGGTTATCCTTCACCTCCCGCGGATTAAATACATTAAAGCCGTTGATACCGCCAAAATACATTTCTCCTGTGCGATTACTCCTGCAGAATGCGGTAAAAACATTAAACTCGTTACTTTGCAGACCGTCGATTACATCATAGTTGCGGAAGTTTCCGGTTCCCGGATTGAAACGGGAAAGCCCGTTGTTGGTACTTATCCACAGGTTTCCCTCCTCATCTTCCAGAATACCCTCAATCGTGTTGTTGGGCAGTCCCTCCTTTTCCGTATATACCGTACAGGTTCCGGTCGCCCGGTCAAATTTGCACAAGCCTGAGGTTGTGCCTACCCAGAATTGGCCGGACAGGTCTTCGTAAAGCACCCGCACAACATTGCCAGGCAGGCTTTCCAGGTTCTGTGGATCATTTTGATACCTGGTGAATTTTCCTGTACCCGGATTGAATCGGTTCAGACCACCTCCTTCAGTAGCCACCCATAAGGTGTTTGCTCTATCTTCATATATACTGGTGATTGAGCTTGCACTCAGACTGGCCGGATTATCGGGATCATTCTGGTACCGTTGAAATGTTTCTGTATCCCGGTTAAAGCGGCTCAAGCCGTTATTCCATCCGCCCACCCATAAAACGCCCCTGGAATCAAGACAGAGCGAACGGATTATATCATCGCCCAGACTATGGGGGTCTTCGGGGTTGAACCGGTAGGCTTTAAATTTACCGGTCCCGGGATCAAACCGGTTCAAGCCTCCCAAAAAAGTGCCGAACCAAAGCGTACCGTCCGGATCCTCCCGGATTGCCGTTACTGAACCGGTTGAGATACTGGCAGGATTGGCAGGATCATTACGGTAGACCTGCCAGGTATCAGACCTACGATCCCAGCGGTTGAGCGCACGGTCATTGCCGATCCACACTATACCGGTATGGTCTTCGAAAATGGATAGTATAAAATTGTCTGCCAAGCTATTGGTGTTGTCGGCCTTGTGTTTATAGTGAATAAACTTAGGAGGACGGGTGGAAAACCCATTTGCCCCGCCACTTAAAGTTCCTAACCACATCGTCCCCGAGGGTTCCTCAAGGAAAGAGCTGATAAAATTATTCCGTAGGCTGTAAAAATCGTTGGGGTCATTTTCATACTGAACAACCCGTTGCCGCTTCCTGTCAAACTTCAGGACTCCGGCGCCATTGGTGCCCAGCCAAAGGTTGCCTGCTTCATCTTCGAAGAACAGAGAAATTGAATTGAACCTTGCAGCATCCGGTTCGATTTGAGCAATAGTATAGTGAGTAAACAGGCCGGTCTGACGATCGAGCGATGCAAGTCCCCTCTCAGTTCCCACCCACAACGTCCCGTTTCTGTCTTCGTATATTCCACGAACATACACATCTGGCAGTGCATACGGATCGTCCGGATCCGGCATGTACCGGGTAATTTGTCCTGAGACAGGATCGAGCCTGTTCATCCCCGCATTCGATGTACCAACCCACAGCATTTCTTCCGAATCCTGATAAACACACTCAATATTATTACTGCTCAAACTGTTGGGATTATCCGGATCATGAGAGTAGTGCGTAAAGTTCCCCGATACGGGATCGAGCCGATCCAGCCCGTTATCAATTGTACCCACCCATAATATGCCCTGCGAATCCTCGCACAAACCATACTTAGGGATGCTATTACTGCTCAGGCTATTGGGATCATCCTGGTCATGGGGGTAGTGGGTAAAGGTTTCCGTCGCCGGCTCAAACCGGTCGACTCCACCACCGGTAGTGGCCAGCCACAAGACACCTCCCTGCCCCGGGCAAATAGTTATCATAGAGTTATTACTCAAACTGTTGGGGTTGCCATGTTCGAAACGGTAGATTCGGAACGAATAGCCATCGTAACGATTCAGTCCATCTGCGGTGGCGAACCACAGGAAGCCCTGATCATCCTGCGCCATGCCAAACACATTACCGGAGGACAAGCCCTCTTCTCCGGCAAGAACTGTGAAACGGATATCTTTTCCGGTGACTACGGGCAGGACTACTGCGCCCGGAGCAACCTGATCCTGTGCTGACACCGAACCTAAACTATGTACCATTATAACCATAGCTGAAACCGTAATTATTTTTAAAAAAGAATTTGTTCCCATTATATTAATGTAAAATAAAACGTAGCTCCCTTTTCAACTTCACCTTCGGCCCATACTTCACCACCATGCCTGTTAATAATGCGCTGCACTGTAACAAGACCAATCCCTGTTCCGGGAAAGTCTTTTGAACCATGCAAACGTTGAAAAACACCAAACAGCTTTTGTGCGAATTTCATTTCAAAACCTGCACCATTATCCCTGACAAAAAACACCGGTTTCCCCTTTTGTTGCTGCATACCAAACTCAATGCATGCTGATGAGTGCTTTGATGTATACTTCCATGCATTACCTATAAGGTTTTCCAGTACACTTTGGATTAATCTTTTATCGGCATCTGCTGTAATTTCATCCTGAATAACAAATTCAACATTTCTATATGGATTAGAATTACGCAGGTCATTTGCAATTTCCTTTACTATGTTACTAAGGTTTATACGCCGGATAGTTAATTCACCGCGGCTTACTTTCGATAATTTTAACATGTCTTCAATGAGTTGACCCATGTGTTGTGCTCCCGTTCGTACCCTTTGCAGATAATTCTGTCCTTGTTGGTCCAGAATCTTATCAGGATAATCTTCGAGTAATATTTGGCTAAAACCGTCTATACCACGCAATGGTGCCCGAAGGTCATGTGATACGGAATAGGAAAAAGCTTCGAGTTCTTTGTTTGCAGTTTCGAGTTTTGTATTTACAGCTTGAAAATTTTCGTTTGCTTCTGCAAGTTCTTTATTAGTAGCTTCAAGTTGCTCGTTAACAGACTTCAGCTGGGCAGTACGTTCTTCTACCACACGCTCAAACGCCTGACTGTTTTTTTTAATTTTCCGCACTCTTAAATTAAAACCTGCGTATCCCAACACAAAAAGCAGTATGACAACCATACTTTTGAACCACCAGATTTGCCACCAGGGGGTAAGGATTGTGATGTGGATGGTCTTCCCTTTTTTATTCCAGACACCATCTTCGTTTGTTCCCTGCACCTTGAATAAATAATCGCCTGCACTAATATTGGTATAGACTGCCAACCGTTCTTTACTACTCACATATTGCCATTCTCCCTCAAAACCTTCCAGCTTATAGCGATACCGGTTCTTTGTGGGAGCCACATAACTCAATGCCGCAAACTCAAAGGACAGGCTATTCCGGTTGTATGGTAATATCAGTGAATCTGTATCGTTGATGTTTTTTTTCAGCACAGAACCGT
>JBNKTK010000200.1:0-3466 GCA_050298035.1 Mangrovibacterium sp. | reverse complement strand
GGCGAATTGCCGGCCCATGTCTATTCGCGGACCAGCAATCCGACCGTCGAATATTTTGAGCGCAAAATGAAAACCTTGACTGGAGCTCACCACGCGTTGGCTTTGGCATCGGGCATGGCGGCAATTTCAAATACCATCCTGGCGCTGTGTAAAGCCGGTGATAACATTATTTCAGGAAACCATTTGTTTGGCCATTCATTTTCGCTGCTCAATCAAAGTCTGGCCAACTACGGACTGGAAACCCGCTTTGCTGATACAACCCGTCCGGAAGAAGTAGAGGCATTGATTGATGAAAATACCCGGCTTATTTATTTTGAAACGGTTACAAATCCGCAACTGGAGATAGCCGATATTGAAGCATTGGTAAAGATTGCCAATAAACATCGGATTATTCTTGTGGCTGACAGTACAATTACTCCGCCGGTTGTTTTCAATTCAAAGAACCTCGGAATTCATATCGAAGTGATGTCAACCACCAAATACATTTCCGGAGGGGCAACTTCATTTGGAGGTGTGATCCTGGATAATGGTTTGTATGATTGGGCGTACAACCCGAACCTGAACCCATTAGTTGAAAAATTTGGCAATGATACCTTTGTTGCCCGGCTAAGAAAGAACTACTACCGCAATACCGGTGGTGCCATGACCGCGCATACCGCTCATTATATGATTATGGGGCTTGATATGCTCGAACTCAGGCTGGAACGGAGTTATCAGAGTTGCCTGGATTTAGGGGACTATTTGAATATGCATTCCAAAGTGAAGAAGGTAACTTATCCGGGATTGACTTCTTCTGAAAGTTTTGATTTGGCTAAAAAACAGTTCTTGGGGAAACCGGGCACGATCATGACTTTTGACCTGGAATCGCAGTCAGCCTGTTTTGCCTTTATGAACCGTTTACAGCTAATTCGGCGAGCCACAAATCTGAATGATAACAAATCACTGATTATTCATCCGTATTCAACCATCTATGTCGAATTTCCTGAAGCTGAAAGATTGGCAATGGGCATCCGTGATACGATGATGCGTTTGTCGGTAGGGATTGAGGCTTCAGCAGATTTGATCAGCGATATTGAGCAGGCGCTGGCGGCTATTTGATCACCCGTGAAATTTACTCGTTGAGCAGGTTTGCAGTGTGACATGCCACCACGGCAGCTGTTTCTGTCCGTAGTCGGCTCGCCCCGAGGCTGACAGGCAAAAATCCGTTTTGCATGGCCAGTTCTATTTCTTCTTCCGAAAAATCTCCTTCCGGGCCGATCAGGATCAAGTTGGAGTGGCTGCCCGGGATTTCATTTTTCAAGTCCCGCTTGTCTTGTTCATAACAATGGGCAATAAATTTTTTGCCATCAAACGGAGTTTGTAAAAATTCTTTCAGCGGTGTGAGTGGATTTAGTTTTGGCAAATAGGCTTTTAGTGATTGCTTCATTGCCGAGACGATCACTTTTTCAAGCCGTTCTTCTTTTATTACTTTTCGTTCCGAGTGATCGCAAAGTATTGGTGTAATTTCGTCTATACCTATTTCGGTAGCCTTTTCCAGGAACCATTCAAACCGGTCGATGTTTTTAGTTGGGGCAACTGCCATGTGCAGGTAGTGGTTGCGTTTTCCAAATTCTTCGGCCTTTTTTAAAATCTCAATGCAGCATTTCTTCGGATTCGCATCAGAAATCCGGCCTTCATAAAAATTGCCGATACCATCGATCAACTGGATCGCATCTCCCTGGCTCATCCTCAGTACCCGGATGGCATGTTTTGATTCGGTTTCATCAAGAGTATAAAATGAACCCTGGATATTGGGAGTATAAAAAAGCTGCATAGTCTGGATTTTCAGCAAAAATAAGGAAATTATCAGGTTGGTGCAGTTACGCCGTGCGTGAAAATAAAAAATCCGGCGTTAACCGGATTTTATTGTTATCTCAAACTTCTAGGCATCAAATGGAAAACAAGTTCACCTCCGCGCGAAGATATTTCTTTCCAGTTATCAATTTTAAATTCAATTCCCACCGTAGAGCAAGTTGGCATATCGCTGTTGAAGAATCGAACCAGGTTATTGGTGAGGTAGTAAATGGTTGGGTTGTGTCCAAAAACAAATACCGTTTCAACCGTTTCCGGAATTTCACGTAACATGTCGATAAAATCGGTTGTGGTGATCCCTTCATATAGATCTTCTTCCAACTGAATCTGGCTCACGGGATAGTGAAAAGTTTCGGCATAAATCTTTGCCGTTTTTAAAGCCCGTTTTGCAGGGCTTGAAATAATTAATTCGGGAATAATCTTATCTTCTTTCAATTTGGTACTGATGAGACTGGCATCTTCCTTACCACTACTGCGTAACTTCCGGCTAAAATCTTCTTCGTAGCCATAAGGAACGGCTTTCGCATGTCTGACAATTACTACACGTTTCATTCATCTAAGTTTTTGCGCAAAATTAAACTAATTTTGACACCGAAAACAAACAAAACTCATTAATGAAAAGAATTGGTTTAATCTCTGATACCCATGGAGCGATTAGTGACCGGACACTGAATTTTCTGGAGAAAACAGATGAAATTTGGCATGCCGGGGATATTGGGAATGCACAGTTTGCCGACGAATTAGAGAAATTTAAACCACTGAGAGCGGTTTATGGTAATATTGATGATCACATCTTGCGACGGATGTTTCCTGAAAACCAGCGTTTTTTTTGCGAAGGGGTAGAGGTTTTCATGACTCATATTGGTGGATATCCCGGCCATTACGATGCCCGGATCAGAAAAGAATTGTATAGCAATCCGCCAAAGCTTTTCATTAGCGGCCACTCCCATATCCTAAAAGTCATTTATGACAAAAAAATCAATTGCCTGCACATTAATCCCGGTGCATCGGGCAACAAAGGCTTCCATAAAATATGTACTGCTGTCAGGTTTGTGGTTGATGGTGAAAACATCAGGGACCTAGAAATATTAGAATTTGAGCGATTGAAATTCTAATAGATTTTTTAGTCTATAATCATTTAATATAGATTTTTTAATCTATTTATTGTATTTATAGATTAAATGATTTATATTTGATCTGTGGTTAAAATAGCAGTCATATCAGCTGATGTTGTAAATTCTTCAAAATTTGAAGAAAATCAATTTATTAATACTCTGGAGGTATTGGAAGAGCCTGTTGGAAATTACCTGACAATAAGAGGAGAGACAATACTTACCAGCAGGGGAGATAGCTTCCAGTTAATGATAAAAGAAGTAAATGATGCTTTTCTTAAGGCAATCTATTTAAAATCGTTTTTCAAAAAAAGTGAACTTTCACTTAAAGAAAAAAACAAAAAGCAAGCTCTTGATCTTCGTTTGTCGTTAGCCGTTGGCACAGTAAACAGTATTCCTGATGATATTGGACGAACACTTGAAGAACCCTTTGTTTTGTCTGGGCGTGCGCTGGATAAAATGAAAAACAACAAGCAAACATTCATAATTACAACCAACAATCC
>JBNKTK010000199.1:0-3499 GCA_050298035.1 Mangrovibacterium sp. | reverse complement strand
GAAAGCCACTCCGGCACATTGTGGTTAGGGCTCAGTGATGGATTGTGCCGGTATAATAAAGAAAACGGTACATTTACGCATTATACCGAAACCCAGGGATTATCCGACAATTATGTACAGGGAATTTTAGAGGATGATACTGGCATGCTTTGGATAAGTACTTTAAACGGATTGTCGTTGTTTGACCCACAAAACGAAACTTTCAGAAACTACGATATAACCGATGGTTTACAGGATAATTATTTCAGCGAAAATTGTTATGGAAAAGCCAGAAATGGTGAGCTGTTTTTTGGTTGCAGCAAGGGGCTTGTCGCCTTCCTACCCGGAAATATACGCAACAATTCTTATGTGCCTCCAATAGTCCTTACTGATTTCCGGATCTTTGGGAAATCAGTATCGGTAAGTAAAAATTCAGTACTTCAACAAAATATAAATGAGACAAATTCGCTAACATTGCCCCACAGTCTCAACACAATCACCTTCGAGTTTGCTGCATTAAGTTATGCAGCTCCACAAAAGAACCAATATAGTTACATGCTGGAAGGTTTTGATAAAGATTGGTATCATACAGGTGGCAAAGAAAGGCTGGCAGTTTATACCAAATTGCCAGCAGGTAGTTATGTGTTCAGGGTGTTGGGCTCGAACCCGGATGGTGTGTGGAACATGGAGGGCAAATCCATAAAGATTATCATAACCCCGCCGTTTAGGCAAACCTGGTGGTTTCGGGGCATGGCGACCATACTGCTTGTGGGCATGTTTATTATAGGTTTTAAGTTAAGAATCAGAAATATTAAGAAACGTAGCCTTGAATTTGAACATCTGGTGGAAGAGCGCACGGCCCAGTTGCAAGCTGTTATCAAAGAACTCGAAGCAGCTAACAAAAATTTCGATACAGCTAACAAAGAACTCGAAACCTTTTCTTATTCTGTTTCGCACGATTTGCGGGCCCCCTTGCGTGGCATAGATGGTTTTAGCCAGATATTACTTGAAGAATATCAGGATAAGTTAGACAAGCAGGGACAAGATTATTTGCATAGAGTTCGTGGGGGGGTGCAAAAAATGGCACAACTCATTGAAGACATGTTAAACTTATCAAAGGTGAGCCGTGGTGACCTTACTATTCGACGTGTAAACCTTAGCAACATAGTAAAGGAAATTGCAAATGACCTGCGTAATTCTAATCCGGATAGAAATGTTGAATTTGTTATTCAGGATGAAATTACAGCGGATGCCGATGAAAGACTAATCCAAAGTGTGTTGGAAAACCTTATTGATAATGCATGGAAGTATACATCAAAGCGACCATCTGCACGCATTGAGTTTGGTATGCAGCAACAAAATGGGAAACCAGTGTTTTTTGTCCGCGACAATGGGGCAGGCTTTAATATGAAATATGTACAAAAATTATTTGGAGCTTTTCAGCGCTTACATGATGCGAAAGAATTTCAGGGAACAGGTGTAGGGTTGGCAACAGTCCAGCGTATTATTCACCGGCACGGAGGTGAAGTATGGGCTAAAGGAGAAGTAGAGAAAGGGGCAACGTTTTATTTTACAATAGCATTATGAACCTAGCATGTTTTTCAGAAAACATAACTAGTACTTGCACGAAAACTCAAGTGGCAGATAAGAAAGCTTCATTTTTGAGGCTTTCGAAGCTCGAAAAATGTGAGTTTACTGCCGTAAATGATCATTTTGAGAGCAAGAGTAACGAAAAAAATGGAGTTTTCTTTCTGACACTAACTAAATATAAACGTTCTCATGAACGTGGCGAATTAAACTTGCATGAAAGTAATAACCATGCGAGTTGCATTCAACCTTAAAAAATCAATTTTGTACGGATGAAAACGTATGCTTTTTTGAAAATAATGGTAGTTTCAGTTATAATTATGCTTGCACATAATTTGGGGCCTTTGTACGTGCAGGCTCAGACGGCTCCTGACACGGTGACTCTATCAGTAATCGAAGGCAAAGATATCCGGTTCACTGCTTTTACCGGTGAAGAGGGCTTATCCTCCAGTATTGTATATGGTATGGCGCAAGATGATCAGGGCTTCTTATGGTTCGCCACCACTGATGGACTGAGCCGCTTCGATGGCTATTCGTTCCGAGTTTACCGTTTCGAACATGGCAACCCCAACAGTCTGGGCAACAACTCTATGATAACTATTTGCCCGGGGCAGGGTGGTGTCTTGTGGCTGGCCTCTGCCAGTGCCGGAGTTGACCGGTTTGACCCGGCAACGGAAACCTTTACCCACTACCTTCATGACCCGGATAATCCAAACAGCCTGAGCAGTAAAAATATCTCCCGATATGCTCTGTACGAGGACCAGCAGGGCACATTGTGGGTCGGTACAAATGATAAGGGGCTTGACCGGCTCGATCATGCATCAGGGAACTTTACCCACTACCATAACGATCCCTTGGATGACAATAGCCTGAGTAGTGATCGGATTGAGTGTGTTTATCAGGATTCGAGCGGTATAATGTGGATCAGCACCTGGGATGCGGGGCTGAACCGGCTCGACCCTGTTTCAGGACAGATTACCCGATATCTGCCGAATCCGGTTGATCCACACGCATTGCCGGATGCGGTTGTGCATGGGATGTACGAAGACAGAACGGGGACATTCTGGCTAGCGACCCATATGGGTTTTGGGACGATGGATCGGCAAACCGGCCGTTTTACCCTTTATGCCATTGCTCCCAACCATCCGGATGCGGCCAGATTAAATACGATTTCGCAAATCCACGAAGATGCGGCGGGCAACCTGTGGTTGGGCACCGGTGGCGCGGGGATACTGAAGTTTGACCGGCAGCAGCAACAGATCGTGCAGTATAAAAACGACCCCGGCAATCCGCACAGTTTGCGGAACAATTTTATTAGCTTCTTCCACGAAGACCCCTCCGGGACGCTGTGGGTTGGCACCCTGGGCGGCGGGGCGAATATGTTTTCCTCCCGCCCGCCCAAGTTCGCTCACTACAAGCACGAGGCCGACAACGCCAACAGCGTGGCTGACAATTTTATCTTCTCTATCTTTGAAGACCATACCGGTATCGTATGGATTGGTACTTCTCGCACCCTCAACCGTTGGGACCGCCGGTCTAATACCTGGCGGGTCTTTCGTAACGACCCGACCAACCCGAGCAGTATCACCACAGGTTCGGTGACTGCCACCCAGGAAGATCCGGACGGCGCGCTCTGGTTTGGCACCTTCAGGGGAGGGTTGAACCGGTTTGATCCAAAAACCGGTAAATTCAAAGCTTACCGATTCAACCCCAACGATCCCAATAGCCTGGGCGATGACATTGTACGGTCGCTTTATATCGACTCCAACGGCGTACTATGGGTAGGAGGTTGGAATAACGGGTTGAGCCGCTTTGACCGGGTCACAGAAACATTTCAACGGTACCAGAATGATCCTGATAATCCGGCCAGTCTGGGTGCTGGCTCGATCACCGATATATATGAAGATAGGGCAAATACCTTATGGGTGGCAAC
>JBNKTK010000198.1:0-3522 GCA_050298035.1 Mangrovibacterium sp. | reverse complement strand
CACAAGCCAGCGCCAACCGCTTAGACCAGGGATGCCACGGATGATTATCCAAACCTTCATATTTCAATACGGCGATACTTTGAAAGAAAACAGCAACCGGATAATGATATCGAAACCGTTCCGGGCTGTGCGATTCCGCAATTTTGCGCAGCGAGAACAAGAAATACAACAAATTTTCCGAATACAGCGGAAAATGTGAATACAAACTGTCATACCATTCCGGCTGGTAATCACGCAGCGCGGCTACAAAATCCTCAAATTTGTCAACGGCCGTTTGCAACAGCACATTTTCGATCAACAAGGCAAACTTAGTTGCTGTATCTGTATCCCACAGCCCTTCCGCTACCATTTCCTTAAAAACACGGAACAAGACATGGGTACGGAATTCAACCTCCAGCTTTGCCAAATCAAAATAAATATGGCCTGGTCGAGCATCTGAAAAGTCTATCAGCCAAACCGGAACATCGTCACCCACCTCAACCAAAATATTACTGGTATTCAAATCGCCATGTACAACCGGTGACACCTGGGGAATCGGAACAATCATATCCTCCCGGCCAATCTCCCAAAGCAAGGAACGAACATTCTTAATCGGTGAAATAAAACGAGCCGATCCCAACTCGAATTTTTCTGACTCAAAATCAAATTCCTCGCCCGTAATCTGAGAAATGCTTTGTCCCAAAATTGTATCTTGCGTATCAACAACCCTGCCTCTTACACAAATACGTTTACCCCGCCGAAAAACCGGATGAGTCAACATTTGCCATTCCGACTTCTGCAAGGCCACCTTAAAACGCAAAATGGGATGATCCTTGCCGCGCACGAGTGAAGAAACCGGATAACGAGCCACCAAATCGTCATGCAAATACAAAACACCACGCTGTGTATCCAATTCAGCTACTTCAAAATTACTCAAAATAACTTTCGGCTGTTCACCATTCAAAACTGCTTCATTAATCGCTTTAAGAGTCTGATTACCAGGAACGGCCGATAACGTCGTCAGATCATCCGCCGAAACCACAAAATCAGCATCCTGTTCATTGAGTTCCACCAGCTCAGCATCAACCAGTGAAAGCTGTGTCGGCAGTACGCGTGAATAAAGAGGCGCCCAATACCGCAGTTCCGTATCGCTGCTGCCGGCATATAACTGGTCAAGGCTGACCCGAAGCTGATTCAAAATTTCCTCAATGACTTCCTTGCGAACCCGATTTTGGTCTTGCAGAAATTGCGCCAGCGTAATTGCATCCCGATTTGAACCGGCCAGGCTGTAACAAGTTCCGGCCAGATGTTGGCCCCGCACCAACTTCCCTTGAATTTGACCAATACGCCGGTTTAAACGAGGTTGAATAAGACGTTCTTGCTTCTCCCGCACCGCTTCCAAATGATCGGCAACATCGATCTTCAAAATCCGCCGCAGTTGATGGGCCGGCTTAATCGTATAAATTCGCGAACCACTCAACCCCTCATCCATCCGAAAAATCTGTACGACATCGCTGTTGGCAAACAATCGTTTGATGATATATCGCTCTTCCGGATTCTTAATCAAGGCTTCCAAATCGGTATAGCTTAAACCAGGTTCGATCCGTGGTTTTACAGCATCACTGGCATATTGTTCAAACACCTCATCCCAACTTACCGGGGAAAACACATACCGCTGAATTTGCTCTGCCAATCGCCCCACCGCCGATGAATGCTTGGTAAAATGCCAGGCAACGCCACTGCGCATTAAATAACGCATTTTGTCATCGGCTCCACTTGTAAATATCACAACTGGCAGCTTAGGACGAATTTCTTGCACCTGCGTCAAAAACATGGTTAGTTCAGACAAGGCATCATAATCAGCATCAACAAAAACCAGGTCAATATCTCTGTCATGAAGAATCGTGTCTAACGCTTTATCAAAGGCGATACCGGTAAGGAATTTAAAATCATCGGTATGTTCCAACACACTCCAAGGAAATTTCCCTGACTGGGGATGTTCCGGCACTTCATAAAAGTGGCCGCCCACACACACCGTCTTCAATTTCATTACGCCATGAAATAAACCAGTTGAATCCATTTTCAACACCCCTTAACTGCTCTTATTTGAACAGCGGGTAAATTTAAGCAATAAACTAAACGCAAAAAAGGTATCTGCCGGTTCTGCTCGCCCGACAAATAACGTAATTTGCAGCAAATGCACTCTATAAAAAATTGGGTACTACGTAAAAAAATTGATGTTTTTCTATTTATGTTTACATTATGCACTATTGCATTCGCATAGGTGTAATCGATCGAATGGGAAACAAGTACTATTATGCTGATTGCCTGATAGGAATTTAGTACTAATTTAAGGGGACTCAATGTTTTTGTTTAGATTTTTCAGTGGAGAGACTAGAAATCTCTCCTAAAACCTGGAGGACATGGCGGGTTGTTGCTGAAATGGGTCGTCCACCAACAGTGCTTAAATTTTGTACTTCGTCGGCAGAAACAAAAATATTTTCTCGTCCTGTTGAAAGCCAACGAGCAAAATAATGTGGTGATTCCGAATCAATTGGAAGGTTGGGTAATATCTGCACATCAAACAACGCAAAGTGGTAATTTTTAACCATTTGTTCGCGGTGTGAAAATTGCTGCATTTTTAATTGGCCAAGTTCACGCCCAACCTGGCATTCTTGAGGGCAGACTAGGCCGAGTTCTTCTTCAAGTTCGCGTTCAATCGTGCGGCGTAAACAATTGCCATCCCCTTTGTTGTTATCGACCTTGCCACCTATCAGATTAAACATTTGCCAATTTGCGTTCCATTGAAGCAGGTAGCGGCGTTCGTTTTTCTGCCCAATAGCAATAATCGCGAAGGCACTTTCTTGTGTTTGGGTTAGGGCAAGGGTACGTACTCTGGCCATTTCTTCCAATTGTCTGTATGGTTCGGTCATTAAAGAAATCCGCTGTGGCGATGCACACTGACCTGACAAATGAGATAACAATATCGACAAAGAACGCACAAACCATAACCGAAATTTCTCGGTTTGACTTTCCAGATGACGATATCGTAAATCCTTTACTGCCAGAGACACGGTACTCACACTTTAATGCTTCAGGCCTTCTCAACAACTATTAGTATTTTTGAACTACTATTACTATTCTTTTATTCTCAGGCTTTTGGTCTCCTACGGCAACAGTACTTTTGTATCAGATGAGGAAAATATTAGAGGGAATTGTAGATTTGAAGCAACTGGCTGGCTGATTGCTCCCAGGTAAATTGGCGAATTTGACGGAAGCCTTTGGTTACCATCTGTTGACGCGCATGTGGGTTGGCCAGTAAATCCAGCAGGGTTTGGCTCCATGCTTGTTGATCATGGGGTGACAACTGCACGGCCGTTTCCCCTACCACTTCAGGCAAACTGGACACATTCGATGACAAAACCGGCACACCGCAGGCCATTGCCTCGAGTAGAGGCAGGCCAAACCCTTCGTATAGACTGGGCATAGCAAAGAGAGTCGCGGCGCTGTACAAGGCTGGCAAGTCGGCATCATTAACAAAAC
>JBNKTK010000197.1:0-3654 GCA_050298035.1 Mangrovibacterium sp. | reverse complement strand
TTCCCTTCAGGGATTTAGGGTAAAAGCATCCAGATTTTTCGAATGTGTCAAAGTAGTATTAAAAGACAAAAAAACTCTTAGTCTTAAAAGCAATTTACAGGACCTGTTCTCCAGGGCAACCGCATTTAACTTTTGCTACTATTGTCATAAAACAAATATTTTATAACCACTAAATTCACAAAAAACGCTAAAAATACATGTCTTTGACATGTTGAAAATTGCTACGCAATTTTTTTATTTTGTGATTTTCGTGCTTTTCGCGGTAAAACTTTTTAAATGCGGTGCCCTGACCTGTTCTCCCCAAAAGATTCGGCGCAGGCAAAAGTATTTGCTAATTTTGCAAAACCCGCTGAATACATTTCCAGTCAATGAACAAAAAGAAGGACTCATACTTGTTTTCCCGACTGCTTTCCTTTTTGGAAGGACAAGACTGGTATGAACCTTTACGAAGAATATTCTGGAGCAATCCCGACGTGCTAATGGCCTCGAAGGCAACGATCGCCATCGCGCTTTTGGCTATTCCGTTTGTTCTTGCCGGGAAACCGTCTTTGGCTGTCACGCTGGCATTGGGTGCGCTGGCCGGTGCGCTCTCCGAAACGGATGACCACCCCAAAGGCCGGATCAAATCGCTGGGATTGAAAGTAATCAGCTTCGGTATTTCCAGCCTGGCCGTTGTGTTATTGCGCCCGTATCCCGTGCTCCTGGGTCTTGGACTGGCTCTGTCCACGATTATTTTTTTGCTGATTGGCGGCCTTAGCGAGCGATACCGTGGCGTAACATTCGGCGCGCTTCTGGTTGGTATTTACACCATGCTTGGCACCGAAATCAGTCCGGCCTGGTACTGGCAGCCCACCCTGCTGTCGGCCGGAGCGCTGTTTTACGGGCTTCTCTCGTTAAGCCTGCTTTATTACCGGCCATGGCGGTTGCTCGAAGAACAGCTCGCGCGCGGGTTCCTGGCGCTTTCGGCTTACCTCGAAGAAAAATCAAACCTCTTCCCCAGTGACGAAAAACTCCAGGGTGAAGTACGAAACCGACTGGCATTGCTGAATGTTCAGCTGGTTGGCTCGCTCGACCGCTGCAAAGAAGTACTGAACAGCTACGGCGATGCCCTAAAAGATGAAACACCCCTGAAACCGTACCTGCAAAATTTTATGCTGCTGCAAAGTTTACACGAACGGGCAGCATCGAGCCACGAACGGTACGACTTGCTGAGCAGCGACCCCGCAAACCGGGAACTGATGGAAGGTATCGGGCAAATGCTGCACCAACTGGCCCGCGCAACCAAACGGTTTGCAACCAGCCTGCTTACCGGTGTCCCTTACCGGCACCCGGTAGCGCTTGGATGGACTGAAAAAGCCCTGAACGACCAGCTCGAAAAGTACCAAACCGACGCCAGCCACCCCCTGGCGCTCCTGATCCGGAACATATCCCGCTCGAACAGTTCCCTTCAACATTTTAAAGAAGACCAGCAAGGCGGGCCAACACCAAGGCTTGCTAAAGATACCCGAACGTTCCGCCAACGGTTAAAAGACCAGTTGAGCCTGAACCATCCGCGCTTTCGCCACGCCATCCGGTTAAGCCTGTGTTTCCTGATCGGCTTCGCCATTTCCGAAGGTTTTGGCATCGTTAAAGGCGAATGGATCATCCTGACCAGCCTGTTTGTTTGTCAGCCCAGCTACAGCGAAACCCGCCGCCGGCTCTTCCAGCGTGTCCTGGGCACATTGAGCGGGGTAATCAGCGGGGTGCTCATCGTGCAGCTTTTACCAACTGTGCCGGGGCAACTCCTGCTGATGCTGCTGGCCGCATTTGCTTTTTTTGTCTGGCTGCGCCGGAAATATTCCGTTTCCGTTGTGTTCATCACCATATTCGTGTTGTGCGCTTTCAACCTGATCTCGAACAAGGGAGTAGCAATCATGGTTCCGCGCCTGATAGACACCTTGATTGGCTCGGCACTGGCAATTACCACAGTACGTTTTCTCTGGCCCGACTGGCAGCACAAACGCCTCCCGGCTTTGATTGATGAAGCCCTGGCGAAAAACGCCGCCTATTTTCAGGCCATCATCAACGAATATAGGCAAGCCTCAACCGGTGACGATCTGCCTTACCGGATTGCCCGACGACAGGCTCACCGTGCCGACAATGCTCTGGTGCTGGCCTGGCAGGATATGCAGGTGGAACCCCGGAAGCGACAGCAGTTTCGCGAACAAGCCTTCACCCTCACCTACCTGAACCATGCCCTGTTGTCGTACCTCTCGGCGTTTGGGGCACACCGCGAACAGGTAAACACAAACACCTCGGAACTGCTGGAAATAGCCGGGCAAATTCTGGAAGTACTCCGGGTTGACCCTGATTTACAACTGGAAGAAGTCAACGCGAAACACGCCCGGATAAATGACATTCTGAATCAACTTCGGGAAAAAAACGCAGCCCCCCACCCCGGGGTCACACGACAGCAATATACCCTGCTCTACAATATTGCCGAGGTAACCATAAAAATGATCGAGCGGTCAGGAACTTTTCATCCTGCTCAGTAATTGCTCAACCAACCGGTTTTAGCCAGAACTACCAATCCAAAAGATGACACATATCATCCTTTTCAAGGGTGAATCTGTCGTTGTTTTCGGCCTCACTGTAATTTGAAAGCCTTATTTTTACTAATTCAAAATAATCCTAAAAATTCACAAATGAATTATATCGAAAACTACATCGAAGAAAACAAAGACCGTTTTCTGGAAGAACTTTTCGGGCTGATCCGAATCCCGTCCATCAGTTCCATTTCGGCACATAAACCCGACATGTACAAAGCCGCAGAATACTGGAAAGAGCTGCTTCTGAAGTCAGGGGCCGACAAAGCCGAAATTTTTGAAACAGCCGGCAACCCGGTTACTTATGGCGAAAAGATTATTGACCCGGCAAAACCAACCGTTTTAATTTACAGCCACATGGATGTGATGCTGGTTGAGCCGCTCGATTTATGGAAGTCGGCTCCTTTCGAGCCGGAAGTCCGCGATGGCAAAATCTGGGCACGTGGCGCCGACGATGACAAAGGACAGGGAATGATGCATGCCAAAGCGTTCGAGCTGATGGTACAGACAGGAACGCTTCCCTGCAATGTGAAATTTATGATTGAGGGCGAAGAAGAAATTGGCTCGCCCAACCTGGGCAAGTGGTGCGAAGAACACAAGGAAATGCTGAAGGCCGACATCATCCTGGTTTCCGACACGACCATGATCCGCCCCGACCTACCCACCATTACCACCGGCCTGCGCGGGCTGGCTTACTGGCAGGTTGAAGTGACCGGCCCCGATCACGACCTGCACTCGGGACTGTTTGGCGGCGCTGTTGCCAACCCAATTAATGTGCTTTCGAAAATGATTGCCGGCATGACTGACGACAATGGAAAAATCACCATCCCCGGTTTTTACGACGATGTGCAGGAAGTATCGGCCGAAGAACGCGCCCTGCTGGCCGAAGCCCCATTTGATGCAGAAGCCTATAAAAAAGCAATCGATGTGGAAGAGCTGGCCGGCGAATCGGGCTTCTCCACTCCCGAACGCACCGGTATCCGCCCGTCGTTTGACATTTGCGGCATTTGGGGTGGCTACACCGGCGAAGGCGCCAAAACGGTGCTGCCCTCAAAAGCGTTTGCAAAAA
>JBNKTK010000196.1:0-3713 GCA_050298035.1 Mangrovibacterium sp. | reverse complement strand
CTTCGTGATTGAATCGTTACTTTTTTTGTTACCATTTTTGACACGTTTTGTGTCAACCTATTTCAGGGACGGACAGGACTTTTCGGCTCCCTGATCATTTGAGTAAATACGAGTGAGCAAACAGCAATAAAGGCCCCGCCCAAAAACGGAATCCGCCAGTCGACCTGCCATAAAATACCGCCAATTGCCGGAAGGACAACAGCGGAAATATGATTGATCGTAAACCCGACAGCCATTGATGGGGCGATGTCCTTCGGCTCGGCATTCTTTCTGAAATAGGAATTGATGGCAATGGCAAAACTGAAGAACAGGTTGTCGACAAGGTACATGGCCGTTGCAAAATTCCGGTCTTCAACCAAGGCGTAGCCCAGAAAAACAAGAAATAAACTGCTGTATTCAATGGTCAGCATGGTCCGCTCGCCATATCGGTTGATAGCCCTTCCGACGAACGGGCTAAGAAAATAGGTGATGATGTTGTTGATGACAAACAAGGTGGTAATGTGTCCGACGGAGAATTTATATTTTTCGACAAGGATAAAAACCGCGAAAACGACGAAAATTTGTCGCCGGGCGCCACTAAGGAAATTCAGAACATAGAACAGCCAGTATTTCTTTTTCAGGACTAACTTTTTTTGCTGTGCCGGAAGCGATTTGTCAACGGGGTTTTTGGTCAAGGCAAATATCCCAATCAAAACCACCACGCCCCCCACGAGATAGAAAATGGCACTTAGAGGCAGGTGCATGGAGATCAGCCAGATAAAAGCACCGACCGAGACATTGGTCAGGGCCGTAAAACTTTTCAGTTTGGCAAGTACCTGCGGAACGCGGTCGCCCTGAAAATATTGCAGCGAAAGCGATTGGTTGCTGGTTTCGAAAAAGTGAAAGCCGACCGACATGATGACAATGGTAAACAACAATCCGCCAAATGACGGAAACGCACCGGTCAGGAAAACGCCAATGCCAAGCATGATCACCGATAAGGCTGCAAACCGGTGTTCGGAAAACAGGAGTAGCAGATAAACCACGAAGAACGTCAAAAAGCCGGGAATTTCACGGACCGATTGTATAATCCCGATTTGTACCGAATTAACACCAACATCATCAACAGCAAAGTTGTTGAACATTGTGCGCCATCCCTGGAACCCGATTGCCGAAGCTACTGCCAGCATGATCAGGTACAGGTACATTGGGTTATCTTTAAAACTCTTGAATTGGTTCATTTGAAAAAATCAGGGCGTAAACATAACCATTTCTGTTATGGAAAAGAAATTGAGACCTGGAACCACTAAATTATCCGGAACATGGGATTCATTTGGAAATAAAATACCAGTCTACCCACGAATCCAACTGATTGACCGAGTTTGGACGAAGCAAAATCTGCCTTTTATTATCAAGTAAATAGATGGTAGGAGAAGCAAACACATGATAACTTTTCGCTACAGGACTTTCCCATCTTTCGTAATCGCACAAGCTGATAAAAGGTAATACACTGGTAAAGCTTTTAAATTTTTCCACATCGTCATCTAATGAAACAAATACAACTTCAAGTCCATGTGCTTTCCATTTTTTGTACAAACCTGAAATTTTTGAAAGCTCACCCGGGCATTGGGGGCACCAACTTGCACCAAAGACCACCGCGAGGTATTTGCTTTGAATATCTGACAGTTTCTGAGGTTCCTCAGCAGGCGCATATCCGGGTGCAACGCAATCCATATTGAAAGCAAAATCGGGCGCTGTATTTCCAATTTTCATTGCCCGGTAACTTTCCAATTGGGCGGCAAGATCATTATTGAGCGTACACCCCTGTTCATTTAATAGCTTTATTGCCAGGTATTCTGAAGATTTAAACAAACTGCGTTTTTCCAGGAATTTGAACAGGTATCCGGTAATTTCATTCAGCTTTTGTTCTTCTGGTAAAAGGTTCTCTATTAAAATATCAATTGATTTATTCATTTCAAGATAAACAGAATCTAACGAAACCCCACTGTTTTCAATCAACCAAAAATGGCTTTCAATGGTTTCTTTCAACAAACCACTTTTGTAAATCCGGTCACTGCTATAATCTAATGAGCGAAAAGCATGCATCGTAGCCGGGATTTCTTCCGTTCGGTATTGTGCAATAGTGGAGACTGAACTTACTAGTTTATGAAGGGGCAAATAATAACTGACGTAAGAACCATTTGGCAAATTTGCTAAAAACAGGCTGTCTTCTGCTTTGATCCGTTGTTTTTCTTCCGCTATTGCTTTTTTAGGAATTTCATGAACTGCAAAAAGAGAATCCTTTCTGTAAATTTTTTCGAGGTATTCCCATGCACTCAGGGCTTGTTCCCTGCGTGGATGCTCCAAAGCATATTGTTCAAACAGCAGGTTTTGCTTACCGTTCAAAAACTCGATCGTTTCCGGGGATGCCAGTGTTTCACCTTTGAGCTGTATGTTTTCATTCTCTGTTAATGCGACGATAAAGGATTTTCCGTCTTCTGCCAAAAGATAGCCCATCCCGTAATCGTTATTATTATAACTTAGGTTGAAAAATCCATTCTCATTGACCTGTGCACTATCAATGGAGTAGGTGTCGAAACCAGAAAAACCGATCAATTTTATTTTAGAATTGGCAAGACCGGGAAATGTACCCGTAATCGTGTTTTGCGAATAGGTAAAAACACAGGTAAACAATAAAGCCAAAATCGTAATGAACTTCTTCATGCCAAGTTATCAATCCTTAAGGCAACGCACAGAGTACCCATACGTCCGGCGTTGAAAGCGCCCGGAGGCATCAATGTTATAGAAATACAGGTACCGCGAGGTAGTACCATTTACGGTACTTGACCAATAGTTGCCGTAGGAACCCACTCTTTCAACCCAACCAAGGTTGGGGTCGCGAAAACCGGCCCTAGGCAATTTGAGCGGAGAGGCAAAAGCGCCGGCTGCGTCGTTGCTGCTCCAGCTTACACGTTCTGCTTCCCATTCAGCTGCTGTTGGTAAGCGATAACCACTTGGGCAGGGGTTGTTGGTACCGTTTACACCTTGCCACAAATTGTTGTTTTGCGGGCTACGCCAATCGTAAGGGGGGCTGGAACCGTTAAGTATAAATTTGCCATGCCCGGGTGTATCGCTGCTGCTTAACGTATAGCTAGTACGTGATGTCCTGTTTTCGTGCCCGTCAGCAGCACGGCCCCACTGGTACAGGTCGCCATAAGAAGCCGCATCGGTACTGCTTGTAGCTACTTGCGTAGCCCCCAGGTTACGGTCCATCCAGGTTTCTCCGGTAGTAGGATTGGTCACGCTGGGCGGTGTTCCACCAACCCATGTGGGCACACCGCCTATCATCTGCAAAGTAGCCCCTTCGTATTCTGTAGCTGCCACAAGCACCCAGGCCGAGCCGTCCCAATATTTCATCTGACCGGCTTGGTTGCCCACAGGTACGCTGGGGTCGGTCTCGCTTTCCAGTTTGTTGTTCCAGTTAGTGGTATCGCTTGCTGTGATGCCCTTCGCGACCGATGCCCCGTAAACAGGGTCGGTTTCTATTACAAGTTTGTTGTTCCAGCTGGCCGTGTCTACCGCTGTGATCCCTGCTGCTACAGATGCGCTATAAATCGGATCGGTTTCATCTGCACTCGTAAATGCAAATGCAGCCGGTTTATTCTTAACGTATGAGTTTATGGTGCTATCTGTTTCAGCCCAGTCAGACTGAACATTTCTTTCCGCGCCATACT
>JBNKTK010000195.1:0-3888 GCA_050298035.1 Mangrovibacterium sp. | reverse complement strand
ATGCAGCAACACATCCGAAGGGCTCACCTGGAGCGACTCAAGCGCAAGCGGATCATTGTTCATCACCTGGCGGATGGTTTCTTCCGGTAAAATATTGAACTGATGATAATGGTCGAGCAGAAGCTGTAGTTTTTGCTCAAAAGCAGCGCTCTCTTTTTTATCGCCCTGCACAATTAATTGGTTTCCCCTGCTGATGATCTTCAATTTTGGAAAGAAAGCTTTTATCAGATCAATTTTGGCGTTGTTCACTCCGTAAAACTCAAGCGGGTCAACCCCTTCCAGCAAAATCAGCTTTTCAAACATATAAAAGTTTAAGACTTTTGTGTACCTGCAAAAATAACAAAAATGTTGGGAGAAAAGAGGATAAGGCGGTTCTGATCTTTTTCTTTCCTGCACTTTTTAAAACGACATACGCTCCAATTTCCATTTTTTCGTTTTGCCGGGGGTGAACCTTTCCTTTTTCGGGTGTATAACTGGAAAACAATTATCAGAAAAATGACTTTCAAGCAAAAGAATAATCTTTTAGGATGGCTGATTTTTGCAGCTTCACTGCTGGTGTATGTACTGACACTGGAACCGACAATGAGTTTATGGGACTGCGGCGAATTTTTGGTTTCGACCTGCAAACTGGAAATCTCGCATGCCCCCGGCGCCCCGCTTTTTATGCTGATCGGAAGGGTCTTTTCGCTCTTAAGTTTTGGTCATCCCGAGCGGGCTGCCATGATGGTCAACCTGGTTTCGGCCTTATCGAGCGCCGGAACAGTGATGCTGCTTTTCTGGACATCGGTGTGGCTGATGAAAAAGATTATGCCTGAGCATCCGGGTGCAGTTTTGCTGGCGTCGGCAATTGGCGCCCTAAGTTTTGCCTTTACCGATTCGTTTTGGTTCTCAGCCGTCGAAGCCGAGGTGTATGCCCTTTCATCACTTTTTATGGCCCTGGTGCTGTGGGCAGCAACACGCTGGGAGCGCGAAGCAGACGAGCCTTATGCCAACCGCTGGCTTCTGCTCATCTTCTTCCTCACAGGATTATCGATCGGGGTTCACTTGCTAAACCTGCTGGTCATTCCATCGGTTGCTTTGATCATCTATTTTCGAAAATATACCTTCTCGTGGAAAGGTTTTTTATTGACCGCTTCCGGGTCAGGCGCATTAATTCTATTGATCATGTCTGTTTATATTCCCGGGCTGTTTTCACTGGCCGGCCCGCTGGAACTATTTACAGTTAACTCGCTGCATTTGCCCTTCAATTCCGGTTTTTTCCTGTACCTGGTTTTATTGATTGCAGCATTTGCTTTTGCCGTGGCCTATACCCATCGCAAAAAGAAACAACTGGCGAATTTGACCGTGCTTTGCCTGTTGTTCCTGACACTCGGCTATACGTCATATTTGGCCGTGTTTATTCGGTCGGCTGCCAATCCACCGGTCGACCAGGGAAACCCGGAAACAACATTCGAACTAATCGATTACCTCAACCGTGAAAGTTACGGAACACGTCCTGTTCTTTTTGGAGAAAACTTTGGATCGGTTGCAAAAAATTATGAAGAGCGCACCAGCTATGTCACCGAAGGAAATCATTATGTGCCGATACGCCTGAACCCCAAAGTAGAATATGAGCCTGAAACAACCGGCTTCTTTCCCCGCATGCACAGCAAAGAGGCCGGACACATGGAGGCTTACAAAAGCTGGACAAACCTGGAAGGTCGCAAAGTGAGTTACCGGGATAAAAACGGACAACAGCACACCACCACCATCCCTACTTTCGAAGAGAACCTCCGCTTTTTTCTGCGCTACCAGTTTGGGCACATGTACCTCCGCTATTTTATGTGGAATTTTGTTGGTCGCCAAAACGATGTGCAAGGCTATGGTGGCCCGTTAAACGGGAACTGGCTGTCGGGGATACCTTTTGTTGACGACTACCGGCTTGGCTCGCAGCAAAATCTTCCTTCAGCACAAAAAGAAAACGAAGGACGGAACCGCTATTTCTTTTTACCGCTCATATTGGGACTTGTAGGGCTGCTGTTTCATTACAGGCAAGGGCAAAAATCGTTTTGGTCAATCATGCTTTTGTTTGTCATCATGAGCATCGGGCTGGTCGGTTACCTAAACGAAGTGCCCAACACACCACGTGAGCGGGACTACGTTTATGTGGGGTCATTTTATGTGTTTGCCATCTGGATTGGCATGGGTGCGCTGGCTGTATACCGTTTTTTTGTCAGTCGAATAAACCGGAAAACAACGTGGATACTAACGGCTTTATTGACAACAACTGCCGGTCCGGGCATTTTGCTGCAGCAAAATTACGACGATCATGATCGCTCGGGAAGGTACACTGGCCGCGACCTGGCCCGCAACTACCTGATGTCGTGTGAACCAAATGCCATTCTATTCACCCATGCCGATAACGACACTTACCCGTTGTGGTACTGCCAGGAAGTGGAAGGTATCCGCCAGGACGTGCGCGTTGTGGTGATGCCATACCTGAGCGCCGGCTGGTACCTGAAACAGATCAACCGAAAAATCTATGACAATGAAGGCTTGAACCTTACCATCCCCCTGTCGAAATACGAAACAGGAAAGGTAGACTACCTGCCTGTGGTGCCGCGTATTCATACTGAAAAAGAAATAGAAAAGGTACTCGAATTTGTGGCAAACGATTCATCGCAAACCAAAGTGGAATTGCAAAACGGGGAACGCATCGACTTCATTCCGCTAACCAAAATGAGCATCCCGATTGGCACAAACCATTTTTCCGTGGAGTTGAAGAAACAGTACATCATGCGAAACGAGTTGGCATTCTGGGACATTATTGCCTCCAACATCCAAAATCGGCCTGTCTGTTTCACGTCGATAGTTGATCCGCGTGATTACGGATTGCAAGACCACCTCCGGTTCGACGGACTGGTATATAAGCTCATTGTGGATGAAACGCCATCGGACGATATTACGGCAACGGGGAAAATAGACACAGAGGTGCTGTATTCGAACCTGATGGAGAAATGCACCTGGGACAACCAGAAGGACAGCTCGGTGTATTTCGACTGGCACCACCGCCGAATGTTTGCTGTTACCCAAATGC
This sequence comes from Mangrovibacterium sp., assembly GCA_050298035.1. GTDB lineage: Bacteria > Bacteroidota > Bacteroidia > Bacteroidales > Prolixibacteraceae > Gaoshiqia. Next base: position 812 of record JBNKTK010000195.1, on the reverse strand, counting down.
GCCATGCCTTTTACCGGCTGGCAGATACTTTGGCGAAAGAAAAGCAGTTTAAAAAAGCACTGGAAGTGATTCAGGAAGGAGAAGCGATATTGCCATTCCGGTTATGGCCGGTTGATTATTATTCGTGTTTGATGAACAAGGTGTATTTTTCCATCGGCGAGAACGAAGCCGGGCTGAAACGGCTAAAAGAACAGGTTGCCCGACTGGAGGAATGGCTTGATTATCTTGAACAGTCTTCGTCGGAAAATAACCAATTGACTGAACAGGAACGAACTACCAAGCTATACTTTTACCGCGAACTATGGCAAATGGCCACGCAACACGACCCGAAACTGGCGGCATTGATGAAGGATAAATTTGAGACCTACCTGGCAAATTTGCCTTCAGCGGGCCAAGCCGGGTGAAAGTAACCGACCAATTGAACCTTCATGGTGGTTAAAAGGTTATATCCGTTGAATCTTAGTTTAAAAGAAGAAGAAAATGGATTTGAAGATCAGGCGGATGCCTTTTGGACAACGGCTCAACAATTATCAACCCGACGTTGAATTATACAGCCATTTAGGGGAAGAAGGAATACGAAAAATGGTGAGCAATCACTACGACCTGTTGGCAAGCAGCACGATAAAGCATCTATTCCCGTCAACCGAAAAAGGACTGGAAGCTGCCAAACAACGCTCGGCTGATTTTTTCATTCAACGCCTGGGAGGCCCGGATTACTTTAACCAGCGCAGGGGCGCCCCCATGCTGGCTTCGCGACATTTGCCGTTCCGAATTTCGGCCGATGCACGTATCATTTGGCTGGAATGCTACCG
>JBNKTK010000194.1:0-4028 GCA_050298035.1 Mangrovibacterium sp. | reverse complement strand
CGCTTTAAATTCTTCTGATTCCATAATTCTGTCCTACAAAATTAATACTTGTAGACAGAGTTCTGTTTACAGCCTCTCCACCAGTTTTTCACTCTTATCCGAAAACCTTATCCGAACAGCAAAATCTCCCACATAGTAAGCAGAATCAACCTTAATGGGGTTTGAATACTCCTCTTTATAATCTTCAACGATCTTCATTTTATTTTTTCTGTTACTTTTTCAAAAGACACCTCTTTATGGTATACAAAATAATCTACCCACTTTTCTACAATTTTGTTAGCGTAAACTCCCAAAAAGAGTTTAAAATTATTCAAATCCCTCCCCACCAACGGTTTTGATCCTTTAACAAGCGTAATCCGAATCTCTGTAATCTCACCATTTTCAATCAAAAATTCCGCTTTGCTTTCAAATTCACCCTTTTGGGCATTTCACTGTTTTTCCTCAAAATTAATAAATGCGTTGTTTTGACCAAAGCATCATTTCATGATGCCCCATGACATAACACACAAAAAGCCCTGAAGCATTGCTGCAACAGGGCTTTGATACTTTATTGGGAAAAGAAATTTAGACTCCCAGCTTATTCCGGCGGATTTGCTCCGGTTCGGTATAGTTATTTTTAACCACATGTCCTTTTAGCGGAACAATCTTTTCATGGATCGCATCAACAATCCAGTCAGCCTGCGGGAAGAAGTACTCCTCCAGTTCGTAGGCCGGGGTAATCCAGTTTCGCGAACCAACAACCACGGGTGGTGCGTCCAGCTCGTCGAAGGCCAGTTCAGTGATGGTCGAAGCCATTTCTTTCATAAATGAACCACGTGCGGAAGCATCTCCTGTTATGACAATGCGGCCGGTCTTTTTCAGCGATTCGATTACCGGTTCGTAATTAAACGGAACCAGCGAACGGGCATCGATCACCTCGGCGCTCATGCCGTATTTTTCCTGCAGCTGATCGGCTGCTTCCAGAGCACGGTAAAGTGTAGCGCCAATACTTAGGATGGTCACATCTTTTCCTTCGCGTTTCACATCCGGCTCACCAAACGGAAGTTCGTAATAACCTTCCGGCACTCCACCTTTATGGAAATGCTCGCCAATATCGTAAATGCGCTGACTTTCGAAGAAGATCACCGGATCGGTTCCCTGCAGCGCGGCGTTCATCAACCCTTTGGCATCATACGGGGTTGCCGGGAAAACCACTTTCAACCCCGGGATGTGGGCAGCCAGTGCTGTCCAGTCCTGCGAGTGCTGGGCGCCATACTTCGAGCCAACCGACACACGTACCACCACCGGCATCTTGATCACGTTACCACTCATGGCCTGCCACTTCGGCAACTGGTTAAACACCTCGTCACCGGCACGGCCAAGGAAGTCGCAATACATGATTTCGGGGATCACGCGTCCGCCACACATGGCATAACCAATAGCCGTTCCCACAATCGAAGCCTCCGAAATTGGCGAGTTGAACAGGCGATGATAAGGCAACGCCTCAGTTAACCCACGGTACACGGCAAATGCGCCACCCCAGTCGCGGTTTTCTTCACCATATGCAATCAGGGTCGGATCTTTATAGAAGCGGTCAATGATAGCCTCGAACAAGCCATCGCGCAAACCATATTGTTTGATTTTTGAATGTTGTTTGCCGTTTTCATCAAAAGCAAAACGTTCTTTTTTGGCCAGTTGCTGAACACGGGGATTTTCGTCCATCGGGTGGTTCACATCCGGCTGGCGGTCTTCCATTTTATCAACCGATTCGTTCGAGAACATCATCTCCCCAAGCAATTCGGGGTACTTTTCCATATCCATCAATGGGGAAACCGCCGGATCAATTGCCAGCTTCACACCCCAGGTGATCAAGTCAGTCGTATTCGATTTAACGGCTTCCAACTCAGCCTCGGTAGCCACACCGGCTTTTACAAGTTCTTCCCCAAACCAGATGATGGAGTCAACCGCCTGCCAGGCTTCAATCTCTTCTTTTGAGCGGTAAGATGAAGCATCCGAAGGTGAATGTCCGCTGAAACGGTAAGTCAGCACGTCAAGCAGCACCGGACCCCGTTTTTCTTCAAGAATCTTGCGTTTGCGCTTATAGGCATCAATCACGGCCAGTGGGTTGTAACCATCCACCCGCTCAGCGTGCATCTGGTCGCCATTTAGCCCTGCGCCAATGCGGGCAGCAACTTTGCAGCCCATGGTTTCGCCACAGGTTTGTCCGCCCATGCCGTATTGGTTGTTCATGATGTTGATGATCAGCGGCAGGCCACCTTTCATATCGCCTTCCCACAGGTGGTTAAACTGATCCATGGTTGCAAAGGTCAGGCCTTCCCAAACCGGGCCGCACGCCATTGACGCATCACCGATATTGGCTACCACCACACCCTCTTTGCGGTTCACCTTTTTGAACAGGGCGGCACCTACAGCGATATCGCCCGAACCACCAACAATGGCATTGTTCGGATAAACACCAAACGGCGTAAAGAAGGCGTGCATCGATCCACCCAAACCGCGGTTGAAACCGGTTTCGCGGGCAAAAATCTCAGCCAGTGTTCCGTAGATCAAAAAGCGGATGGCCAATTCTTTTACACTACCTTTGAAATTCGCTTTTACCGGAGCAAATGTTTTCCCGTCAAAATGGTTTTCCATCACCTGGGTCAACTGCTCATCCGTCAGTTTATGGATAGCGGAAAGTCCTTTGGCCAAAATTTCGCCGTGCGAACGGTGCGAACCGAAGATAAAATCTTCAACTCCCAGCGTGTAAGCCATCCCCACTGCTGCGGCCTCCTGACCAATTGAAAGGTGAGCCGGCCCCGGGTGGTTATAAGTTATCCCGTTGTATTCGCTTTTGATTTTTATCTCGTTGAGCATGGTTTCGAACTCACGGATCACCACCATGTCATGATAAATGCGAAGAAAATCTTCTTTCGAGAAATTGGCTTTCTCGTCTTCAATACTTTTATTGTATTGGTTGACAGGAATTGGGTTGAAGGTCACCTCACCAGCTTTCCTGACTTCTTGCGGATCAATAAATTGTACTTTAGGCATTGTATTTTGTTTTTTATTTTATTTCAACACAAAGTCACGAAGTCACTAAGAAAAATCATTTTAATATTTTGAATCTTTGTGTCTTCGTGTTTAGTTAGAATTGAAAAATCGTTTCTTTGATGATTTCGCTCACAGTTGGATGCGGAAATACAATTTCCTCCACGTCCTGCACCCGAAGCTGCGCCTCGATCAGTGCACAAGCGCCCCAAATCATTTCGGAGCAGGCACCGCCAACCAGGTGAACACCCAATATTTCCTTGTATTTTTTGCCAACTACGACTTTACAAAAACCGTCTTTGCCCTCGTTTTCGGCAATAAAGCGACCGGCATAAGCCATCGGCAACTTGCGAACTTCAACCTCAATCCCCTGGGCTTTGGCTGCTGATTCAGTCAGGCCAACGCCGGCAATTTCGGGATGCGTATAAACAACGCCGGGAATGGCATTGTAGCGCATCACATCTTTGCGGCCAAGCATGTGGTTGACAGCCACCTCCCCTTCACGACTGGCCGTATGAGCCAACAGTGAAAATCCGGTAATATCGCCTGCGGCATACACATTGGGGATATTGGTCCGGCAAAACTGGTCAATCTTTACGCCCCGGGGCGAGAACTCGACACCAATATTTTCAAGTCCGATTCCCTGTACATTCGGACGGCGGCCTACCGACAACAAAACCTCATCGCCTGTAACTGATTGCACTTGGCCATCCTTTTCAAAAATGACTTCCTTGCCTTTCAGTTCCGTGACTTTGGCATTCAAATGATATTCTATTCCCCGTTTAGTAAATTCTTTGCGGACAAAAGCGGCAATTTCTTCATCAACGCCGGTCAGGATTTCCGGCAGCATTTCAATTACTGTCACTTTTGTGCCCATCGCATTGAAGAAATCGGCAAACTCGGTCCCGATCACGCCACCGCCAATAATTACCAAACTTTTGGGCAATTCTTTCAACCGAAGAATTTCGCGATTCGTCAGCACCTGTTCTTTGTCCAAT
>JBNKTK010000193.1:0-4114 GCA_050298035.1 Mangrovibacterium sp. | reverse complement strand
TAACCATATCTCTTTCACCTTGAGAAGATTGGTCGGGCTGAGTAAAGGGTACAGTTGGATCGTCAAATTTCTTAAACATCGGGTAGTGAACAGCTGTGATACCGTCACTTTTAAGATATTCATCCGGATTGATTACTTTATAAGGAACTGCTGCTTTCTCGGCAACTGTCCAGGCTACTTTCGGGAAATACAAGGCTGTATCACCGACTACCATATTTACTGTTTCTCCACCTACAGTAGCTGTATAATCTTCGGTAGCATAAAGAACCCTTGAAAAAGTCGCTTCAGCACGCTGGTCATCGTTTTCAAAAAGAGAGTAGTAGAATGGTGTTGGCATGGGGCCAAGGCCTTGAACAGTTCTGGACAAGCCGGGATAATCGTAATACCTAAACTTGTACATCATGTGTTTTGAGTTACCCCAACCTCTGTTAACAGAATTATTTCCAAATAAATAAGCAAATATGACTTCCGAGTTTCGTTGGTTATTGATGCTTACTAAGTTTTCGAATGAAGCAACTAATGCATGGTGAGAGATAACTGCTTCTGCCAAAGATGCAGCTTCAGTAAAATCAGAACTGGAACCAAACGATTTATAGCCCTTGGTTAATAGTACTTTTGATAAAAGATGTCTTACGGCATCCTTTGAAACTCTTCCGTATACACTTGGATTTTCCGGTACTGAAGATAAAGCATCTTCCAAGTCATTGACAATTTGAGTATATATGGCTTCCTCCGTTTCACGAACGAAATCAGTTTGGGCAGTTGTTATTTGTTCCAGCACTAATGGCACACCTCCAAAATTTTCTACTAAATTGAAGTAGGACATTGCCCTGAAAAATTTAGCCTCACCAATACCGATAGTTTTAATACCAGAATCAAGTCCTTCAATATCATCGGCATTACTCATAACGATATTCGCCGCAGAAATAATCTTATATTGGTTGCCCCAATATACTTCTACAGTCCAGTTTGAAGAGTAAAAATTTACATAATCATTCAGATCGCTAGTACCTGTAACCGCTGAACCCCTTGTTACAATATCAGTTCCTAAATCTTCCAACTGAAAATACATGTCAGAAGTGTAATGCGTGGTTGTTTCTCTTGATATTTCATAAACATAAGCCACCAACTGGTCGAAAGTTACAGGATCCTTCTTGGCTGTTTCAATACTTATGTAAGTATGGTTTTCTTCCTCAAGGTAACTCTCGCAACCAGTAAATAATATACCTGTAACAAGCAGTACCCCTATTATTTTAATGCTTATATATTTCATTTTTTTAGAATTATATTGTTGGTAGTTAAAAATTTAAGCTAATACCTGCCATATAGGTGCGCGACATAAATGCAGCCCCCCAGGAATTTCTCCCCGCATTCTCTGGATCCCATCCATCATAAGAGGTAAAGATGAAAGGATTTTGCACGGTAGTATATATTCTTAAACCATCAATATTTAGCTTATCCTTAATATATGATGGAAGAGTATATCCCAATGTGATATATCCCACCTTTGTATAAGAAATATCTTTATACTTAATAACATTTTGATATTGCCCTCCGTTGCCTGGTTGATACCAATCGTTTGTTGGATTTGTAGGTGTCCAATAATCGACATCGTAAGCATTAAAAGCTCGCGATGGGTCTCCATCCCAAGGGAACGATGTATTACTATGGAAATTACTTAGTATTTTATTTCCATAACTACTAATTAAAGAGAATGAGAAATCAAAATTTTTATAATTCAGATTACTGCTGAATCCTCCAGTCCATTTAGGAGTAACCTGGCCAATTACTTTTCTATCATCATCCGGATTAATTTCGCCATCGTTGTTTAAGTCTTTAACCCTCACTTGTCCAGGTGTTTGTCCGTACTTTGCGGCTTCAGTTACTTCATCCAGCTGCCAAATACCATCAAATTCGTAATCATAAATAGAACCGATTGCCTCTCCTACTTTATGAATAAGGTTCGTGCCTGATATATTAAAGATATACTCATCCAAATCACCATAAAGCTTGTCAATGGTATTTTTGTTTGTTGCAAAATTGAAATTCGTTGTCCATTTAAAATCATTACGGTCGATATTCACCGTATTTAAGCCAATCTCAATACCTTTGTTTGTACACTCTCCAATATTATCATATGTTCCTTCATGAAACCCCGTAACATAAGGTAATTCTCTTTTAAAAATAATACCTGTTGTCTTTCTGTTATATACATCAACAGTACCAAATACCCGGTTATTTAGAAAGCCATAATCAAAGCCCAAGTTCACCTCGGTTGTTTTCTCCCAGGTAAGGTCTTTGTTGGCCAATCCTGAAATATAGGCTGTAGAAACTGCATTTCCCCCTAAATTGGTAGCTCTAATTCCCAGTAGCGATTGTGACCCAAGTGGAGCTAATCCTCCTCCTTCTCCATTGTTTCCGGTTTGTCCAAAACTCAATCTTAATTTTGCATTCGAAAATACATTCTGCTCTTGCATGAAATCTTCATCCATCATTTTCCAGGCAAAGGCTGCAGATGGGAAGAAGGCCCATTTGTTATCTTTAGCAAGGATCGATGCACCATCATAGCGACCAGTAAATGTAAACAGGTATTTATCCATCAAACTATAACTTAACCTACCAGTATAAGACTCCAATGTTTGCTTTGAGAATGCACTTGACACTTCTCTTATGTCCTGACCTGCAGATAGATTGTAGAACAAGAAATCATCAGTAGTGAAGTTTCGAACTTGCGTATAATAACCTTCAAAGCGTTCAAAGAACCTTGACATTACTGCAGTGACATCGAACGCGTGTACTCCTGTTGTATATTTATAGTTGAAGATGTTGTCCCATGAGTAAGACAAATAATTGAAATTATTTACCTGTGCTCTTCTGTTTTTAACATTTCCACTTACACTTTTTGAATACAACCCACGATATTCACCATAACGTGTAAATTTAATCTGTGGAGAGAATTTTGATGTAATTGTTAGACCTTTCACCGGCGTAAGTTTTAACGCAATATCTCCAATCCATTGCAGATATTTGTCTTCTTTGGTAATATTATCGGCCTCAAACAACGGGTTTGTAATTTGAGTTTCCTTCTCTAAAGGATGAAAGCGTAAAGATCCGTCATCATAATAAGGACGTCCAATTGGCTTCAATCGATAGGCACTTCTAAACCCTTCCCAACTTCCGGTGTTTTGAATCGCATAGGTCATATAGTTACCTACACTTAGATTTAACCATTTGGCCAAGTCTGATGACAAGCTACCTCTTAAATTATACCTGGTAAAATCTTCTCCTTCAAGCGTGCCATTATCTTTAGTATATCCCAGACCTGCAGAGTAAACTGTATTGTCGTTTCCTCCATTCATATTAAGTGTATGATTGGTTTGAAATCCGTTTATCAGTATCAGATCTACCCAATCGGTATTAACGCCGTTTGCAATATTTTCAAGTTCTTCTGAATCAAAAATGTCTGATAAAACAACATCGTCTCTGGTGTAATCCAGAATCCCAGCTGCAAACTTATTACCAACAGCTACATCTTTCACATACGAGGCATACCCTTCAGCATCTTGCATTTTAGGTAGGTGATATGCCTGTTTAAATCCAACATAGTTGTTGTAATTAATTTTCAGTGTTCCTTTTTTACCGTGTTTGGTTTCTATTAGAATTACACCGTTACTACCTCTTGAACCATACACTGCGGTAGCTGAAGCATCTTTCAGAATATCCATTCTTTCAATATCTGCCGGATTCAGGAATGTAATATCATCAACAAAAATACCGTCAACAATAAAAAGTGGATTCTGTCCAGGGTTGAAACCTCCCTGATCTGCCGTCTGGTTTGAGTTAATTGTACTCGCACCACGAATACGTATATTAAAACCTCCTGCACCTGGCTTGTTGTCAGTACGCTGAATAACTACACCTGCAGTCTGTCCCTCAAGTGCTGAGATTGCATCTACCTTGTTGGCTTTTTCCAATTTTTGATGATCTACTGAAGAAACTGATCCTGTTAAATCAGCCTTTTTTACTGAGCCATACCCAATAGCCACTACTTCATCCAGACCAATTGTTTCAGGTTTTAGTGTTACTTTAATTTCTGCCTGGCCGGTAAATGGAA
>JBNKTK010000192.1:0-4186 GCA_050298035.1 Mangrovibacterium sp. | reverse complement strand
ATCATTGCAAGTTAAACAAATACCGGCCAAAATGTCACTTCAGCAGTTTCTCGAATTGTTCAACCGGCATAATTGTTAACACATGCTTCCCGGTGGGCGAGAAGTTCGGTGTTGAACAGGCAAACAACTGATCAATGAGTTGGTTTATTTCTTCCGGTTTCATCTGGTAACCGTAGGGGATCGCCGAGGCTTTTGCCAGCGATACCGCGACTTTCTCGCGGGCTTTCTCTTTCAGGTCGGCGGCTGTACTCTTCATATCTTCAAGCAGTCCTTCAATAATCTCCAGTGGAGATGAACTGTCCAGAATGCCGGGGGTTCCATTGATGATGAAACTGTTGTTCCCGAATTCGCGGACATCAAATCCCAACGATTTCAAGTCATCGAGGATTGAGCGGAGCAGCTCGGCATCGGCCGCGTTCAGCTCGAAGGTTTGCGGGAAAAGTTGCTGCTGACTGGCAACTTGCTGACTGTCCAGTACGGCCATAAAATTTTCAAACAGGATGCGTTCGTGTGCCCGCTTCTGGTCAATGACCATTAGTCCCGATTTTACAGGGGTCAGAATATATTTGTTTTTAAATTGAAAACAGGTTTTTCCGGAAAATGAATCCTCGTGCTTCATTTCAATCGTTTCTTCCTGTTTTTCTTCAGGAAGAATGACAACCGTGTCTGTTTCTTCTTTGTCACTTTCAAAATCACGGTACAACTTTTCCCAGTATTTAGTTTGCTCCTGTTTCGGTGGAGAGTACGAGCTCCCTCCCGAAAAATTTGCAGCACTTTTTTTCTCAACCTCAAATGGGTTGTAAGTTGGGTCGATATGGATTTTGGGTGGTGTAATCCCCACAGAACTTTTGGGCGCTACCGGTATCTCGAGGCTTCCGGCCTGGTCAAAATCAATCGACGGCACCACGTTGAATTTTCCCAGCGCTTCACGAACCGAAGCCTGGATCATCTGCCAAATGGCCGATTCGTTTTCAAATTTTATCTCGGTTTTGGTTGGGTGAATGTTGATGTCAATGCTTTCCGGGTCAACGTCAAAATACAGGAAATAGGACGGAATGCTGTCGGGGGCCAGTATTTTTTCGTATGCCTGCATGATTGCCCGGTGGAAAAACGGGTGCTTCATGAAGCGGTTGTTCACAAAAAAGAATTGTTCCCCGAAGGTCTTCCGGGCATGCTTTGGTTGTCCGATGTAGCCTTTTATTTTTACCAGTGTCGTTTCGGTGTCCACCGGTATCAGGTTTTGGCTGATGGCTTTCCCGAAAAGGGCAACAATGCGTTTGCGGATATTATCATCCTTTGCCAGTTCGTATATCGGTTGCTGGTTGTGAATGAGTGAGATGCCTATAGCCGGGTTTGCCAGCGCTATCCGCTGTACTTCGTTGATGATGTGTTTGAGCTCGGTGGAGTTGGCTTTCAGAAATTTGCGACGAGCCGGAACGTTGAAGAACAGGTTTTTCACCAGGAAATTTGTTCCGTTGGCACAGGAAGTGGCTTCCTGCCCGATAACCTTCGACCCGGTGATGTGGATGAATGTCCCGATCTCCTGATCGTGCTGCTTGGTGTGCAGCTCCACGTCGGCAATGGCCGCGATTGATGCCAGCGCCTCGCCCCGAAACCCCATTGTCCGGATGGCAAACAGATCGTTGGCCGACCTGATTTTGGAGGTTGCATGGCGCTCGAAAGCCATCCGCGCATCGGTGTCCGACATGCCGCACCCATTATCGCTGACCTGGATCAGCGTCCGTCCGGCATCCTTAATATTTATGGTAACCTGGGTTGCCCCGGCATCAATAGCGTTCTCCACTAATTCCTTCACCACGGAAGCAGGCCGTTGAATGACCTCGCCTGCTGCAATCTGGTTGGCTACTGAGTCGGGAAGCAGTTGAATAATATCTGGCACGGAAATCCTTTAAAATTTTAAAATCAGGTAAATGGCTATTGCAAGGATGACAAAAAAGATGATCAACCGGGTCAGGTTGCTTCTTCGGGAATCGTACACCGATTTTGAAGAATCTCCCAGCGATTGACGGAATCTACCATGCAGGTCGGCATGGTAATTGGCTTTCCACTCTTTTTTCTCATTGATCCCTAATTCTGTTTTTATCCGGTCTTCCCGCTCTTTCATTTCCTCTTTATCCGGATCGTGATAGCGGTATGGGATATTGAACCTTTTGGGTTTTGGTGTATGGAAAAACTTTCCAATCATAGTCGAAGATGTATTAAGTGACCTACAAAAATACAAAAATCAAGCCAGTTGGTGAAGCCTTATTTGTTAATCATGGTTAAAGGATATTGTTATCCGGAAGCTGTTTTAGTTGTTCATTGGTTTATTCTTCCAGCTTACCCGGGATATTCTAAACGATTGCAAACATTTTTCAATACTTCTTGCCAGATCGTTTGCACGATATTGTCAATCCGTGTAAATTTATGTTTTGTTTATAAAATTTCCGAAGTATGATGATAAAGACTTTTGCTTCTGCCGTGCATGGAATTGATGCTACTACAATTACGATTGAAACTGATGTGTCCCAGGGTATCAAATTTTTTCTGGTTGGTTTGCCCGACAGCGCGGTAAAGGAAAGTCAGCAGCGGATAGAATCAGCGCTTCGGCTGAATAAATTCAAATGGCCGCGCCAGAAAATTATCATCAACATGGCCCCGGCCGATCTCCGCAAAGAAGGCTCAGCTTACGATTTGCCACTGGCCATTGCCGTTTTGGCTGCTTCGGAACAAATCTCACCCGAAAAACTGGATAAATACTTGCTCATGGGCGAACTGTCGCTTGACGGCACCTTGCAACCCATGAAAGGTGCTTTGCCCATCGCCATAAAAGCCAGGGAGGAGGGGTTTGAAGGTTTCATCCTGCCTGCACAAAATGCCCGCGAAGCTGCGGTTGTTGATCGCTTGAAAGTGTATGGTGTGGAAAACCTGAAACAGGTAGTTGACTTTTTTAATGATGAAGCGGAGTTGGAGCAAACAATTGTAAATACCAGGGACGAGTTCTACAAAATGCTGAATCATTCGGATATTGATTTTGCTGATGTGAAAGGGCAGGAGAATGTAAAACGGGCATTGGAAATTGCGGCGTCCGGCGGTCACAATTTAATAATGATCGGGCCTCCGGGAGCAGGGAAAACCATGCTGGCCAAACGGATACCTACGATTCTGCCGCCATTCACTTTGCACGAGGCACTGGAAACGACCAAGATTCACTCGGTGGTCGGGCGAATCGACAAAGATACTTCGCTGATGACCGAGCGGCCTTTCCGGGCACCGCACCACACAATATCGGATGTAGCCCTGGTTGGAGGTGGTACCTTTCCGCAGCCGGGCGAAATCAGTTTGGCGCACAACGGGGTGTTGTTTCTGGATGAGTTGCCGGAATTTAAACGCACGGTTCTGGAAGTAATGCGCCAACCTTTGGAAGACCGGAAAATCACCATCTCACGGGCGAAGTTTTCAGTGGAGTACCCCGCCAGCCTGATGCTGGTAGCCTCGATGAACCCCTGCCCGTGCGGTTACTACAACCACCCGACCAAAGAATGTGTTTGTGCGCCGGGCATGGTTCCCAAATACCTTAACAAAATCTCCGGGCCACTGCTCGACCGGATTGATATTCACCTGGAAGTAGTCCCTGTTCCGTTCAAAAAATTGTCGGAGCTGGAAGAAACCGAGAACAGTAACGAGATCAGGGAACGTGTCATTCGTGCCCGTCAGGTTCAGTCGGAGCGTTACAAAGGGATGGACGGCATTTTCTGTAACGCGCAAATGTCGTCACGCCAGATTCGCGACTATGTGCAACTGGACTCGGCAAGTAACACGCTGCTGAAAAACGCCATGGAGCGGCTCGGTCTCTCTGCCCGTGCTTACGATCGGATTTTGCGCGTTGCTCGTACAATTGCCGATTTGGAGAACTCGGAACCGGTGGAAAGTCAGCATATTTCCGAAGCCATTCAATATCGCAGTCTGGACCGGGAAAGTTGGGGAAGCTGAGAACCTATAACTGAAAATTTATTCTGAAGCACCTTTAACGAATGCTGAATGGGAAGAATTTTGATGTTGTTTTGTTCTGTCGACTTTAAATTGAATTAATTGGTGGCCGGTATGGTAAAGGGAGTGTAAAGTAAACTCTGTCTGGTTGTTTTTATTAGATAACTCAAATTTACTTTTTTGTTGTCAACACGCA
>JBNKTK010000191.1:0-4315 GCA_050298035.1 Mangrovibacterium sp. | reverse complement strand
ACCCTATTGTTACAACAATAAAGCTGACCATCGACAAACCTACCATTGAATTAGCATCTATTTATCCACCTACAGAAAGCGGCTCTTTAGCTTATAATAAACCGGCAACGGTATCAAGCAGTATTGCCCCGCTTTTTATGCACACCGCCCAGGCTGCACTGGACGATAATCCAAATACCTACTGGAGCACCGGGCGCAACGATTCAATAGCAGCAACCATTATTGGGAAAAAATTTGAGCAACAACACGATCCTAAGTCTGAACTATGGTTAAAAACAGGCTGGATCGAAGTTGACCTTGGAGCGCCAAAATTAGTAACACGAACTATTATACAGGAACGGGCAGGGTGGAGTTATTCACCAATAACCTCATTCAGTATTGAATATGAAGAAAAAGGTGTGTGGGAAAAAGCATACGAGGGAACTACCCTTGGAGATAAACCGGTAGAGGTTGTTTTGTCAAAGCCTGTTAAAGCTAGTAAATTTCGTTTGTCCATCCAGGCAGAAGGGCGGCCTGCAATAGCTGAATTCCAACTATTTGATAAGTAAAATGGCTGTTGTCTTTAAAATACAAGAAGTGAGAAATTACATCAGGAGAGAGGTTTTCCTCATTGATAATAAGTGGATTAGTATGAAAAATATTTGTAAACTACTGGTAGTGTTTACGGTTGTTTTATTAAGCTGTAAAAACGAAAAAGAGCTGTTCGTAAGTTATTCAAACCCGGAAATTGAATACTGGGGAAGAATTGATACGGTTAGCAACGAAGGGGCTGAGTTATACTGGTCAGGCACTTCGATAAAATTGAATTTTGAGGGTGAGGCGATTGGAGCTGTATTAAAAGATGAATCAGGCGATAATTATTACAATGTTATTATCGACAATGACAGTATTTCATTATTGAGGCCTGGCACCACCGAACAGTACTATCAATTAGCATCGAGCCTGTCGGAAGGAAAGCACTCAATTGAAATTTTCAAACGCACAGAATGGGATAGGGGAAAAACAACTTTCTATGGTTTCAGGATTAATGATAATGCTGAGGTATTACCAAAAAATGCCCCCAAAAGGAGGAAAATTGAATTTTACGGCAATTCAATAACTGCGGGTTACGCTGTTGAAGACACTACCGGGAAAGACCGCCCGGACAGTACGTTTACAAATAATTATTTAAGCTATTCGGCAATTACTGCCCGTCATTTTGATGCTGAATACCAGTGCATCTGTAAAAGTGGAATAGGGATAACCATTAGTTGGTTTTCTTTTATTATGCCCGATATTTACGACCGTCTGGCGCCTGCCGACTCAACAAGCAAATGGGACTTTTCGCTATATAAGCCTGATATTGTTGTAATAAACCTGTTCCAAAACGACTCGTGGTTGGTTAATTTACCTGACAGGGATGATTTTAAAGCTAATTTTGGGGATAAAGCTCCGAGTGATGACTATTTGATTAGTGCTTACCGGAATTTTGTTTCAAATATCAGGGGCTATTATCCAGATGCCAATATTATTTGTGCCCTGGGCAGCATGGATGCCACAAGGGAAGGTTCAAAATGGCCAGGCTACATACAAAAAGCTGTTGAAAGCTTAAATGATCCTAAATTATACACTCATTTCTTTCCGTTTAAAGATACCCCGGGACACCCTTCTGTAAAAGAACAGGAAGTAATGGCTAATAGCCTGATTCGGTTTATTGATGAGAATATTGAATGGTAATAAGTGGTGGTGTCCGTAAAAAATGAAGTAATTAAAAAAGGAAAACATGAAAACCTTAAATATTCTGATTTTTGTTTTTTTAGCCTTACAATTGTTTAGTACAAAGTCTTTTGCGCAAGACCGGAATTTCTATATTTTCCTTTGTTTTGGGCAATCGAACATGCAAGGCGCAGCTAAAATTGAGAGTGAAGACACGACTGTAAACAGCCGGTTTCAGGTGTTTCAGGCGTTGGACTGCCCCGAGCTTAACAGGAAAAAGGCCGAGTGGTACACGGCTGTTCCACCTACATGTCAATGCAATTCAGGGTTGTCACCTGCTGATTATTTTGGACGTACCTTGGTTGCCAATCTTCCGGATAGTATTTCGGTTGGGATTATTAATGTTTCGGTTGCCGGCTGCGACATCAGGCTGTTCGACAAAGATAGTTACACGGATTTCGATTCAACCTATAACGAGAATTGGTTTACCTCGCTCGTGGCATCGTACGATGGGAACCCTTATCAGTACCTTATAGGTTTGGCCAAACAGGCACAAAAAGGTGGGGTTATTAAAGGTATACTTTTACACCAGGGGGAAACGAATGCAGGACAAGAACAATGGCCATCGTATGTAAAGAAAATTTACAACGATATGTTGGTCGACCTTTCGTTAAATGCTGATTCGGTACCCTTATTAGCGGGCGAGTTGCTGTCAGCTGAAGGCAGTTGCTGTTCGAATATGAATGGCATTATTCAAACACTGCCTGAAATAATTCCAACAGCACATGTTATTTCTTCGGAAGGTTGTGCCGGATTTGACAATGCCCATTTTGACACAATAGGTTGCAGGGAATTTGGAAGACGATACGGGATTGAAATGTTGGCTTTGCTGGGCTACAACGTTAAACTTCCGAAGTCCAATCCGTAGCGTTTTAAGACATTGATTTTTAATTTTTGAAAAAAATGAGCCATAGAAACAACACATTTATCAAACTACTTTTCGTTTCAGCCCTAACCTTGTTGGGTTCCGCCGGGGCAATTTGCCAAACAGTATCAGTTTGGTCCCCGAATAAAAAAATTAATGTCGGGTTGTTTAGCGAAAAAAACAAGACTGCCGGGAGCTGGTATCTTCAGGTAAATTACGCAGGTAATGCCGATGTTTCAGAAGTTATTCCGGTTATCGATTTAGGGTTGTCGCGCAGTGACCAGGATTTTTCCAGTGAATTGAAATTCCTGAAAGCCGGGAAACCAATTTGGGTAAACGAACAGTATACTGCCATCCACGGGAAACGCAGCCAGTGCAGTAATTCGGCCAACGAGGTAGCGGTTTCGTTCGAAAATCCGTCGAAAGCCAAACTCAATATTATTATCCGTGCCTATAATGATGGAATTGCCTTTCGCTACGAATTCCCTGATAAAGAGGGAACTTTTGTAATAAAAGACGAACTGACAGCCTATACCGTTCCTGACAGCACAAAACGTTGGCTTGAAAAATTCAACACGGCCAACGAAGGTTTGTATAGTACGATGAAAGATGGCAATGAACAATCGGACTGGGGATATCCGGCCCTGTTCAACACGCCTGATAATGCTTGTTGGTACTTGATCCACGAAGCTGACCTCGATCGCAGCTATTGCGGCACAAAACTCACAAATTACACAGATAGAACTAAATACAAGCTCACCTTTCCCGACCAATGGAACGGAAGGGGAAAGGGCGAAACCCAGCCCACTGTCACACTTCCGTGGAAATCACCGTGGAGGGTGGTTGTAATGGGGAGCCTTGCCGACATTGTTGAATCGACCTTGGTTGACGATGTTTCAACACCTTCGATATTGAAAGATACCGACTGGATTAAACCCG
Organism: Mangrovibacterium sp.; assembly: GCA_050298035.1. Classification (GTDB taxonomy): domain Bacteria; phylum Bacteroidota; class Bacteroidia; order Bacteroidales; family Prolixibacteraceae; genus Gaoshiqia. The sequence continues at coordinate 756 of JBNKTK010000191.1, read as the reverse complement.
GGAAAGCCTCGTGGAACTACTGGTCGGACAATCATGGTACCAAAGACTACAAAGTGGTTTGCAAATTCGCTGACCTTGCCGCTTCAATGGGCTGGCCCTACACTTTGCTCGACTGGGAATGGGATGCCATGGGGAATGGCGGAAATCTTGAGGACGCGGTTAAGTACATCACGTCAAAAGGGATAAAACCACTGATTTGGTACAATTCGGGAGGCGACCACACCTGGGTTACAGCAACCCCTATGAACCGGATGCTAACTCATGAAAGTCGGGTTGAAGAATTTACCAAATTGAAAAAACTAGGTATCGTGGGGGTCAAAATCGATTTTTTCGAAAGCGAAAAGCAGGATATGATCAACTATTATCTTGATATTTTGGATGATGCTGCCCGGTTTAAAATGATGGTTTATTTTCATGGTTGCCTGGTTCCCCGGGGCTGGCAGCGGACTTATCCTAACCTGATGACCTATGAGGGTGTACGTGGCGCTGAATGGTACAACAACGGCCCGGAGTTTACGCCTGCCGCTCCTGCACATAACACCACGCTGCCGTTTACGCGTAACGTAGTCGGTTCGATGGACTATACCCCGGTAACTTTCACCAATTCGCAATATCCGCATATAACATCCTATGGGCACGAACTAGCCTTAAGCGTGGTATTCGAATCAGGCTTTCAGCATCTGGCCGACCGTCCCGAGGGCTATTATGAACTTCCGGATGCCGCCAGAAATTTCCTGAGAGATGTTCCGAATGCAT
>JBNKTK010000190.1:0-4396 GCA_050298035.1 Mangrovibacterium sp. | reverse complement strand
ATGCAAAAACGACTGCGGTTTTGCATTGAAATACTAGTTTTCTTTTCACCAAATCATTGTTTTTGAGCGACCTAACTAAAATACCTTTTCATAAAAATCATCATAGGCATCAATGTAGGTTTCCTCAGGTTGGTAATTTAAAAATAACTTTTCCTGCGAATTGATAAACTCCCGCAATTCCGGGTTTATTGTTTCACTTCCCTGAATTACAGCATCAGCATATTCTATCCCAAGCCTGGACATGTTTTCATAGGAGGGTACATCCAATAACTTAACATCGTTTTCTGCAATCCCGTCGATCATCACATTCGACTTCGTGTTTTGATTTAACGGTTTCTTAAAATTCTCATTGTAAACCGAATAAACAACCTTGGAATTTGCAAAAAGCGGATCATCATGATAAGCTTTTTTAATGTATAGTGGAACTAATGAAGTCAACCATCCGTGACAATGGATCAGATCGGGAGCCCAACGAAGTTTAATTACTGTTTCGAGCACCCCCCGGGCAAAGAAGACTGCCCGTTCATCATTGTCATCAAATTCTTTTCCCTTACCATCCCGCAAGATATGCTTGCGATGGAAATAATCCTCGTTATCAATAAAATATACCTGCATCCGGGCAGCCTGAATAGAGGCTACTTTGATAATCAGCGGATGGTCTGCATCATTGATAACGAGATTCATCCCCGATAAACGAATGACTTCATGCAACTGGTTTCGTCGTTCATTAACACTTCCATACCGTGGCATAAAAGTCCTGATTTCCCTGCCCTTCTCCTGAATTCCTTGCGGTAAAAACCTCGATTTCACTGACATTTCGGATTCGGGAAGATAGGGTGTAATTTCTTGAGAGATGAATAAGACTCTTTTCTTTTCCATGAAAATATGCTGAATTTGATTGGGCAAAATTAATAAAAATATAGCGAATATTCAATTCTAGCGAATTACAGCTGTCTTAAAAAAACTTAAGAAGTCTGTCATCGGTTTGTTTTGATTTATTTATTTACTTTGCAGCCTAATTTTTTTACCCAATGCTGGTTGTAAAGGAAATAAGTGATTTAAAGTCTCACATTCAGGAGATTAAACGCTCCGGTAAAACAGTTGGCTTTGTCCCTACCATGGGAGCGCTGCATGCCGGACACCTTTCGTTAGTTGAGGAGGCGGGGCAAAAGACAGACTATGTGGTCGTCAGCATTTTTGTTAACCCAACCCAGTTCAACGATCCGGGTGATTTAAAAAAATACCCCCGAAACCTCGAAAAGGACCTGGAATTGCTCCAACCAACCGCCTGCCAAATGGTATTTGCCCCTGAGGCAGAAACGATGTACCCGGAACCGGATACACGCAGATTCAACTTCGGTCAGCTGGAGACGGTCATGGAAGGCCGGTTCCGCCCTGGTCACTTCAACGGGGTCGCACAAGTGGTCAGCAAACTGTTTGAAATGGTTGAGCCTGACAAAGCTTTTTTCGGGCTGAAAGACTTCCAACAGCTGGTGATTGTAAAATCAATGGTAAAACAATTAACTTTGCAAGTCGAAATTGTTCCATGCCCGATTGTTCGTGAAGCCAGTGGACTGGCCATGAGCTCGCGCAATGAACGCTTGACGGCGGAGCAACGAATGAATGCGGCACACATCTATAAAACACTGGTTGAAGCCAGGAACAAAGCCGCACTGATGAGCGTAGAAGAACTTAAAAACTGGGTGGTTGAGCAAATCAACGCGAACGAATACCTGGAAACAGAGTATTTTGAAATTGTTGACGATGAAAACCTTAGCCCGATCAAGCAGTGGAACCAGCCGGACAACAAAGTAGGCTGTATCGCTGTTTTTTGTGGTGAGGTCCGATTAATTGACAACCTTGTTTTCAATATAAATTAGAACGAAATGTATATTGAAGTTTGTAAATCAAAAATTCACAAAGTAACTGTTACCGAAGCAAATTTGCAGTACGTGGGAAGCATCACAATTGATGAGGATTTGATGGATGCTGCCAATTTGATCGAAAACGAAAAAGTCCAGGTCGTGAACATCAACAACGGTGAACGGCTTGAAACATACGTTATCAAAGGTAAACGCGGATCAGGGGTTATTTGCCTGAATGGCCCTGCTGCCCGAAAAGTTGCCGTTGGTGATGTGGTTATTATTATTTCGTATGCCCTGATGGACTTTGAAGAAGCTAAAACATTTAAACCACAACTGGTTTTTCCGGACATCGAAACAAATAAAATCGTCTGATCGATTTGGTGAGAATATAAAACCCGGAGTAACTTTTGCTCCGGGTTTTTTTATGGGCTAAAGTTGATTATGACCATTATTTTGGCAAGTTTTTAACAATGGCATTTGTATGAAGATCGAAAGTTTTATTTTTACTGAATATCTTCAACCCGAATGAAAAATATTGCTGACAAAATATTCCCAACATTTGAGTCTTTCTTCGAAACCCTTAAAGGTTGGAAAACCCAAAACCGAAAACTTGTTTTCACCAACGGCTGCTTCGATTTAATTCACCGGGGGCACATCGACTCACTTTCCCAATGTGCCGCTTTCGGCGACAAATTAATTGTTGGGCTGAACTCCGATGATTCTGTCCGCCGCCTAAAAGGGAGCGAACGACCATTGATTGATCAGGAATCAAGAGCAACGGTACTGGCTGCCCTCCAAATGGTTGATGCAGTTATTTATTTTGATGAAGACACCCCATACAACCTGATTGAAAAAATACGACCTGATGTTTTAGTGAAGGGGGAAGAATACGCCATTGAAGAAATTGCCGGCCACGATGTTGTTCTTGCCCATGGAGGAAAAGTTGAGCGACTTGCATTGACCGAAGGATATTCCACTTCGGCACTCATCGAAAAAATTAAAAAACTTAGCTAATGGCCAAGGTAAAAACTGTGTATACCTGCCAAAACTGTGGCAGTCAATCTCCCAAATGGGTTGGCCGTTGCACCAATTGCGGTGAATGGAACACTTACGTTGAAGAAGTTCAGGTAAAAGAAACCAAAACACCGCTACCATCGCGATCGGCAAGTGGTGCACATCCGCAAAAACTCTCGGAAGTAGGTGAAGGACAAATTGAGCGGATTGACACGCACAACAGCGAACTTAACCGGACATTGGGGGGCGGGTTGGTTCCCGGGTCACTGGTACTGGTCGGTGGCGAGCCCGGCATTGGCAAATCAACGCTGGTGCTACAAGTTGCCCTCGACCTGACCGACCGCAAAATCCTGTATGTTTCAGGAGAAGAAAGCATTCAGCAAATAAAAATACGTGCCAACCGCTTAAAAAGAGAAAACGACAATTGCTATTTTCTAAGCGAAACCTCACTGGAAAATATCCTGACCCACTGCGAGCACATGGAGCCTGAACTATTGATTGTTGACTCCATTCAGACGGTAGCAACATCGTACATTGAGTCTTCTCCGGGAACAGTAGGCCAAATCCGGGAATGCACCAACGGGATCTTAAAATTTGCCAAGGAACGACGCATTCCAGTGATCTTAATCGGCCACATCACCAAAGACGGGAACCTTGCCGGCCCCAAAGTACTGGAACACATGGTCGATACTGTTCTTCAGTTTGAAGGCGAGAACCAATACATGTACCGTATCCTTCGTGCCATAAAAAACCGATTTGGGTCAACTTCGGAGCTGGGAATCTTTGAAATGAACCATGCCGGTATGCGTGAAGTCAGCAATCCGTCGGAGTTGTTAATCAACCGGAACGATGAAGGGCTGAGTGGTACAGCAATTGCCTGCGCCATTGAAGGCAACCGCCCTTTATTAATCGAAATCCAATCGCTGGTGAGCACGGCTGCCTACGGGACACCCCAGCGCTCATCTACCGGGTTCGACCTGAGACGGATGAACATGTTGCTGGCAGTACTCGAAAAGCGTGCAGGGTTCAAACTCGCAACAAAAGATGTCTTTTTGAATATTGCAGGAGGCATTAAGGTCGACGATCCGGCCATTGACCTGGCAGTAGTCACCGCTGTTCTTTCTTCCAATTTTGACCTGCCTGTGGAAAAATCAGTTTGCTTTGCCGGAGAGGTTGGCCTTTCAGGCGAGATCAGGGCAGTAAACCGCCTGGAACAACGGGTTGCCGAAGCCGAAAAGCTGGGCATGAAAAAGATATTCATCCCGCAAAGCAGCAATGGTCAAAACCTTAAAAAATTCAATATCCAGATTGAACCAGTATCCCGGGTGGACGATTTCTTCAGAAAGCTTTTCCGAAAATAACTGAACACGATCTGAAGCTTGGAATAAATCCGAACTGGGTTACATTCACCATACAAAATGCTCGAAAAACGGGATTTTGAAACAAAAAAAAGACAGTCACAATTCCTGTAACTGTCTGATTTTAACGTGGGCCCACCTGGGCTTGAACCAGGGACT
>JBNKTK010000189.1:0-4568 GCA_050298035.1 Mangrovibacterium sp. | reverse complement strand
CCCTCATTCGCTCAATACCTCTTTTAATACTGCCAGCGACCTTATCTCCCCTACCAAATCAAGATGAATCCGGTAATACTCTAACAAGGCAGATAACAAAGCCGTCCGATGGGTATTCCGGAATGGCAGCTTTTCCACTTCGGATAATTCATACTGAAATAATTCAGCAAATTTCAGTGTGGTTCCCACATCCATAAACTGGTTGTGAACAGGTTCATTTTGTTTGAATGAGGCAGAAACCAAATCGAAATATTTGTACCCGCCCGAAGCCGGCAACTGGGGGGCTACCCCCAAATAGCGTGTAAGCTTAAAAAGGAACGCAACCAGAAAATTGGCATTGCCTTCATCCTTCAAATCGAGCAAACAGGCAGCATGAAACAAAAAATCGAACAGCTCAGGGTTTGCTTCTTCTTCTTTCAAACATTTCATCAGAACTTCGGCCACAAAGATCGCCTGTGAACTTCTTTTTATATCAAAAGGGATATGATCAAACGGAACCGCAATACGCGCATTCTTCAGCCGTTGCAGGTTTCGCCCGGTTTTGTGGTAAACCTCCAGATCGAGCAAGAACAAGGGCTGGAAAAGATTAATCTTTAACCCGGAACGTTTTGACCTGACCCCATTGACCATGTAGGACTGCTGTCCGAACTTTTCGGTATAAATACGGGCAATAATCCCGGTGTCGGAATAATTGATGTAATGAAGGAATATTCCCCTGGTTTTATCGAGCACTGTTTTTGTCTGTTTTAATGGATAAACAGAATCTTCGTAACAAAGGTTTTTTCTCCTGTCCGATCATTTCCAAAAACCATGTAAACGCCGGTTGCAGGCCTTTTACCATTCAGGTTTTTACCATTCCAGATCGCCTGTCCCCCCAGTGATTTCGTTTCAAAAACCAGGTTGCCGCTGATATCGGTAATTTTTACATCCGTGTCCTCCATCAACCCGGAAATCACGATATCCCCGTCGTAATCTTCCCGAACAGGATTGGGATAGGCATATACCTCAGCAAAATCGCCCCCTCCCACAGTTGCTTCGCCCATGTACGATATTAGCCCTTCTGCCGTGCCAATGAAAACTTCACCGGTCTTATCATTAATGGCCAGGCTGGTAATTTCATCCGACAACAACGGACTGTTACTGCTGGTAAAATGTTCAATTTCCTGTTCACCATTTTCAGAGATCAGGTACAAACCTGACCCTTTTGTTCCAAACCATTTTCGGTTTGCCCCGTCCACCGCAATTGCCGTAACAGTTTCAGTACTCAGAAGCGGGTGATAAAAGCCATCATTCAAATCAAGTCCCGGCTGAGAAGCATAAAATTCGCTGGCACCCCAGATATCTTCCGGGTTGTAGTATACTGCCACTCCGACTGAAGTTCCCAGCCAAACTGCTCCATTGCGGTCAAGAGCAATGGAATAGATATCACTCATCGGGACAAACTGTTCATTCTTGCCATTATTAAAATACGCAACCAATGATAGGCGTACACTGGCAGAACCATCAGCCTTACGAACAACAAGGTTTCTTCCTCTTGGCAACACAATCCACTGATCGTCGTCTTCCGTAATCACCATACTCCCCACATCGTAATTTGACTGGACGCCCGGTAGCGAAAAAGCTTCCCATTCGCCATTGGTACGAAGTACCGAAAGCGGTTTTCCGACGATTGAATTCGTCACCCACAGATTACCCTGTGAGTCAAAATCCATGTCGCTGATCCGGACATAGGGATCGGAATTATCCGGCAAGGCAGACTGCAAACTGCTGTTAGACTGGTTATACCTGTTTACAAACTGGTTCCCCTGAAATTCAACAATACCTCCCCCCCACGAACCGGCAAAAACATGGTCAGGGTCATGAGGATCGGCAGTTATACAAACAATGTCGTGAAATTCATTCAACTCTGAATTTGTTCTCCGGTTAAAAGCCTTCCACTCCCCGTCACGGTACAACTGAAACTGGGGAACAGTGAACATGTTGTTCCACGAAGCAGTTCGCCCTCCGGAAGCCAGCCACAAATCGGTTCCGTTGGCAAGTAATGAAAAAACCACGTTATCAGCAGGCCCGGTCGGTTTCATTGATTCGTAGGAACCAGATTGTTCCCGAACCAAAGCATATCGATCATCGGCAATCCAAATAGTCCCACTCTCGTCGAACACCGCACTGTTGGCATGAATCGGATCGACCGTGAAAGAAGGCAACGGATATTTTACGACCTGCCCAATCAAATCGGAGGATGAATCATAAACATCGACTTTATTGAGGCAGGCTACAACCAGATGACCCGCTGAAACCTGTAAATCGCAAATGTTCCCCAATGTCAGTAAATACCTGCTCCACGAACCGTTTGAATTGTGATAAAGTTCATCGCCACCGGAAGTGCCACCATTGTAATTGACAATCAGGTCGCCGTTAAAATATTCAACCTGGTCAAACGGCCCGTCCGGATGAACAATGGTTTCATCTTTCATCCAGTTATGGAAGTCCTGCAAATTAGCAGAATTGATATCTGCTTTGAACAAGCCTTCATCGGTTGCGGCATACAAGTACTGCCCGTCAAAAGCCATGTCCATGACTTTTACAGAAGAACCATTGCTGCCAATGTAGTAAGTATCTTTAATTTCGCGTTTTTCGAGGTTGACGGCAACAACGCCAAAACCGCAGGACAAATACGCAGTTTGTCCGACAAAGAGTAGGTTGTACACGGTTTTGTCGCCCGAAATTTGCTTCCGCTTGATATCTGATAAATTGAAAACCTCATCTTCAAACAGCAGGTCGAGATTACTGTTTTTATAGGCAACAACAACAACATCGGCATCCGGGTTGTACCCAACCGTGCTGACACCAACATCTGACAATCCGTTCACGCCGGTCAGTTTTTGCAGGCTGTTATCAGTCTGATCAAAAGCAAATAAGCCCCCGGTTGTCACACAGTACACTTTATCCCCGGCAAGGATCACTTTTTTCGCTGAAGAATAGGACAGGTAATCGGTCCACTCGCCAACAGCCAGGGCAGAAAAGGCAAACACAAGTGCCGGAACAAGTAAAATTAATCGTTTCATGTGTCAGGATTATCGATTCAAAAAGGCCACTAATTTCTGAACAGCCCGGCCTCGATGGCTGATTTGGCTTTTTTCGGACAAATCCATTTCTGCAAATGTTTTCGAAAAACCATCCGGCTGAAAGATTGGATCATACCCAAATCCTTCGGTCCCGTGCTTTTCGTCCAGTATTAGTCCTTCAACAATGCCATCCATCAATGTCTTCTTCCCGTCAATTACCACCGCGATGACAGTCCTAAAACGGGCTTTTCGGTTTTTTATTTCTTTCATCAGACGTAGAACTTTTGCCATGTTGGCCTCTGCACTCTTCTCCTCCCCGGCGTAACGCGCCGAATATACCCCCGGCTCACCGTTCAGGGCTTCAATTTCAAGGCCGGTATCATCGGCAAAACAGTTATAGCCATACTTCTCGAAAACGTACATTGCTTTTTGCAAGGCATTGCCTTCCAGTGTCGGACTGGTTTCCGGGATATCTTCCCCGCAACCAATATCGGTTAGGCTTAACAGTTCAAAACTATCACCCAATACATGTTGAATTTCTTTCAGTTTATGTTGATTATTTGTTGCAAAAACAAGTTTCATCTGCCAAATATCTTTTCGTTGTTTCCTAATTTTGAAGAAGTCAAATTTACAAAAACATACCGATGACCAATGAGCAAATAATTGAGATGATGCTTGGTGAGCTAAAAAAAGCCTCAACACCGGAAAGAAAGCAACTGGCAGCAGGCTATTTTTCAAGCAGTATGGAGCATCTTGGCGTAACAGCTCCCGCCTTAAAAGCCGTGGCAAAAAACTGGAGAGGCATTCTAAATGACATTAGTGTCGAGCGCTGGATTGAGCTCTGCCTCCTTCTTTGTGAGAAAGGTATTTTTGAATGCCAGCAACTGGCTTACGAATTGGTATGGACGAACAAAAAAGTGCTCAAAGCGCTTAACCAACAACAAATTATCGGCCTTGGGAAAACATTGGACAATTGGGCATCAACAGATGCCTTCGCAACCATGATTGCCGGCTGGCACTGGCGCGAAGGCACTCTTGCTGAATCACAAGTACGGCATTGGATGAATAGTGATAATCGTTGGCTGCGCCGAACAGCATTGGTCTGCACTATCCCTTTGAACATGCGTTCGCGCGGTGGTACCGGCGACACTCCGAAGACACTCATGGTCTGCGAACAGCTGGTTGACGACCGCGACGACATGGTCATCAAGGCCTTGTCGTGGGCACTGCGCGAGCTTTCCAAATCAGACAAACCGGCAGTCGAACGCTTTATGCAACAGCATTGGGACCGCCTCCATGGACGTGTCCGGCGCGAAGTAAGCACGAAGCTGGAAACAGGCCGCAAAAACGGTTAGCTTAACGATGCCTGGTAATCAGCCCGGATCAATCCGTCCTCCAACCGGACGATCCGCTTACCATAGTTGGCAAATTTTTCGTTGTGCGTTACCTGAATAATAGTCATGCCTTCATCATTCAACTCCCGTAATACTTCCATAATCATTT
>JBNKTK010000188.1:0-4608 GCA_050298035.1 Mangrovibacterium sp. | reverse complement strand
CTGGCAGCTACAGTAGCCGGGATTATTGTCCGCCGCAACGGGCAGAAGTGGGAGCAGACCAGCAAAAAGGTGGTCAGTACAATAGGTTCGGCCATGCCTTCCATGTTGATCCTGCTTCTGATAGGTTCGCTGGCTGGTACCTGGCTGATTAGCGGGATTGTCCCGGCGTTGATCTATTATGGCCTGGACATTATCAATCCAAGTCTTTTTCTTCTGACTGCTGTGGTTGTTTGTGCTGTTGTTTCATTGGCCACCGGAAGCTCTTGGTCAACCATTGCCACAATTGGCGTTGCATTGCTGGGGATTGGCAAAGCCATTGGGATTAACGATGCGATTGTTGCCGGGGCAATTATCTCTGGCGCTTACTTTGGCGATAAAATGTCGCCGTTGAGCGATACAACAAACCTGGCGCCTGCCATGGCCGGAACTGATCTGTTCACTCATATCCGGTACATGGTTTACACAACTACCCCAAGTTTTATACTTACCCTCCTTATTTTTACGGTGATTGGGTTTAATTACGATTTTAGCCATGCCGTTGTTGATGTGGATAGTGTGAAAAGTGCCATTGACGGGGCATTTAATACGTCGCCCTGGTTATTCCTGGTGCCGGCGATCCTGTTTGTTATTATCATGCTGAAGGTGCCACCCGTTCCGTCGCTAATGATCGGAACATTGCTCGGAGGCGTTTTTGCTGTCATTTTTCAACCGCATGTTATCCGGGAAATTGCAGGTAATGTGTCCGGCTACGGAAAGGCATCATACATTGGTTTTATGCAGGCCATGTTTGGCGATGTGTCAATAACAACGCCGGACAAGAATGTAAATGAGTTGCTTACAACAAGTGGAATGCGGGGGATGCTTGATACAATCTGGCTCATTCTGTCGGCCATGGTTTTTGGGGGGATTATGGAATCGGGAGGACTGTTGGCAAGGCTCACCCGGCCGATCATCCAGTGGGCCGATTCAACGGGTTCACTTGTCGCATCAACAGTTGTAACCTGTATCTTTTTCAATACTACGGCGTCCGATCAATACATCTCGATTGTTGTGCCCGGGAGGATGTTCAGGAAAAGTTATGAAGATAAAGGCTTGAAACCGGAATTGTTGAGCCGGACCCTGGAGGACTCCGGGACAATGACTTCTGTATTAGTGCCCTGGAATACCTGCGGAGCTACTCAATCGCGGGTGCTTGGTGTGGGGACTTTTGATTATCTGCCGTACTGCTTTTTTAACCTCATCAGCCCGCTGACAACCATTTTGTTTGCGTACCTGAACATCAAAATAAGACGGGTTGAAACCCTTGATCCGGAAGCAATTAAAGTAAAGTCTTCAAAATAGTCGTTAGCTCCTTTCAGGTTTGTAACAGTCTGCTTATGATAGGTGACGGACGTGATAAACAGGTCAATAATTCCATTAAACAGATTCGCTGGAGTTTTTTCTATCTTTGCAGCGCTTGAAAAAACTGTCCTATGCTGATTTTTGTACTTTTAGTTCTCTTCTATTTCATATTCCCGGTTTTTATTATCTATTTGACCCGGGTTTCCAAAGCATGCAATAAAATTGGGGCAGTTGTTTTGGCTTATGCTACCGGATTGATCCTGGGGAATATCGGCATTCTGCCGCATCCGTCGAATGTTTTGCGGGTAATCCTGCAGGGAAAAGCAAGTTTGCCAATATCAGAATTATTGCCCTATCTGGAACAGGGAAAGATTACAACTACCGATGTTTTTGCCAACCAGGTTGCGGGGGTGCAGGATGTTTTGACCACGATTGTGATTCCGCTGGCGATTCCACTGTTGCTGTTCTCAATGGACATACGCCGTTGGTTGAAACTGGCCAAGGGAGCTTTGCTGTCGCTCGTGCTTGGGCTGGTTTCGTTGTTGATTGTTGTTTTTGCCGGCTACTTCATGCTGAAAGATACGATTGCTGATTCCTGGAAAATTACAGGCATGTTAATCGGGATTTATACAGGCGGAACACCAAACCTGGCAGCAATCAGCACTGCGCTGGATGTTGACCCGAATATCTTTATCCTTACCCATACCTACGACATGGTTATTGGCGCCATTTGCCTTGTGTTTATCCTGACTTCGGCGCAACGGCTTTTCAATTTGTTCCTTCCTCATTTCAACGAGTCGCATAAAGACATTGATACAAATGTGCTGGTTGCAGAGAGTGAGGAGATGAATGATTTTGCAGGGATGCTGACAAAGAAAGGAATTGTCCATTTGTTAAAAGCGTTTGGGGTCTCGGTTTTTATTCTTATCTGTGCCGGATTGCTGAGTTTAGTGGTTCCCGAGAGTGCCCGGTTGGTGACAGCAATTCTTACAATTACTTCGTTGGGCTTGGCGTTTAGCATGGTTAAATCAATCAATAAAATTGAATATACATTTCAGCTAGGCATGTATTTCATTATTGTCTTCTCGCTGGTGGTGGCCAGTATGGGCAATTTGAGCAGTATGTTTAGTATCGATTTCCTGTATTTGTTCCTGTTTGTTGCCTTGGCTGTTTTGGGGTCGATGATTGTCCATGTTTTTTTGTCGTGGGTTTTTAAAGTTGATTCTGATACGACTATTGTCACCATTGCGGCGCTTACCTATTCTCCTCCGTTTGTCCCGGTGGTTGCCTCTGCCCTGAAAAACAAGGAAGTTATCATTTCGGGCCTGACAGTCGGGATTTTGGGCTATGCTTTCGGAAATTACCTGGGCGTGGCAATTGCCTATTTTCTGAGAGGGTTCTGAAAAACATCCTTCCCCTGAGAATTTGCTGGGCTAAAATCATGAATTATTGCGGCTGAACCTTCTATCTTGAAGATGTCTAAAAATTTGAAGGTTATGCAAAAGTTCGATCCTGCTTCACGTATCCAGATGCTCCACCAGTTTGGGGAGTATGGCGGAGTTAATCCATCAATAACTGATTCTTCAACCTATACATTTTTGCATGGGGAAGACATGTCGGAAACTTTTCTCGGCCATATGGAGGGATGTTTTCTGTATTCGCGCCACTGGAACCCCAGCAACAAGTACCTGGCCGATGCCATTGCCGCGATGGAAGATACCGAATCGGGCTGGGTAACTGCTTCGGGAATGGCAGCAATCACCTGTGCATTGCTGCAACTTTGCAACACGGGCGACCATATTATCACCAGTGTGACCACTTATGGCGGAACGTTTGCCTTTCTGAAAAACTACCTCAAAAAGTTTAAAATTGATGTTTCGTTTGTGGATATCACCAACCTGGAAAGTGTAGAGGCTGCCATTCAGGAAAACACAAAGGTGATTTATACCGAGAGTGTGACCAATCCGCTTTTGCAGGTATCAAACATTCCCGAACTGGCAAAAATTGCCCGAAAGCACCAGGTGAAGCTGATGGTAGATAATACCTTCACCCCAATGATCATAGCGCCGGCACGGCTTGGGGCTGACATTGTTGTTTACAGCATGACCAAATTTATAAACGGGAAGAATGATTGTGTTGCAGGGGCAATATGTGGCAGTAGCCAGTTTATTCATGAGCTTTCAAATGTAAACGACGGGACGGCCATGTTGCTTGGCCCGGTGCTCGATCCGCTGAGATCGGCATCTATTTTGAAAAATTTGCATACCTTGCACATCCGGATGAGGCAGCATAGCAAGAACGCACTGTATGTGGCCAGTCAATTGGATGAAATGGGTGTTCCGGTTATTTATCCGGGATTGGAAAAGCACCCTCAGCATGAATTGTACAAGAAACTGATAAACCCGGATTTTGGGTTTGGTGGCATGCTGGCTATCGATTTTGGAACTGTTGACAGGGCAAACAACGTGATGCAAAAAATGCAGGAACAGGATGTGGGTTATTTGGCTGTCAGCCTGGGATATTTTAAAACCTTGTTCAGCTGTTCCGGAAGGAGCACCTCATCGGAAGTTCCTGAAGAAGTTCGAAAAGAAATGGGATTGTCGGAAGGTTTGGTGCGGTTCTCGGTTGGATTGGACAACGATATTGAAGCTACTTTTGAAAAGATAAAAAACATTTGCAAGGAGGAAGGAGTTGCCTGAGGCAAACCTTTAGCAAAATAAAGCCCGGCCGGTTTGGCCGGGCTTATTTGTATCCAGTGGGTCTTATTTTTGATTGTGCTTTCTGTTTTTAATGTGTTTGGGATTGATTGATGAGTGCGTGAAGATCAGTGTGGATCAAATTGAATTTCGGTTGGGAAATAAGGGGTCAAATAGGGAAATTGAGTTTATCCAGTTCTAATAACCTGGCTGTTTTTTAAGTCTTGTCTTCCCGACTGGGTTTCATTTCTTTTCCTTATATGAAAAGAAACCCCGCCTGACCGAACGGGCAGGGAAACAAAGAAAAATCAAGGCTGACGGACTTTTTGAAAGAAAACTACGGATTGGAGATTCTATGCAGTCAAACTCGTCGTTCCTCCTCAAACAGGACTGCTTGCCAGTCCCATCCCCAATCCCCGTCCCTTGTTTTCTAATTCAAAATCCCCGTAGGCCGAACCTCGAAGAGTAAACTGATTTTTCAGGTTTAACAATCCTTGATCGAAGCGGTGGGCAGGCCGTCAAAACGCCCGGGCGAGGGTTCGTTTTGACAAGATTTTTGCTTCCTTTTCAT
>JBNKTK010000187.1:0-4625 GCA_050298035.1 Mangrovibacterium sp. | reverse complement strand
ATGGTCAATCTGATCTCCAACGCCGTCAAATTCAGCGACAGCAATCAGGGTAGAATCATCATCGGCCTGAAGGTGGCCACCGATCACCTGCAAGTCTCTCTCAGCGACAACGGCATCGGCATCAGCCGTAATTTGCGCTTGCGAGACAAACATTGAAAGCAAAAGTGCAAATGTGAATATGAAAGTTTTTTTCCTTTTAAAGTTCATCATGAATGAAGGTCTTGAATTTTCGACAATACAATATTAACGCATAAAATTGATTTATCTTTTACCGCCTTTCTATTTTTTATTTTCAGGCAGCAACAGCCCACCTGGCACTTCGCCATTCAGGCTCGTTCAAATATTATTGAAAATTATAACACCTCTGAACAACGATTCTGAAAAATAGGTTTTACTTTTGAGGTTTAGTTTTAAAAGGCACAAAACTACCCCAAATCAACTAAAAAAAGACTGAAGAACTGACCGGAACAGACAAATTCCGATTGACTACCCGGTGATTTTGAGAATAGACAGATGAATTATTTGGACGAATTGAACGAAGCCCAACGCAATGCAGTTGTAAATATTGAAGGCCCATCGCTGGTTATTGCCGGCGCCGGATCGGGAAAAACCCGTGTTTTAACTTTCCGCATTGCCCATTTATTGCAAAAAGGGGTACGCCCCGGAAACATCCTTGCGCTGACTTTTACCAACAAAGCAGCCCGGGAAATGAAGGACAGGATTGCTTCCATTGTCGGGAACAATATTGCCAGAAACCTGTGGATGGGAACTTTTCACTCCATTTTTGCACGGATACTGAGAACCGAATCTGAAACCATTGGGTTTCCTTCGAACTTTACTATTTACGACTCGGCCGACTCGAAAAGCCTGATCAAAACGATCATCAAGGACATGCAGCTGGACGAAAAAGTTTATAAGCCCAATACTGTCTCCGGACGGATCTCAGCGGCAAAAAACAGCCTCATCACACCACCGGCCTATCAAAAAAACGGGCAGATCATGGAATACGACATGAGCATCCGCATGCCCCGCATTGCCGAAATTTATAAAGAATACGACCGCCGCTGCATTTTGGCCGGCGCCATGGATTTTGATGATTTACTTTTGAGAACCAACATCCTGTTCCGCGATCACAAACAAGTATTGGAAAAATATCAGCAACGGTTTGAATATTTATTGGTTGATGAGTACCAGGACACCAACTTTGCCCAATACCTGATTGTGAAAAACCTGGCAGCACAACACCACAACCTGTGCGTGGTCGGCGACGATGCCCAAAGTATCTACTCGTTCCGCGGGGCACGGATCGAAAACATCCTGAACTTTCAGAAAGATTACCCCAGGCACCAGATTTTTAAGCTGGAACAAAATTACCGGTCCACTCAAAATATTGTGAATGCCGCCAACAGCATCATTGCTAAAAACAAGCGGCAAATCCCGAAAAATGTCTTTTCGGAAAAGAAACACGGCAACCTGATCAAGGTATTTTCGGCATTAACAGACAACGAGGAAGGCTACCTTGTGGCAAACGAAATAAGCGAAACCCGCATGCGGCAACATTACCGCTACGAGGACTACGCAATTTTGTACCGCACCAATGCCCAATCGCGTATTTTCGAGGAGGCCTTGCGCAAACGGAATATCCCCTATAAAATCTACGGAGGCCTTTCATTTTACCAGCGGAAAGAAATCAAAGACTTGCTGGCTTATTTCCGGTTAGTGATCAACCCGCAGGACAACGAAGCACTGAAACGCATCATCAACTACCCCGCACGTGGCATTGGTGACACCACCCTGTCGAAACTGGAACAGGCAGCTTTGACCGAAAGTAAAAGTATTTTTGAAGTTGTAAAGAAAAGCAGCAGCGAAAACCCGGCAGGGCTCAACAAGGGAACGGTGAGCAAAATCATGGATTTTGCCGGCATTATCGGCCAGTTTTCTGAGGTAGCACAAACCAGTGACGCATACAGCCTTGCCACAACGATTGCCACCCAAACCGGCATCATGAAAGACCTTTACCGCGACCAGACACCGGAAGGGCTCAGCCGTTTTGAAAACATACAGGAATTGCTCAACGGGATACAGGAATTTACAATCAACGCACGGGAAGAAGGTTTACCGAACGCACTTGGCAACTACATGGAAGACGTTGCCCTGCTGACCGACCAGGACAATGACAAGGAAGAAGACCGTGACAAAGTGACCCTGATGACAGTCCACTCGTCAAAAGGACTGGAGTTTAAAAATGTATTTATTGTCGGGGTTGAAGAAAACCTGTTCCCTTCGGCACCGATGGGCGCCACCCCAACCATTGAGTCATTTGAAGAAGAACGGAGGCTTTTTTATGTGGCACTGACCCGCGCCGAAGAAAATGCCTACCTCAGCTTTGCCAAGCAACGTTACCGCTGGGGCAAACTCGATTTCTGCAACCCAAGCCGCTTTATTGCCGAAATTGATCCGCAGTTTTTAAATATGCCGGAAGAAAACAGTTTTGGCTTTGATGAAGAACCTCAAAGGGCACGGCCTGTTCAGACCTTCAACAAACCATCCTTTCAGGCGAAACGGCCACTGGTTGAGAACCAGCAAGCCATCAACCAGAAATTGGTTCAACTTCGCGAAACGAAGAAACAAAACCAGAATTTCGACGGCGATGATCCGCGTGATATCCAAAGCGGCATGCAGGTCGAGCATCAACGTTTTGGACAAGGAAAGGTTCTGCAGGTTGAAGGGACTTTCCCCAACCTGAAAGCAACTGTCTTTTTTCAGAACGCGGGACAAAAACAATTGCTACTGAAATTTGCGAAGCTCCGGATTGTGCGGTAATAAATCCTTTGTTCACCATCCGCCCCGGTAAGTTGGAAGTTTTTCAGCCAAAAGATTTGACAGCTTGATATTTTAATTTAGATTTGCAGCAGAGAATCACCTTCACTGCTGATTATCAACTTTATTACCGAATTGCTCAACCTTAAGGTTTTATTCTACATTTTATTTTTAACATTTTTAGATGGATTACAATTCAAATCGTAAGAAATTGGCCCTGCCTGAGTATGGGAGGAATCTTCAAAATATGGTTGACCATATTATGACCATTGAAGACAGGGACGAAAGAAATCGTGCAGCCAGAACAATCATTGATATCATGGGCAACATGTATCCTTATCTTCGGGATATCAACGACTTTAAACACAAACTTTGGGACCACCTGGCTATCATGAGCGATTTCCAACTGGACATTGACTACCCATATGATCCACCCAAGCGGGAAACATTTAATGAACCGCCCAAAAGAGTACCCTACGATAGCGGCCGGATCAAACTTCGCCACTATGGCAAAATAATGGAATTGCTGATTGGGCAAGCTTCTGAATTTGAAAGTGGAGAGGAAAAAGAAGCGCTGATTAAATTGCTGGCCAACCACATGAAAAAGAGTTACCTGGTTTGGAACAAAGACACCGTAGATGATGAAAAAATTTACGACGATCTGGCAATCCTTTCGCAGGGGCACATCAAACGTTCCGACCTGGGGTTAACTGAAACCAAAGACATTCTTTTCCGGAACCGTAAAAAAGCAACCGTTGCAAGCCGCAACCAGAAAAAACATCGCAAACACGATTAATACAAACTTCAGAGATGGCAACATTTCAAATTGAAGGAGGCAAAAAGCTTAAAGGAACCCTCGAACCTCAGGGTGCAAAAAACGAAGCGCTACAGGTAATTTGTGCCACCTTGCTCACCAGCGAGGCAATCACAATCTCCAACATTCCCGAAATCAGGGACGTTTTAAAACTGATTGAGTTACTATCCGAACTCGGCGTTAAAACCCAACGTCTGGCCAAAGGCGAGTATGTTTTTCAGGCTGACGATCTGAACCTCGAATACCTGAAATCCGGGAGATTTGCCCAGCAAGCTATCAGCCTGCGTGGTTCAATCATGATAGTTGGGCCACTGCTTGCCCGTTTTGGCGAAGCATACATTCCCCAGCCAGGAGGCGATAAAATTGGCCGACGGCGTTTAGACACACACTTTACTGGTCTTCAAGGCCTTGGCGCTGATTTTAAATACGATAGTGAAAATCATTTCTACAGCGTAAAAGCGGAGAAGCTCACCGGGAAATACATGTTGCTCGATGAAGCTTCGGTTACCGGAACGGCCAACATTTTAATGGCCGCTGTTTTAGCCGAAGGAAAAACGACCATTTACAATGCTGCCTGCGAGCCCTACCTGCAACAACTATCAAAAATGCTGGTAGCCATGGGGGCGAAGATCAGCGGTATTGGCTCCAACCTGCTGCACATTGATGGCGTTGAAAGGTTGAATGGCTGCAAGCACCGTATTTTGCCCGACATGATCGAAGTGGGAAGTTTCATTGGTCTGGCAGCCATGACAGGTTCCGAAATTACCATCCCCTCAGCTGGCATCGAACATCTCGGCGTTATTCCCGATTCATTCAAAAGACTTGGCATTAAGCTAGAGAAACACGGCGATGACATTTTTATTCCGGCGCAGGACGAATATGAAATTGAAACGTTCATCGACGGTTCCATCATGACCATTGCCGATGCACCATGGCCGGGCCTCACCCCCGACCTGCTAAGCATTTTCCTGGTTGTTGCCACACAAGCTAA
>JBNKTK010000186.1:0-4669 GCA_050298035.1 Mangrovibacterium sp. | reverse complement strand
CATACTGGGACGACCAGCACGCTTCGCTGCGGGCCGACTACCTCCTTGCCAATCCGCCGTTCAACGATGGTTCGAAGGGCAACGAGGGGTGGGGCGCATCGCGGGTTCCGGACAAGGACCCCCGCCTCAAGCTGGTCGACGACAAAAGCGGAACTGTATAAATGAGACGCAGACAGTGCCCGGCGAATTTCCAGCTCTTTCCCAATAACCAGGCTTTTCTTCGTTCCGGTAATCTTCAATTTAATCAAACGTGCAGAATGTCCCCGCTCAACCGGCTCAAGACTGATGATCTGCCCGAAATCAATCCCCGTCTTCTTACAGATCAAAGCCGCTAATTCGTCCTGTGTGTAAGCGACTGTCCACCGATAAAAGTCGGAGGTCGACTGGTCGAAATCAGGCAACACCTGGGACAGTACTTTTTTATCAGTCGTGTTGCAAAAAGCCAGCGGATTAGTCCTAATCCAGCTTTCGGCTTCATCTTCCCCGCGCAGATCGCCATGCGGCACGTCCTGTTCCGAATCGGTAATTTTAATGAGGTAGCTGTGGTAAACCGGTTCCCAAACATTCTCGAAACTCTCGGAAACACCGCCGCAGCACTTCGAGAAACGGGCGTCGCAAATTTCGTCACCGCCCATCAACACTTCGCCCAAAGTGGCATCAACCGCTGCATTGGCCTTGTCGCTGATGATTTTTGTAATCCCCTGGTAGCGTTGGCAATGGTCGTCGGCACAAACATCAAACAGGCTGTGATCTTCCCGGTCGTACCAGCGGATCAGCTCCCCATCGTTTTGCTGAACGGTTTGATAAGGCTGTGTCCCGACTTTCAGCTTCTTGCTTTTTTCAATTTGTGCGAGCAACCAGCTCCGCGAAATTACCGCATGTGCCTTCAAAAGTTCAGGCGAACTGGTGGCGCTCATTTCCGACGAGATAACCGATCGCAAGTATTCTTCCAGCGGCACAATGTTGATTGCACGGACTTTCCCGTCTTCAACAACCAGTTTTAAATCGCCCCGAAATTGCTGATCCTGTTTCTGCTCCCAATGAAAGTCGATCCCAATGGTCACATTCTCCAGCAAAAATGAACCGGCTAGTGTTCCTGAACGAAAAAGAAACTCTTTTGCCCGGGCAACTTCTGCCTGTCCTGATTGCAAAAGGATTTCACCATTTTCAACTTTGGAAGAAAAACGGCTTCCGGCAATTTCAAAACTGGTCGTGTAAGAACCGGTCAATTCAAAACGAACCTCATTACCGGCCATAATGCCAACATGTATCGCGGGTTGAGTAATCATCGTCAAATTATTTATCTTTTTTACTAGTGTTGTGTCAATTGTATGAGGACGGCGTTGCACCTCCCCGGAGTGACTTCACTGCGAATACGAGGAACGAGGATGAAGCAGTCTCAACCAGACAATCTCAGCCTTGACTTGACACTAAGCTCAGTTTAATCTTTTCAATCAGGCTTTCAAAATCCCGTTCGTTTATCGTGATCTGGCTGTAAATATCTGCCAACAATTCTTTTGTCATCTTCTCAAAATCCTCTTTTCGGGGAAGAACAGCAATTCCGGCCAACTCAACCGAAGCAGGGCTCATCACAATTTTTGCGTCTCCTTCCTCATAAAACTGGTCAGGTCGCTGCTTGTCACGCGGGAAAAGCAAAACAGTCCAGGCGCCGTCATCATAAGTGATCAGAATATTCAGCATTGGCTCGCCTTCCTGCCCCCGTTCTTTCAACAGGTCCAGCACCAATTGAAACAGTTGGTGAAGCTCAGTGGCAGACGAAGAAACAATCAGCAACAACCGCCGCAAAAAGCTTCCTCTCACCGCATAAACTTCAGTCGATCCATTCCGGAATATTTTCTCCCCATGCCGCTCTTTCAGCACATCCAACTCCAGATTTACCGGCATCAACTGTTTGTTGCCTGCCTGAAAATGAAAATGATCAGGAGCCGATGCACCGCACAAAGGCCCATTGTAAAAGACCGTAAACCGGGGCAAAGCCTTGCTGAACTCCAGCATATCGGAAAAGTAAGGCTCAATTTCCTGTACCGAATGCTTATTAAGCGGGATGGTCAGATGCTCCGGAAAAATCGGGTACGGATTGACCAGGATAGTATACTTGCCCCTAAAATCAATCCCGGCTTGCTCTTTCGGGCGGTTTGCATCACACAGGAAACATGCCCGCTGCTGAATCGACAGCGCATCGGTTTTAGCCGCCGACGAGCGCATCCGCTCCGGGTTAAACTGGGCAACAATCCTGAATCCGTCGAAATCGAACACACGCGATTCAACCACGGCCAGGCTGGCATAGTAGTTTTTTGCCAGTTCCCAATCCAGCTTTTGCTGCCGGATCATCGCCCCTACTTCTGCTTCCAAATTCCGTCCGGTCATTTCATTCTTATTTCAACAGGTTTATCCTCGCTTTTAGTTCGAAGGTGCGCAGGCTGTCTTTATAGGCATTGTGCCCGTTTTGTGCGGCAATATCCAACGAAGCATCCGAGTTGTCCTCCCAGCGGCGGCAACGGTAAACCGCTTCGTAAATACGCCCGATTTTCCAGGTACGCGAGATAGCCAGCCCAACGCCGTAGTCTTCACCATAACTGGTATTCGGCAAACGGATTTCGCGAAGCACCGGCGTATAAAAAGCCCGGGGAGCGCCAAGTCCGTTGATCCGCAAAGCATTGTTCGGGCCGTTCTCCGGTGTCCACTCCCGGTGGTCGATCAGCCCCGGAGGTATTTCTTCTAAATTGAAATTGCACATTTGGTAGGAGCCGATTACCATGGCACACTGCTCTTCGTGAAATTTGGCGACAATCTTCTCAACGGTGTTTTCATCAAAATACAAATCATCGCTGTCCAGCTGAATGGCAAAGCGGCCGCACAGAGGGTGAAACAGCGCTTCGTTCCAGCACCCGCCAATTCCAAGATCAGTCCGTTCGGGAATCACATGGATCAATCTTTCATCCCCATATCTCCCAAGCGCTTCCGTTGTGCCGTCAGTCGAATGGTTATCAACCACAATCAGGTTAAACGGGAAGCTTGTTTTTTGCGACAACACCGAGTCAACTGCATCGCAAATAGTTTTGATGCGGTTCCGCACAGGAATTACCACTGTTGCCTCAACCGGGAAACCTTCGGCAAACTCAACCTCTTTGAAATTGGGTTCCAGAAAAGCCCCGATCTTTTTCAGGTGAGCCGTACAGGCCTGTTCCATCTCGATTTGCCGCTCGCGCGCATTGCTGCTCACATAATCAAACTGCTTTTCGCCCGACTTGCGGGTATCGGTCTCCACCATGGTGAACAGGTATTCCGGGATTCGCAGGATTTCTCCCATCCGAGAAGCCAGCAATCGCAAGGCATAAAAACCGGCATGTTGCCAACCAGTTTCAATCTCGGAAAGAAAGGCTTTCAACACATCTTTCCGGAAAAGTTGCACCGGGCCAAAATTGAAATCATCGCGCAAGCTCCCCTGCTGATAATCAATGACCGGATGATTGTGCCGTACTCCTTCTTTTATTTCAAAGTAGTCGGCATAAACCATCGCGGCACCACTGTTCACCGCCAGTTGCAACATGCGCTCCAGTGCAAATTGCCCCACTTCAAGCTGCGTATTATTGAGCGCAAACAACACATAGTCGTTGTTCACCGCCGTTGCAACCTCCCCGATAGTTTTAGTTGAAAACGGGTTGCCGGGAATCAATCTCCCCGCCATGTCTGTTGAAATACCGTCCGGCACGATTACCGAAACGGAACCGACAAGCGGCGAATCATTCAGTTGCTTGCTGTTGTACGGTGTATCCAGCTCACCGCTCCAGGCGATGATGCAATCAATATGTTGTTTTATTCCTACCATTTTAAGGTCACTGGTTTTGTGATTTTGCTTTCGTTATTCAGCCGGTCGAGTGCCGAAACCCTGAACTCATATTTTTCTTTGTCGCTGTCACCCTTTGCCAGCTTGATCCGACTCTTTTGCGTGATCAGCAAAATTGATTTTGGATCGTCGGGATTGAACGGCTCGCCTTTTCTGGTTTTGTAGACAATAAACCGGACAGGCCGATCCATCTCGTTTGTCGTTTTCAGCATCCGCCATTGTAACTTCAAATGTCCTTTCTTGAAACGAACCGGCATCTCCGGCGCTTTTTTGTCAATCCATTTCATTGGAGGGACAAGAGCCGGATATTTGTATAAACTTGTCTGCAGACTGTCTTGCAGTCCCATCAGATCGCGGGCAAAAAATTTGGCCGAATAAAAAGCGCTTCCTTCAATTCCTTTAATCTGCCGGGTAAGCCGGATTTGCCGGGGCAACTGATCAGGTTCGCGCCATTCAGGCACAGCCGAGTTGCTTTCGAGTTTATAAAGTGCATGTCCGATGTACAAAGCCCGTCCAAACCGGTTATCGTTCCACCAATGGCAAAGCCCGTCAAAATCGACTGCCGGGTGCCCAATCTGCCAGTAAAGCTGAGGCAACGCGTAATCAATCCACCCCTTCTCCTCCCATTTCAGGATGTCGGCATACAGGTGATCGTAGTTTGTCGTACCGGCCATGGTCATTGAGCCGCGCGAATCGTCTGAAATATTGCGCCAAACGCCAAATGGGCTGATTCCGAATTTCACCCAGGGTTTTGTAGCTTTTATTGTTTTTGAAAGAAGCCGGATCGTCTGATCAACATTA
>JBNKTK010000185.1:0-4779 GCA_050298035.1 Mangrovibacterium sp. | reverse complement strand
ATTCGCACGGTACCGGGCAAGAGCAATGGATTGTAATAACCCCAGTTAACCGGACCAGGCTGAATTTCCATTACGCCGGACACGCCACCAACCGACTTGTAATAATCCGCAGCAAAGAGAATCGAGCTACCATTTCCCAACCTGAAGCCCAGGTCACCTACATTGTTACTGCCACCATTGGGGTAAGCTGTATAAGCTGCAAAATCAAGTTTGCTTGTCCTCCGGGGATCAGCACCAGTACATACAGCGGTATAGTTTGTTGTGATGTATTGATCATCCAGAATGTAATCCCTCAAAACACCCGCCTGAAGATCAAGAAAATCAGCCTGGCAATCAGCAGAGTAGCGTTTAAAATCGAGCAAGGCATGGGGGTTGTTTCCCCACCACCCTACTAAACTTGTATTAGGAATGATAACCTCATCGAAATTATTAAACCACTGGCTCCAAAAGGCTGTTCCCCACGCAGAATTCATTGCATCGATGGTTTGGTATTTGTTTTTTAACCACTTTCTGAAAGCATTCTGAGAATCGGGGCTGTAATCAGCAATTGCCGGTGGTTCATTATCAATTTGCCAACCGACTACATTTTCATTCTGCCCGTAACGTTTAGCCAGTTCGGTTACTATTTTCTCCACAAACATGCGGTACTTCTGGTTAACGGTTGAGTTTAGCCCGCGTGTTCCATTTTCACCACGAATATAATGGCCATCCATTCTGAAAGTTTCGGGATAATTTACGCGCATCCATGCCGGCGTGGTAGCCGATGGTGTGCACATCACCACCTTCAGGTTATTTTTAACGCAGATATCTACCACCTTATCCAGCCAGGCAAAGTCATAAGTTCCTTCTACAGGTTCCATCTTATACCAGGCAAATTCGGCCAGGTGTACAAACTCAAAACCCATATCGGCAATTTTCTTTATATCGCGTTCCCACTGGCTCTCGTTCCAATGTTCGGGATAATAATAGATACCGGTAGTTATCAGGTCTTTTTCAGGAAAAAACCGGTTGGCGTCCTGCGATTGCGCATTCAATCCTGCGGCCATCATCGCTAAAATGAACAATACTAAACGCATTTTCATCTTATTCCAATTATGTCTACTTATTCTCATTCTTTTTTCTTTTTTTATAAAAGTATGTTATTTTATTCTATCTATAACGATTCTGTGATATTGCTCCAAACAGGTTCACTCTGAAATGTCTTATCAGACGGATTTTACTCTTTGCCTTGAAGCAAAGAGTAAACAGAAAATTCAAGGCTGATTTTTATCGGCAACCTTCATCTTCCTAAAAGCTAAGTTCAGCGGGTGATTTCCTCCTTCCGTCGGAACTTCCCTCTTACACTAAGCTTTTAGTTTGATTCCGGTTTGGATAAAAATAGGCCGATCCGTTTCTTTGACATTCAACCAAACTAAAAAACCCGATTCGTTCACTTTCATTTCTGCTGGTGATTCTCAGAACTCATGATTGTTTTAATTATCAATTTTCGTTTTGGCCACATCGCCCATATCCCCCATATTTCCAGTATATGGCCTGATGGAGAAACTGAATGTCGCTTTTTCAGTTTTCAGCAGGTATTTATCCAGCGGGCCGGGGCCGCAACTTCCGCCACCCAACCCGCAATGTTGCAAGTCGACTGTCAGGATCGTCTCCTTGCGGCGCGTCAGTTCGTACGAATGATTAGCTTTTTCCAGATCGAGCGGAGTATAGTGCAGGGCGCTAAAATTCATCAAATCGCCGGCGACCACCATCATTCCAACGCCATTGTGGTTGCTTACAGTAAACCAGCGCACATCCGAACGGTTACCGCAATCCTGCGTTCTCAGATATGGTACAAACATGTCGTCAACCGTAGTTTCGTAACGGCCAACAGCAGCCGAGCGCAGGCGGTCACGATAGTTTTCGTGTGGGCCGGCACCATAGAAAGTCACATCTTCAAACCCTTCGGGCATCTGCAACAGGAAACCTAATTTTGCCAGCGGATAGTCAAGCTTGTCCGGGTCAAAATCGGTGGTCACGTCAACAAAGCCATTGCCGTAAATTTTCCATGTTGTATGTTGACGAACGGAATATCCTTTCGGTGCTTTGGAATCAATATCAGCTTCAATTACCAAAGCGTCTCCCTTTCTCTCAACCGAGATATTTTTTACTTCCGGTTGCATATCATACAAAGCTGCCTCACGCCATTTGGGACCGTAACCACCACCAAAGAAATAATCGTTATCGACCGGGGCTCGGAAAATATTCAACATCGGTCCGGCAACACGGGTTGTTGTCACAGTATCCGTATAGAGCATTTTTGTTTCGGGACGAACGCCGTAAATAACTTCGGGTTTGGTTTGCAATACGGGTGTTCCAAAGTAAACCAAATCGGTAATGGTGCCAACCCGCTTATTGAACTTCAGCGTAAAAGTTTTCCCTGAAACATTTATCCAATATCTGTTCTCGTAGTACGAAAGCGACGCCAGGGATGCGGGATGAACCGGTTCAACAGCAGGCACTGCGAACGGCACCGCCATTTGCTCCCAGGCCACCACATGCCCGCGCGAAGCCCACTTTTCGTCGGTGTGCAATTTAAAAATAACTTTCAGAAAATACTCACTGCCGGCTTTTAACTGAGGTTTGGCAAACGGAACATTGACTGTTGCAGTTTTCGCCGGTTCAAGGTTTAACGGGGCCATATCACCAGCTTCAATCACGGTGCCGTCGCAACTCAGTTCCCAGCTTAGGTCAAACTTATTGAGGTTGATAAACTGGTATTTATTTTTAATGCTGATTTTTCCAGCAAGAACATCCTCAGGGGCAATCGCAATATACTGGTACACTTTCTTCACCTCTTCCATTTTGGGCGTGATGGCACGGTCGGGCGTTGTCAGCCCGTTGACGCAGAAGTTCCAGTCGGTTGGGCGGTCGCCATAATCGCCACCATAAGCAAAAAAGTATTCGCCGGGTTTTCCGGGTATCTCCTTTTGCAGACCCTGATCGACCCAGTCCCAAATACAGCCGCCAATCAACCGGTCGTGCGTTTCAATCACATCCCAGTACTCCTGAAGGTTGCCCACGGCGTTTCCCATGGCATGCGCATATTCACACACAAAAAATGGCCTTGGATCATCACTTACGCCAATTTTTTTAAGCGAATCTACACTTGGGTACATGATTGATTCAATATCTGCCACTTCGTTGTAGCCCTGATAGTGGATCGGACGTGTCGAATCCAATTCTAAAGCAGCTTTACGGCAAGCAAAGAAATTTACGCCTTTCCCGGCTTCGTTGCCCAGCGACCAGATAATGACAGCCGGATGGTTTTTGAAAGCTTCAACCATGGATACCACCCGGTCGACATGCGCTTTTTCCCAGGGTACCTCGTGTCCCAGCGAACCTTCATCATAGCCCATGCCGTGCGTTTCCAGGTTGGCCTCGCTCACCATGTAAATACCATAACGGTCGCATAATTTGTAAAAATTAGGGTCATTGGGATAATGGCAGGTACGAACCGTATTGATATTAAATTGTTTGAACAGTTTAATATCCTGCAACATGCTTTCGTAGGTGATGTAGCGTCCATTAACCGGGTCAAGGTCGTGACGGTTTACCCCTTTGAGCAGCACACTTTTCCCGTTCACCCAAAGCTGCGAATCTTTAATTTCAATTCTGCGGAAACCAAAAGGAGTTGCCATGGCTTGCAAGATTTCACCTGAAGCATCTTTCAGTACAAACACCATTTGGTACAGGTTTGGAATTTCGGCAGACCATAAGTCCGGATGATCAACGTTGGTTTCAAAAGATAGTTTAGCCCCCTTTTTCTTTACACCTGAAGCCGAAAGTTGTTTGGCAAAAACTGGTTTCTCACCCTGGTAGGTTTGCCCGTCTTTTAGCAAATATCCTTCAATGGAAGTTGCTCCCTTGTAGCCTTTGTTCACCACTGAAAGGTCGGCTTTGAGTGTTGCCGAAGTGAAATCATCATTAAGTTCCGACTGCACAAAGAAGTCGTAAATGTGCATTTTCGGGGTGGCATATAAATACACATCGCGGAAGATGCCGCTCATTCGCCAAAAGTCCTGGTCTTCAAAATAGCTGCCATCGCTCCACTGATAAACCTCAACGGCCAGCGTATTATCGCCTTTCTGAAGGAATGAGGTGATGTCGAATTCTGCAGGGGTCATACTGCCCTGGCTGTACCCTACTTTCTTGCCATTTACCCACACATACATGGCCGATTGCACACCGGCAAAATGAAGGTAAATTTCTTGCCCGTTCCAATCATCCGGCACCGTAAAATTGCGACGGTACGAACCAACGGGATTGGGATATTTACTATTTGTCCAATTGTCGTAAGCCGGAGTCATCACATAAGGCGGTTTTTTGACAAACGGATAGGTTATATTCGTGTAAATGGGTATTCCGTACCCTTTCATTTGCCAGTTCGAAGGCACTTCAATATCGTCCCAATACTTGACGTTAAAATCGGTTTTGTAAAAATCGACCGGACGCAAATCAGGTGATTTTACCCAGTTAAATTTCCAGGTTCCGTTTAAGCACTGGTAAAAAGGCGATTCGTTGGCATAATCAGCAACAGCCTGCCCGATAGTCGCATACGGAATGTAATCACTGTGCGCCGGTTCCTTGTTAATCCCTATCATCTGTTCGTTCTCCCAGTCGTGTTGTTGGGCAAACAGCGAAGTGGCGGATAAGAATAAGATGAAAATTGAACTGAAAAATTGCTTTGTTTTCATTCGTATAAAATGTTTTTACTTTATTGAAACACAGAACGTACTC
>JBNKTK010000184.1:0-4879 GCA_050298035.1 Mangrovibacterium sp. | reverse complement strand
TGATTACGGTTTTGTGGGCGCCGGCCCCGGCAAAGTGAACCTGTACAAAGGGCAATCACTTAAAAAGCGGCATATCCCATACGAGAATGCTGTTTATGAGCTGGAAATCCTGATTCGCGAAAATGGCGACTGGAAAGACCCCGAAGAACATCATTAAACTTTAAAACACGGACAATAAGTCCAATTCAGGATGTAGCCACAGCGTTTGCATCCCGGCTTCCCCTGCACTTTCCACATTGGCCTTTGCATCGTCGATGAACAGGGTTTCCGAAGGATTCAGCCCGGCATCATTCAACACAAACTGAAAAGAGCTAATGCCCGGTTTACGCATCCCAATTTCACTCGAATAGTAATCTTTTACGAACAGGTCGGATAACGAATAGCTGAATTTCTTTTTGAAAATCGTGTGGAAATAATTGATATGGATGCTGTTTGTATTGGAAAACAGGTAAAGCCGGTATTTGGATTTTAACTGCCGGAGCAACTCAATTTTTTCTTCAGGGAAATCAATGATCATGGCGCACCAGGCTTCATCAATCAGCTCATCAGATGCCGGTTGTGGCAGCAACTCACGAATCCCGTCACGAAACGACTCTTTGCTCAGCAAGCCTTGTTCCATATTCAGAAAAACATCGTGTTCGTAACTCCAGCCACCGGGCTTGATCAAATCAGGCATTCCCAGTTTGCGAAAGGCTTGTATCGACAATTCCGGATTGATGTCCAAAAGAACCCCGCCCAAGTCGAAGATGATGTTTTTGATATTGCCCACTACCTGCTTCATAATTGTATTCTGAAAAATTTCAACCAGGAAAAAGAGCCTGGTTGTTTGTACGGGCAAAACTAGAAAATGTCTTTTAATAATACTGATTAGAATTAGTTTTCTTGTTATCAAGTTATCCGTGTTGTCAGGTTATCATTCTCCCGAACCCTCACTTCATTATACCTTTTCACGCTCCCTCTCTCATTTTCTCCCATTCTCCTTCAACCCTTTCGTACTTGAAAACGATTTGCGGCTTACGTCACAATATTTCTTTGTGAATCCGTAGCTTTCGTGCAGAGGGGAGTACATAAATTGATCGTCTGCGAAATGACGTTTCTTAAAAGATAAATGTTGTTCCGGACGAAAAAGAGAGGTTGTCCAGCTCCCGGATTTTTGACCTGGCACTATTCCGTCCGAATATAGGGTGATACGTTGTTGTAACATAAAACGCGGACGGTTTTTATCCTTACGTCCCTGACCCGGGGCGTTGACCCGGGCTGAATTATGCCAGCCCTTCAGGCTGGTTTTCCCCCAGGATTTGTAGATTATACAAAAAATTTGAAGCGGCTTGTCGCCTACTACACAAAACTTCTTTCTGCATCCAGAGCATTCGTGCAAGAAAAAGGTTAGTCATGTACAACGATCTTCCCGGTATGCTTTCCGTTCACTTTTACAAAGTAAATTCCGGGTTGAATGCCTTCGAGTTGAAGCTTGTATTGTTTGCCCATTCTCCCGGATTTGGAAAGCAGCTTTTGCCCGTTCAGGTTGAAAACCTCAACAGAAATGATTTCCTCAGTTGATTCAATCGTCAAATTATTTGCCGTTGGATTCGGATAAAGGTGCAGTGGTTTTTCGGCTTCAAGGTTACTGAACCCGGTGGCATTGGGATCCTTCAGTACCACATTCCCCAAACTGAAAACACCACTCCCGGTTTGTCCGAAAACACCATAGTTCAGGTAAATTCGAATTTGGGTGATCTGATCGAGCAAAAACGAACCATCTCCCGGGTTTGTAAAAATGTGGCTATAAGTGTGAAACTGGTCGTCTGTCGGCATTTGGTCAATCTTGAAAAGATTTGACATGTTCACATTCCCGTTTCTATCAACCAGATCAATCCGCATATTGGAAGGCGGGTTTGCCGGGTCAATCTTCAGATCGAAACAGAGCTTGCTCAGGGACGAAAGATCAATTACCCCGCCAAAATCATAGCTGATATAAGCATTCTGGGTTGGGGAGACAATCTGAAAACCGACCAGTAAATCATTGCCTTCCGTATCCAGGCTCAGGCTGTTGGTTTGCCCGGGAACTGCGCTCCAGTTCAGTTGCTGCGAGCTGTTTCGGGGAAGAATATCGAACTGTCCAACGGGTTTGATCTGATAATCGACATGAAAAACATCGGAGAAAACAGTATCGCAAGCCGATTGCATCTCCAACTGAATATCGCCGGGAGCATCGTTCCATTGTACTGCTATTTTGTTTGTGTTCTCCCCGCTTACAGCGATAACACCATCCGGCAGGTGCCACAAGTATTTGACATCCGCTACCGCATCAGTCTGATACTCGTACTGTTGACCATTCGAGTTTAACGTAGAACCGCTGATGACAGGAGTAGCCATTTTGCTACTGTAAACACGGACATAGTCGATTTCCATCGTTGCCTCGGTAAGGTTGGGGTCAATTCCCTGCGCTCCGCCCCAAGTGCCGCCAATGGCAATATTCAGCAACAAATGGAACCGCTTGTCAAAAGGCCATTCTTTGTAAGTTTTATGTTCGTTGTTAAACGTGAAATACAACTGATCATCAACAAACCAATTGATTTTCTCTTCATCCCATTCTATGACATAAACATGGAAGTTTGTTGAAGCATCCTGAATAAAAATATTGCCGCCTTTTTGTGTCCCAAGGCTCCCGTTATATACGTCGGTATGAACCGTTCCATAAATCCGTCCCTGGTCGTAGCCCACATGTTCCATAATGTCCAGCTCTCCACTTGACGGCCAGTTACCGTAGGCCCAATCGGTTGGGAGCATCCAGATTGCCGGCCAGGTGCCTTTACCCGACGGCAACTTGGCCTTTACCTCAATACGCCCGTAAAGCCAATCGCCTTTTTGGCGGCTAACTAAACGCGCCGAGCTCCAACTGTTGTTTGTTTTTAAAGCCTTGATGTACAGTTTGCCGTTTTCGACCCATGAGTTGATAAGGTTATCTGTGTAGGTTTGCAATTCATTATTTCCCCAACCTCCGCCACCAAGGTCATAATTCCACCGGGCAGAAGAAGGCGCTCCGTTTGCATCAAACTCATCAGCCCAGACCAGTTGGGCACAGTTTGTTCCCTGTGCCCTAAGCTGGTTTAATAAACTGCCTGAACAAACAATAAATAAGGTTAGTAAAAATGTTCTGTAACTTGTTCCCATCATTCAATTCTCTATCTATCGGGTTATTTTTTCTGATAAACCCTAACATAATCAACCACCATGGATTGCGGAAAAACCGAATCATCAATCCCGAATTTTCCGCCCCAGTTTCCGCCAACGGCAACATTCAGCAACAGGTGAAACCGTTTATCAAAAGGCCATTCATCCGATCCGGTCCCTTCATTCTTAAAAGTAAAAAAATGAAGGTCATCAACAAATACCCGGTACTGATTGGGTTCCCACTCCAGTTTGTAAACGTGAAATTCGTCATAACAACCAGGAACACAAACCGTATCAGCCCGTTGGGTATTCATAATATGGTTGTAGCTCTTTGTATGGGCCGACGCCAGAATGGTATCGGGCATATAACCAACGTTTTCCATGATGTCAATTTCGCCGCTGGCAGGCCAACTACCGTATTCCCAATCGGTAGACAACATCCAGATTGCCGGCCACATCCCCCTTCCCCGGGGAAGTTTTGCTTTCACCTCAAATTTTCCGTAAAGCCAGTCACCTTTCCCTTTCGTGACCAAACGGGCCGAAGTATATTTCCTTTCTTCAAAATCTTCTTTCAGCGCGGTTATATATAGCGAACCGTCTTTTACTTCAGCGTTTTCGGAGCGATTTGCCGTATAAAACTGGGCTTCATTGTTTCCCCATCCCCAGGCATTTCCTTCGGTGTCGAAGCTCCATTTTGTCGAATCGGGCAAGCCCGCATAATCAAATTCATCTGACCAAACCAGCTGATATTCCGGCTGCCCTCCCACTACTTTTTCATTCTTCTTATTGTTGCATGAAGCAACTAAAAACAAAATGAACAAAATCGCTAATTTGTAATGATATACTAATTTCATAAGTTATTGTATCCGTTCTATTTAATCAATTTTAATGAAGCGGCTACATGAAGCTGTTCCGTTCCCGGAAACCTGCAACAGGTAGGTGCCGCCTTTCAATCCGCCTGTGTTTAAAGTAATTTTGTCGCCATGTTCTATTTCCCCGGAATAAATAACTGATCCCTGCAGGTTGAGAATTTTCAACTGATAATTACCTGTCTTGCCCTGAAAATCAACAAGTAGTTCCTCCCTGACCGGATTCGGGTATAGCATGAAGAAGTCGCCTGGTTTCCGGACATTATTTACCCCGGTAGCCTCAAGCAATTCAAAGTTCAGCCAGTTGACATTGAACTCGCGCTTGTTTACCATCAGCCGAAGGGTATATTCACCGGCAGGCAAGTTTGCTTCGCGGCTTAGGGTAATCCAGTTTTGCCACCCCCCGGTTGAGGGAACTGTTTGCGAATGCAACCAAGTTGTTCCGTTTTGAGCATCAACCTTGAGAAGGTCAATTTTTCCGCCAGCGCTGTTTCCGGATGCAAGCCGGTAAGAAACCTTATACCGTCCGCCTGGCGAAACACTTACCTGGTAATCCAGGTAATCACCATCATCGGTGTAGCCCATATCAAAGCCATTGCCCTCATCGGTACAATTCTCGATAATCCAACCGTAATTCAGATTGAAATCTTCAGCCTCAATCTTCCCCGGTATCGCGTGAAAACTAATTACTTCCGCATTTATTTTCATATTGGTAAATGTCCCAAGCAACTGCTGGTCTTCCGACCTCAATGTTCCGGAAGTGTAAGTCAACATGACGTCATCTCCTTTTTCAACTTTTTTTTTAAGGTTAGAACTACCAGAGAATGATCGTTTAC
>JBNKTK010000183.1:0-4907 GCA_050298035.1 Mangrovibacterium sp. | reverse complement strand
ATATCAATTTTTTCCTCTTTCGGGTAGCTAAAATCTATGCTTGAATTCTCAAATCCACCCCAATTCTGAATTGACCCAGGATCAAAAAATTGATTCTCCGCATCCAACGTTTTCCGGGGCAGCGCATGAAAGTTATATCTCATCTCAAAAGGTCGGGTGGTTGCGCCTTGTTTTCACACACACCTGCCATCCCCTGGCTCCGTTGCACTTCACCCGGGGTTATTGAGATTTGACTCCTTCGGAGTCAGGATTTCATCGCCGGAATGATGGAATGATCAGCAGATACCCGCAAATGTTCGACAAATAGAAAATAACGATCTATCGCAGGCTCGAAGCGTTTTCTCCCCAGCCAAGGGGAGATGTCTCCGCTTGCCGGAGACAGAGGGGTACAGCAGTAGAAACAAAAAGAACCACTCCGCCTTTCGCTGCGCGAAATCCACCTCTTCTGTCATCACCTGCCCGAAGCGTTCTTTGTTAAGCGCTTAGCGGGTAATCCGCTTCGCGCATTAAATCACTGTTTGAAACAGATTGACAACACTCAAACCTTTCAACTCTTTTGTCCCACATTTTTGTCGTATTGGTGCGTTGTTTTCCTACAAAATTGTAATGTAGTTATCTGCAAGAGGCTCACAGCCAGCGTTCTTGTTCTAATTGCATTATTATTGTCAGTATGGTTTTCGTTGATCATCCGTAAAATTTGAAATATGAGTACCGAAGAAATTGCCAAACTGGAAGCTCAGGTCAATAAATTGAAATTTGTAGCCGGGCAAAAAGCAAGCGAATTGCATGATTTGATTGAAGACCGTTTGCTGACTGACTTTGAAGACATCCCTTCCTTTGCAGAAGAAGCTTATACTGCGTGCAAAAACTGGAGTGAAAAACGCAAAGAATTACTAAAGTTGAAAAGTGTTTAACTGAACTTTTCTTGGTGTGAAGGCTGTTCCCAAATCAGGGTGCAGCCTTCTTTGTAAATCTTCTTTGTTTGTATTGAAATGGCTTTTCTATTGAATATCAGTTCGATCAATAGCCTGTTTTGTGTTATTTATTTTCATTCTTAATTTTCATAAAACTATAAGTTTGTAATAGATTTCATGTTCTACAGCATGGAAAATACTTACATTTGCCGCCTGAAAAATAAGGCTACATGGCATACCTTAATAATGTGATGATTATCCGCCACGAGCTGATGGCCCGGTTGGTGAAAATGTTTCAGCAAGGTGAATTGGCAGAAAAAATAAACGCACTTCCTGTCGAGTTGTATCCCAAAGACCGTAAAGCCCGCGGGCGTTGTTGTATTTACAAGGAAAGGGCCATCACCCGGTATAAAATGCTTCCGTTGCTTGGGTTCGAAGTGCCCCAGGACGATATCGATTTGTACCCGTTGGAGAAATATGCCAACGAAGCCCTGGCTCGGGAGAAGCAGGCCGACAGCATTTTGACTGTTGTTGATGAAGCCTGTACCGGTTGTGTTCAGGCAAATTATGTGGTGACCAACCTTTGCCGTGGTTGTGTGGCCAGCCCGTGTGTGATGAACTGTCCGAAGAATGCCATCCGTTTTACGCCAACCGGACAAACCGAAATTAAGCCCGAGGCTTGTGTTAACTGCGGGTTGTGCCAGAAAGCCTGTCCGTACCATGCCATTATTTATATGCCGATTCCTTGTGAGGAGGCTTGTCCGGTGGGGGCAATCAAAAAGAATGAGCACGGCAAAGAAGAGATTGATGCCGACAAATGCGTGTATTGCGGGAAGTGCATTACGGCCTGTCCGTTTGGGGCTATTTTCGAATTGTCGGCGGTGATTGATGTATTGCGGTCGATCGAACGGAAGGAACAGGTGATTGCCATGGTTGCTCCGGCCATATTGGCTCAGTATGCTGAAGCGCCGGGGCAGGTGTTTGCTGCAATTGAAAAGATCGGTTTCTCGGAAGTGGTTGAAGTAGCCCGGGGAGCCGAGATAACAGCACGCAACGAAGCCATTGAGTTGAAAGAGAAGCTGGAGGAGGGGCAAAAGTTCATGACCACCTCGTGTTGTCCGTCCTATGTTGAAACCGTTCGGAAACATGTTCCGGGCTTGCAGCCTTATGTGTCGCACACGTTATCGCCGTTGGCCTATACTGCTGAAGAATTACGTGAGAAATATCCGGAGGCCAAACTGGTGTTCGTTGGGCCGTGTGTTGCTAAACGCAAGGAAGCACGTGACCAAAACAGCGCCGATTACGTGTTGAGCTTTGAAGAACTGGATTCGATACTGGAAGGAATGGACATTCAACCTGCCAAAATGGATGGTATTGCTGTACAATCGTACACCAAAGAGTCTCGCGGCTTTGCACAAAGTGGCGGGGTACTGGGGGCAGTGTTGGCCGAGAAGCAATTGGAAAACTTCAGTGCCGAAACCATTAACGGTATCGATAAAGCGGTGATCCGCCAGATGAAACAGATGGAGAAAGGTATTGTGAGTGCCCAGTTCTACGAAGTGATGGCTTGTGAAGGTGGATGTATTGCCGGGCCGGGTGCCAATATTAAATCAGCAAAGGCTAAAAAGAATTTTATCAATTCGATGAAATCGCTGTGATATGTAGTGATGACTAATCCGCAGCTTGTGCTTTGGAGTGGTTGATTGATTATTCGTTTTTGCGGATTAGCATTAAACCGTCGCGCAACGGGAGAATGACCTGGCTTACTCGCGGGTCATTTTTTATTTTGTCGTTGAACTCCAGAATCCCGATTGTTTGTTCATCACGGGGATCGACTTTCCCGGTTACTTTTCCACTCCACAGGATATTGTCGGCAAACAGATAGCCGCCCGGCTTTACCAAATCAAATACCAGGTCGAAATAGCGGCTGTATTCCCGTTTGTCGCCATCAAGGAAAACAAGGTCAAACGTTTCGTTTAGGCCGGGAACAATGTCCAAGGCATTACCAATATGGCAGGTAATCACATCTGACAACCCTGCTTTTCCGATGTATTTCGCGGCTATCGATTCCAGCTCGTCGTTTATTTCGATGGTGTGCAGTTTCCCGCCTGCCTTCAGTCCTTTTGCCAGGCATATGGCGGAATAGCCCGTGAATGTGCCTATTTCCAAAATGCTTTCGGGCTGGATCATCTTGCTGAACATTTCCAGCATTTTCCCTTGCAGGTGCCCGGAAAGCATGCGCGGGCGAAGCACGTTCAGGTGGGTCTCACGATCAAGTTCTTTCAGTATCGGATCTTCCTCTTCGGTATGATCCAGGATATATTTCTCCAGTTCGTTGTCGGCTATCATTCGTAAATAAGGGTGCTGAGTGATTTTTCGTCCAATATTTCATTCGCAATCTCCAGGAGAAGTTCGCTGGAGACTTGTTCGATCTTCTCGTAGATTTTTGGCAAGCTATCTACTTTGTTGTAGAGGAGGAAGCTTTTTCCCAAAGTCAGCATCAGGTCATCGCGGTTTTCACTCGAAATAGCAATTTGCCCGATCAGCTGCTTTTTGGCTTTGCTCAGTTGCAGGCTGCCGAGTTTCTTTTCCTGCATCAACCTGAATTCTTTCGTTACAAGCTTGATTGCTTTTTCGAGGTTTTCGCGGTCGGTGCCAAAGTAAACATTAAACTGGCCGGTGTCTGTGAAAGCCGTGTAGCTCGATTCAATATTGTAGGCCATGCCGTTACGTTCGCGCAGGCTCAGGTTTAACCGCGAGTTCATCGATTGTCCCCCGAGGATATTATTCAGCAAAACCATCCCCATGCGCTTTTCACTGCGGGCATCGTAAGCAATGTTCCCAATAACACAGTGCGTTTGAAAGGTGTCTTTCTTTTCGCGCCTGAACCCGGGGATGTAATTGGTGAAAGCCTGTCGTTGAGATGACCGTGGTTTGGGCGTTAGTTCGCCAAAATATTTTTCTGCCAAATACACAAAACGTTCAAACGGAATGTTCCCGACCGAGCTAAGCACCATTTCATCGGTATGGTAATTATTCCCGATAAAGCGAAGAATATCTTTCCGGGTAAAAGATTTCACCAATTTTGGGGTGCCGAGGATGTTCCGGGCAATGGGATGACCATCAAACAACAGTTCGTCAAAATCATCAAAAATAAGTTCTGACGGGCTATCCTTGTATGAGTTGATTTCTTCGATAATCACCTCTTTCTCCCGTTCCAGTTCCCGGCCGGGGAACGTGCTGTTGGTAATAATATCGCTGATCAACTCCATGCTGCGGTCGTAATGCTCATTCAGGAATGTGGCGTAAACCGCTGTTTCTTCTTTAGTGGTGTAGGCATTGATCTCGCCGCCAACATCCTCGATCCGGCTCAGGATATGAAAGGCTTTTCGCTTTGTGGTGCCTTTAAAAATGACATGCTCGATAAAGTGGGCAATGCCTTGTTCGTCGGGCTGCTCATCGCGTGAACCGGTGTTCAGGATGATGCCAAAATGTGCTGCCGGCGATTCGACTTGCTGATGAATGATACGAATACCATTCTTTAATATGCTTGTATCTATCTTCACTTGCGGAATAATTGGAGTGCAAAAGTAGGAAACGATGAGAAAATATCAACCTTTAAACAAATGAAAAAGAAAAGGTTTGCTTTACGAGGCCGTAAAAATATAATCGAGGCAATGAAATTTGTTTTGTAGTTTAATTTTTTGAGCTATATTTGCCACCGCAAAACACAACGGTGCCATAGCTCAGTTGGTAGAGCAATGGACTGAAAATCCATGTGTCCTTGGTTCGATCCCGAGTGGCACCACCGGGAAGAGGGAAGATGAAAATCTTCCCTCTTTTGTTTTGGGGCAATTCTTTCTTTTTAGGGAATAGGGGATCAATTCAGGATCAATTCAGAATTGGGGTGGATTTAAGAATTCAAGCATAGATTTTAGCTACCCGAAAGAGGAAAAAATTGATATCTCTAACGCCCCTTAAACTTGTTCTGAA
>JBNKTK010000182.1:0-4981 GCA_050298035.1 Mangrovibacterium sp. | reverse complement strand
GATGGTTTCGTCGGTTAAAAATCCAATGGCTATGCGGGCATTACATCAGCTTCGTAAGTTGATTAATTCTCTAATTGAAAATGAACTTATCGATTCGAATACGAAAATTCATATCGAGATGGCTCGCGATTTGAAAAATGCCAACGAACGCGCTGCGTTGAAAAGTCGGCAAAGCGAGCGGCAACGACAACGACAACGTTATGCCGACCTGATAAACGAACATTATCAGGATACAGGTTCACGTTTGGTAGCATCCGACGATGATATTTTGAAGTACCAGCTTTGGGAAGAACAAAATCACAAATGCTTGTACACCGGAAGGGAAATCAGTTTAGGACAATTTTTGGGTGGCAGTCCTGAATTTGATATTGAGCACACCATTCCACGCAGCTTGTCGTGCGACAATTCATTAGAGAACAAAACCCTTTGCGAAAACAGGTTCAACCGTTCTGTAAAACGGAATAGAATTCCGGATGAGCTGTCAAATCGGGAGGAAATCTTAGCGCGGATTGAACATTGGAAAAGCCGGGCGGAGGATCTGGATAGGCAAATTCAGAAAGCTGTGAGACGGGCAAAGGCGGCCCCGGATAAAACCCAAAAGGACAGTGCTATCCAAGCACGGCACAAGCTGACTTTTGAACGTGATTATTGGCGCAACAAGTATCGTCGGTTTACGATGAAAGATGTACCTGATGGTTTTAAGAACAGTCAGCTTGTTGATACCGGTGTTATTACTAAGTATTCGCGTTTGTATTTGAATACGCTTTTCAGTAAAGTATATACAGTGAAAGGTAATACAGTTGCCGACTTTCGGAAAATCTGGGGACTACAGGACGAATACGAAAAAAAAGAGCGCGTGAGCCACATTCATCATTGCATTGACGCCATCACCATCGCTTGTATTACCAAGGAAAATTATGAACAACTGGCACAATTTTACCATGATTGGGAGGGGTACTGGCGAGCAGAAATTAAAGAGAAACCCCGTTTTGAGAAACCTTGGCGGAACTTTACCGAAGATTTGAAGCGAATAGAAGAAGAGGTGTTGATTTCGCATTATTCCGCGGATGTTTTACCGAAGCAGAGTAAGAAAGTATTGCGGGTACGCGGCAAAAAGCAATATAATAAAGATGGAAAGTTAATTTACATGCAGGGTGATACAGCCAGAGGCAGTTTGCATCAGCAGACTTTTTATGGCGCTATTGCGCACGACTTAGATGGAAATATCACTAAAGATTCGGATGGTAATGTGATGCCCAAATATGTAATTCGGAAACATCTTTCACAATCCTCATTAAGCCCGTTGAAACCAGAAGATATAAAAAGCATAGTTGATAAAGAGGTGCGAGAAAAAATTGAAAGAGCAGTAGCCCAAAAAGGGTTTAAAGCAGCTATGGAAGGGATAATTTGGATGAATCAGGAGAAAAATATCCCGATAAAAAAGGTTCGGATATATGCAAACTCGGTTAAACTACCTCTCAATTTTAAGCAGAAGAAGCAACGTGATAAATCTACAGGAAAGAGAAAACCTTACAAAGAAGAATTTAATGTTGTCAACGACAGTAATTATTTAATGGCACTCTACGAAAAGAGAAATGAGAAAGGAAAGTTAGTCCGCGATTATAAGATATTGAATAATCTTTCCGTAAGTGAGTTCTATAAGTATTCTACTCACAAAATACTGAAAGTACAAAATATAACCATTGAAGGCTCCTTGTTACGGCATAACGACGACGAGTTCAAGTTATTCCAAATATTAAAGCCTGGCCAGATGGTTTTACTTTGGAAAAATAACCCAGAAGAACTTCTTGAGTTCGATGTGAACATGCTTCGCCAACGTCTTTACGTAATTCGAGGACTTGATGATGATGGCATAAAATTATACTTCCATTCTGAGGCTAGGCAAACAACAGATGTTATAAAATGGATGAACGAGGTTGTTAATCTGGAAAATATTTCAGAAGGTAAGATTGATATAAAACGGGTGCAAAAGTTTTTGGAGAAGCAGGGTGTAAAGTATAGCGCCAAAATAAATCCAATTGCCCAAGAAACAGAAGATAGTCATTGGTTAATTCTGGATATGAATGGGCAAATAGTAGTTGAAGTTGATTCATTAAAAGACCTGGCTAAAGAAAGTAAACTGACTACCCCGAAAGGAGGCGATGTCATTGATAAAGGAGATTTATTTCCTTACGTAAAGTTTAAACCATCGAATTTCAATGCTCTTTTGGAGGGAGTGGATTTTGAGGTAGATACACTCGGCAATATCAAACGAGTTTGAAAAAAGATCCTGCATACTAGGTTTTTATAAACCTTGATGGGTTCAGAGAATTATAAAATCACTTCAACGATCCAGAATAAGAAATTTAATACCTAACCCTAATCTCCCCGGGTAGAAAGGGGGGAAACAATAATTCAAATAACATAAAACATTATGGCAATGACAGAATCGAAAAAACGAGATTTTGTGGAACAGATGATCCTGATCATCGAAAACAACGAAAGTAAATTGAATGATACCGGCTTTAACCCGTCTTCGAAGCTGGATGAGTTAAAGCAGAAATCGATCCTGGCAAAGGATGCAGAGGTAAAACAACAGGAGGCCAAAGCCGCCCTGAAAGATGCAACGGCCAGTTCGGTGGCAAGTTTGAGCGATGCTTATAAAACAGCTTCCAATTTTGCCGATCTGATTTCGGGTCTGTATGGCAAAGATGACGCAATTGTCCAGGAAATTCGGAAGATGCGCAAATTCTGATCCCGGACTGTGAATTGCCCCCGGAAAGTTTGTGCCGGGGGGCAATTCTGCATGGAAGATGAAATATTCAGCACTGAATAATAAACCGGCAACACTGCCGATCATTTCGGCAATACTGAATATGTTCTATTCATTACTGAATATCTTTTCGGCAATACTGCCGCATCAATCTGCAACGGTGAATATCTAATCTTCAGTAGTGAATATTTAATCTGCAACAGTGAATATTTAATCTTCAGAGGTGAATAAAAGATTTTCAGTGCTGAATATTTAACCGGCACTGACTGCCGGGGTAAAAAGAAAGCTATATAATCTAAACCTTCAATATCTGGAAACATAAACCCTATGCTAAAACGGACCTTATTCTTTTCAAACCCTTATCACCTTAGCTTGAAGGACAAGCAGCTTGTTATTCAAATGAAGGAAGGACTGATGACCAAAACCGCCCCGATTGAAGATATTGGTTTTATTGTGCTCGATCATCCTCAAATCAGTTTCAGTATGAAACTCGTTGAGGAGCTGAATGCCAACAATGTTGCTGTTGTTTTTTGCGACAGCAAGCACATGCCATCATCGATGTTGCTGAACCTGGAAAGCCATAGCCTGCAGAGCGAACTGTTCAGGGCACAAATCAGCGCTTCGGAACCGCTGAAGAAAAACCTGTGGAAACAAACCATTGAGGCCAAAATCACGAACCAGGCCGTGCACCTCGAAAAACAGGGGCACAAGGCGCACGAGCTGCACACCTATGCCAAGAGTGTGAAGAGCGGCGACATTGAAAACCGCGAAGGGCTTGCCGCACGTGTATACTGGGGAAGGTTGGTGGGGAACGGTTTCGTACGCGACCGTTATGGTAATCCACCCAATCACCTGCTCAATTACGGCTATATCCTGTTACGGTCGGCCGTTGCCCGGGCACTGTCGGGATCGGGGCTGCTGCCCACCCTGGGCATACATCATCATAACAAGTACAACGCTTTTTGCCTGGCCGACGATATTATGGAACCCTACCGTCCGTTTGTCGACCAGCTGGCTTTACGCGTGTATGGCGATTATCCCAACGAGTTGTTCCTGAGCAAAGAAATGAAGGCCGAAATGCTTAGCCTGATGGCCGGTGATGTTTGGATTGAGGGCAGCAAACGCCCTTTGATGGTTGCTTTGTCGCAGACCACTGCTTCGCTGGGGCGGTGCTTTAGCGGCGAGGGCCGTAAGATTGTTTATCCCGAATTTAATTAACCAGCTTACCAGTTAGGCCTTCAAGGTTTTCAAAACCTTGAAGGCCTAAAGCTTAAAGGAATATGGAACAAACCCGTTTAAATGCCTATCATATTATGTGGTTGTTTGTCTTCTTCGACCTGCCTGTAACAACAAAAAAGGAGAGGAGGCAGGCCAGCCGTTTTCGCAAGGATTTGCAGAAAGACGGGTTCTCCATGATGCAGTTTTCGGTATATATCCGCCATTGCGCCAGTAAGGAAAGCGCCGATGTGCACATGAAGCGCGTGAAAGGTTTCGTGCCGGAAAAGGGACAGGTGAGCATCCTTTCGGTTACCGATAAGCAATACGGGAACATCGCCAATTTCTGGGGAAAAGGGAGCGCACCCTTGCCCGAAGGCCCCAAGCAACTGGAAATGTTTTAACTTTATCGAATTATTCCTCCTGTAAATTTTAAACAGGCCCTTCGTTCATTGACATATTGGCAATTCTTGTTATTTTCGCATCGATAGGATTAAAAAAATCGGTCGTCAAACCACTTCTTTGGAGCAGAACAGGCATTTTTTTGATTGTAAAAAGCCCTGAAAGCCCCGTTATTTGAGAGGTACAAAGCCCAAGGTTGTGGTTTGATGTAAAATGACCAAGACTTTCAACATTGTTCTGTTATCTTCGGGGGTGTTTGTAGTTGTGGTTTGATGTAAAATGACCAAGACTTTCAACTTTGCAATGCTGACCGCCGTTGGAAGGTTGTGGTTTGATGTAAAATGACCAAGACTTTCAACAGTTATTTCGAACTCACGTTAAATAATCAAGTTGTGGTTTGATGTAAAATGACCAAGACTTTCAACAATGATGGGTTTGCACTTGCGGATAGGTTGTTGTGGTTTGATGTAAAATGACCAAGACTTTCAACTCATTAGCCCGCTTGAAATTCATGTTTTTGTTGTGGTTTGATGTAAAATGACCAAGACTTTCAACTTCTGGTTGTGGCGGTTGGTTATCCCATCCGTTGTG
>JBNKTK010000181.1:0-5042 GCA_050298035.1 Mangrovibacterium sp. | reverse complement strand
TATCCAAAAGTTCAAAGACTTTGTTTGGCATTCGTTAAAACTAGAGTTATTGGGGTTTATATATTTTGGTCTATAATATCCCTTTAAAAAAATATCAACTAAAGTTATTTTCTTAATTTTTGCATACA
Source organism: Mangrovibacterium sp. (assembly GCA_050298035.1). Lineage (GTDB taxonomy): Bacteria > Bacteroidota > Bacteroidia > Bacteroidales > Prolixibacteraceae > Gaoshiqia. The sequence continues at coordinate 4,914 of JBNKTK010000181.1, read as the reverse complement.
AAGAATACCATTTGTAAACACAAAATATTACGCTCAAAAAACAAATACCTAGTGAGCTGATTATAATAAGTTCGAACATAGCTTAATTTTTTTGATTTAATTATTCTCGGTCTTTAATTGTAGTAATATTTTATTGATTAAATCTTCATTTTTTGAAGTAGTACATTTTAAATCTTCCAACACTTTACCTTGATATTCTATTATTTGCTGTTGTTCCTTAAGTGCTTCTATCAAAATTGGTATAAGCTTGTAATAACTCACGGTTTTGTAACCAGTTCTTCCATCAATTTGCACTGCTTCAGGAATAATTTTCTCAACTTCTTGAGCTAATACTCCAATATCCATTCCTTTTAAATTCATCGGCGCATCCTTAACCCAAACATATCTATAACCATTTAGCTTGTTTATTTTGACTAAACAGCTATCCAGCCGGTTTAAGTTTTCTTTAAGATTTTCATCACTATATTGATTTAAGATATAACTCATGCCAGGCGATTCATATAACTTATTGTATGGAGAAGCTATAAGTATAGCTTTTCCTAAATCAACATCGACAGATCCTCCAATTCCTGCTATTCCATATAGGTAGCCGCCGACAATATTTACAGATGGAGCTGAGTTGGAACTGGCATTAAGAATTCCTAAACTCCCACCAATATCCAGTCCTGTTTGCCAGTCATAAATGACATGAAAGGAAATTGGTCCAGACCCAATTTCAAATCCTGAATAATACGAAACTGGTTCATTCCCTTGACCTGTTTTAAAAGTATTTTTCCGAGTTACCATACTTTCTTTTACTGTAAATATGTGAACTCCCATGAATGCCTTTTCACCGAATAATTCTCCTCCAACTTTCGCACCAAGACCATAATAGCGATCATAGCTTCCTGTAATCAATGGATTGTTTCTACTTCTTTCCTCCCATCTATTTAGCCTGCTCACGTCCCAGTCTCCTCCTCCTGAGGCAACACGCTCAACATTGTATCCACTTACTTCGTTTGTTAGCTCAACAAACTTCCCTTTTTTGTTATAATATCCAGACTTATAGCCATAAGGCGTTATTTTATATCCCCCAATGAACTCATTGGAGCTTGCTCTGTTTGCGTCAATAAATTCATTATACAACGGGGAATTGACCCCTTCGCCACCTAAAGATATCCATTGCTCATTAGTCAGTCCATCGGCGCCAAATTGCCGTCCATACCACTCGGCGTACAACTCCGCTATTTCCTTTCGTATTCTTTCTTCTTCTTCCTCGGCCGAGGTGCTGGTTTCCCAGCCGCTCGGGTCGGTGTACCGCAGCGGGTTGTTCAGGCAGTAGCTGTAGCGGTTGTAGCTTTGGCTATTGGTGGGGTCCTGCACGTAATTATCGGCGCTCAGGAAGCGGCCCACTGCCGGGTCGTACAAGCGGCCGTTCATATTGTACAGCTTAAACCAGGGCAGGTACTCGTGCCCTGTAAAACCACGGTCGGCCAGCAAGTCGGGTTCGCCGCTCAGAGTGTAGCTCCAGTCGTCCTTGTCCCGTCTTCGTCCCCAGGCATCGTAGTTGTACTCGGCAGTAACGGTGTTCGAGGTATTCACCAGGTGGGTAACGCTGCCTAAGTGGTCGCGCAGCAGGTAAAAGTAGTTTGTTGCGCTGCCCTCGGTAATGGCCACCACGGGCGCCGAGTAGGCGTTGCCTCCAATCCAGGTGTACTGTTTGGTTGTGGCGCCTTTGGTTTCTTTAATGTACCGGTTGCCCGCGTACCAGCGGGTAAGTATGGTATTGCCCGTATCGGTTACCTGCATTTTACAACGTTGGTTGCTGCTGTTGTAGGTAAACGTGGCCAGGTAAGCGCCTTCGGCAATGGTGTTTACCTGCTCAAACGAGGTATAGGTGGCCGTTTGTGTGTCGTCGGCAATCAGGCCGGTGGCGGTCTCCACGCCGGTCAGCGCGTAGGGTTTGGTCGGGTGTTCGTAGTTAAATATGCTGCCCACATCGCTTTTTTCGGTAATGTTGCCGTTGCCGGCGTAATCTATTGCCAGGTTTTGCGGGCCGCTCACGGTTAGCAGCCGGTCGAGGTTGTTGTAGGTAAAACTCTCGCCCTTGGTGTACTGGTTGTTGATGTGTACCCGGATAGCTAAATTACCGGTCGCGGAATCAAAACCGTAATTGGAATTCTGCAGGTAAACCCCGCCGTTCCGGGTTGCGGAGCTAGTCGGGTAACCGTATGAGTCGAACCCAAAAGTACCGGACAGGCTGCTGCCATAAGTGGCCGCGGTAACCTGCCGCCGTTCGTTCATGGCTGTTACCGTGAAACGGGTTGCCCCGCCCGCCGAAATATAATCCAGGTACCCGTAACTGTTGTAATGGTTTGTTTCAACAATGCCCGATGGGTGTGTGCGTGTTTCCATTCGTCCTTTACTATCGTAGGTAAAGCTAGTAGAAAAAGCGGAAGAACCGGGTATGGTTTCCGAAATATTATTTACCCGTCCTTTGGCGTCGTAGGCGTAAGTTTCGCTCACGCTACCGGGCGAGCTGAGTTCCAGAACAGGAAAAGCTAATCTTGCATCAACTTGTGCAAAATAAACCCCTTTTGAAACCTGCCTTGCATCCGCTATATTTTGCAGAGCATTGTTTACTGAAGGATCATGATTTTCCGATGGATAATAAAACCCAGTAAATCCGCTAGCATTGTTACCTATTCCAAATTGACCGGTGCCCCAGTTGTATCCAGCACTTACGTTTGTGCCTGGCGAAACAGGAGCACTAACAAATGTGGTAGGTTGCCCGCCGCTAATAGTTGTTCCAATCTGGACCCCATTTAAATTGTCTGACCACCAATTGCTAAATTGATCATATCGGTCGCCAACCCAATTCCAAAATTGTTTCCAACTCTTTCCGCTCGGGTCAGTATATTTCAACGGATTATTGAGGCAGTACGAATACCGGTTAAAGCTTTGTGTAAAGTTGGGTGCCTGAACAACCGGGTCGGGACTTAGGAAGCGCCCCACTACCGGGTCGTACAAGCGGCCGTTCATGTTGTACAGGTTAAAGTCGGCCAAAAATTCGTGGGCCGTAAAGCCACGGTCGGCAAACAGGGCCGGTTCGCTGGTCAGGGTGTAAGTCCAGTCGTCTTTATCGCGGCGGCGGCCCCAGGCATCAAAACTATACTCCGTAATGGTACTGCCTGTTTTCAGGTGGGTAATTGTTCCCAGGTGGTCACGGAAAATGTTGTACACTGTCCAACCACCGGTTCCAACCTTTTTGGCGACTGCCACGGCAAAAGCTCTGGTTCAATCTTTCAAAGAACGCGTTCCTTCAAATTTATTAAAAAAAGCCATCCGGCAACTGCCGGACAGCTCTTCTTTAGCTTACAAAATTAAACTCTCTCAATAATTGTTGTTACAAACAGCCTGCCCCGATCAATCGGGGGCACCAGCTTATCCCTCGTCACCGCTAGCGCTAAGACGAGGGGCAGGTGGGGGGAGATGGGAGCAAGGGCAAACTTTTGCTTTTCCAAAGCAAGACACGGGTCACAGACCCGCGCCAGCGAGGGGAAGGGCGTACCATATGTCCTAAAAATCGTCACCATAATCTAACGTAAATGTTTTTGTCTTATTATTTCTATAAACTTTAACCTCATATGAACCATATTCCTTAACAATGGAATCATTTTTTTCTATGAATTCGTACAATCCGCTTTTATCAAGCTGTAATCTAACGGTTTGTATACCTTGTTCATTCATTATCCGAATCGAGGGATAATTATGATTATCTCGATCCAGATATTTTTCAACAACAATGCCCCTATAAACATCAAACTGTAGAGATTTATATGCTTGATTCTTTATTTCATTGTAATCTGGCCCAAAAAGATTCACTAGGATGATTACTAACACAAGAGCAATTATTGTAAATAAAATTTTAAGATAATTTTTCATAGTGATTTAGTATCTGGGAATTAATAGTCCAATCCAAGGTACTGTTGGCAACACATAGGTTTTTGTTTTCCAGTTAGCATAACCAGCATCCATGCCCCAGCCAGCACTTAAACTATGGGCTTTATAAGTTGGGGCCTGATTATATTCTAAAAAACCATCGCTCGAGAGTGAGTAGCCACCAAATCCAACACCAAAATCCATCATAGTACCGTACCCTTTAATTCTATCTAATTCCATATTCTGTCCAATGTAATTATCGTAATAAGTAAGGTCTAATGAAGCGCTAAGCATTACACCTTCTCCTTCCATTATTGTTAGATAAATTCCCCTTGTTTTTGTTCCTGTAAATCTGCCAAAACTAATTCCATAACCGCCACGAGAAAGAGGTGATTGATCAGATTTAAATGGAGAACTAAAAGTAAAAGTTGCTCCCCAGCTTATGGCATCAAATTTATTTCCTCTATTTTGCGAGGTTTCTTTAAAATATAGCTGCCTTGCCTCTTCAATATTTTGCAGTGCATTGTTTACTGATGGATCATGATTTTCCGATGGATAGTAAAATTGATGAAATCCGCTCGAATTGTTTCCAATCCCCACTTTACCTGTTGTAGTATTGTACCCGACACTCGCATCCGTTCCTGGTGCAACGGGAGTACTTACAAATGGAACAGCTTCACCTCCGTTTACCGAAACACCAACATTAAAATCGGGTATGCCCAAGTCAGCCATTTTCTGCCTTACTTTCTCAGTGTTATCATTTATCGTCTGCATTAGTTCCCCGAACCAATAAAGAGGGTTAAGCCATTTCCATTTCCATTTATACCCCGTTGGGTCGTTATACTTTAACGGGTTGTTCAAACAATACGAATACCGGTTAAAGCTTTGTGTAAAGTTGGCTGCCTGAACAACCGGATCGGGACTTAGGAAGCGCCCCACTACCGGGTCGTACAAGCGGCCGTTCATGTTGTACAGGTTAAAGTCGGCCAAAAA
>JBNKTK010000180.1:0-5051 GCA_050298035.1 Mangrovibacterium sp. | reverse complement strand
AAAAAAATCGCATTATTGCTTACAATTTTTGCAATTGGTTTGCAGTCGGTTTTGGCTCAAACCAAGGAAATTACAGGCACAGTGACTTCTGCCGACGACGGAAGTTCTATTCCTGGTGTTTCGGTATCAGTAAAGGGTACCTCACTCGGTACCATCACCGATCTTAATGGGAAATACGTGCTTAAAGTACCTCAGAACGCGACTTCGTTGCTGTTTTCATTTGTAGGGATGCAAACCCAAGAACTGCCAATTACTTCATCAGAAATTAACGTCAAAATGAGTTCTGAAACGGTTGGTGTTGACGAAGTAATTGTTGTTGCTTATGGGACGAAAACAAAGCGCTCATTGACAGGCGCGGTTACAAGCGTCGGAGCAGACGTGCTGGAAAACCAAACAGCAGTTTCTCCTTTACGTGCGATACAAGGTTCAGCACCGGGCGTTAACATCCTTACCTCAGGAGGACAACCAGGAGAGAACCCAACGATTCGCATTCGTGGTATCGGAAGTGTTAACCTTTCCAGCGATCCGTTAATTGTGGTGGATGGAATTGTTTTCTCTGGAAACCTGAATTCCATAAGCGCAGAGCAAATAGAGTCGATCAACGTACTGAAGGACGCTTCAGCGTCTGCGCTTTACGGTTCGAGGGCATCGAATGGCGTTATCCTTATCACCACTAAGAGTGGGAAATACGGTGCCAAAGAATCAAAAATAACCTTCAATGCCAAAGTGGGCTACTCCAATCCAGCAGTCAACACCTATGATCTCGTCTCTGCTGAAGACTATATGAAGTATTCGTGGGAGTCAATAAAAAACAAACGACAGTATGCTGATGGTAAAACCGCTGCCGAAGCTGCTTCTTATGCAACCAGTAACTTAATCAGCACCCTGCGATATAATCCCTACAATGTAGCAAACCCGGTTGGTACTGACGGACAAATTGTTTCAGGGGCAGAACTTCTTTGGGATACCGACTGGTACAACGAGCTAACCGATAAAAATGCATTTTATAACGAGTACAACCTTAATACGTCAGGCGGTTCTTCAGATATTAACTACTTCGTAAGCGGCAGCTACCTGAACCAGGACGGAGCTGTCATTGAGTCAAACTTCGAACGCTATTCTGCCCGCGTAAACCTGAATGCAAAATTGAAAAAATGGTTGGAATTGTCGACCAATAACTCCTTCTCAAAATCACTCCAGAACTACCCGAACCAAGCCGGCACTTCGTACACCAGCTCTTTACAATGGGTTTACGTGATTCCCAACATTTATCCGCTTTATGCCCGTGATGCTCAGGGCAACCTGAAACTTGACTCGGGAGGCAACCCGGTTTACGACTATGGTAATGCAGGAGGCGGACAGTCTGTTAATGCTGTTCGTCCGGCATTGGGAGGCGAGAATGCCGTTTCTTCCAATAAAATAAACGACATCCTTTATACCCGTTCGAATCTGTTGTCATCGACTGCCCTAAAATTTGACCTTTACAAAGGGCTAACCTTTAAGACGACCTTTGGTTACGAACGTTATCTCTATGACTCGTACGAGTACGACCACAATGAGTTTGGTTCAGCTGCTTCAGTAAAGGGTCGTGTTTCTCAACAACGTAGCATTACCGAATCAACCACTTGGAGCAACCTATTGAATTACACCAAAACATTTAACGATCACTCTTTTAACATTGACCTCATATCGGAAACCTTCGACTTCAAGTATGACTATCTTAATGCGCAAGCAACTGGGTTCCTCCCAAATGTAAAAGTGATCTCGGGAAGTACTGTTCCTGAATCGGTTGGTGGCTACGTTAACCAAGAACGGTTGGTAAGCTACCTGGCCCGTGCTGACTATAATTTTAAATCGAAATATTTCATTGACTTCAGCTTCCGTCGCGATGCCTCAACTAAATTCTCAAAAGATAACCGCTGGGGTAACTTCTTCTCGGTTGGTGGCAGCTGGATTCTTTCTGACGAAGGATTCCTCGCTTCGGTTGACCAAATTTCACTTATAAAATTGAGAAGCTCCTACGGTGAACTAGGTAACAACCAGGGAATCGGTTATTTCCCATATCTGGAAGGCTATGATACCGGATGGAGTAACGGAGACAACAGCGGTGTTTTACAAGGCGGCGTTGTAGACCCGAACATCAAATGGGAAAAAACTTCTTTGTTTAACGTTGCCTTGGACTACGGCTTCTTCAATAACCGGGTAAACGGAACAATCGAATACTACAATAAAAAATCGATTGACTTGCTGTTCAATAAGCCCTTGGCTCCTTCGCTGGGAGACCCTTACATCTACACCAACGTAGGTACTGTCCGCAATACTGGTCTTGAATTTATCGTGAATACAGTAAATATCCACAAAAAGGATATTTATTGGTCATCTTCATTCAATATTTCAACGAATAAAAACGAGCTATTAAAACTTCCTCAAGACGAAATTGTCAACGGGACAAAAAAATGGATGGTGGGTAAATCAATTTACGACTTTTTTATCCAGGAATATGCAGGAGTTAACCCTGCGAATGGTAATGCCATGTGGTATAAAGATGACGCTAACGGAGAAAAAGTGCTGACTGAGGTTTATTCCGAAGCTGGAAAATATTATCAAGGCTCAGCTCTCCCCGATGTCATCGGCGGTCTGTCTACGTACTTTAAGTTCAAGGGATTTGACATTAACATCATGTTTAATTACAGCTTTGGCGGAAAGGTTTATGACTACTCCTATGCTGGCTTAATGAGCAGCCTCGAATCAGCCGGGGATCAATTGTCTTCCGATATTGTTGACAGATGGCAAAACCCAGGCGATATAACCGATGTACCCAAATTGTATAATGCAAATAATGACTATAACAGTACCTCAACCCGCTTTCTATTTGACAACGACTATGTTCGGTTGAAAGCGCTGACCATTGGATATAATTTGCCTAAATCTGTCATCAGCAAAGTAAACATCCAGAACTGTCGCCTCTATATGCAAGCCGATAATATCTGGACCTACCAATCCCACAAAGGCATCGACCCGGAACAGAGTATCGCCGGAACGACCAACAACCGTTCCAACCTGATGAAAACTGTTTCATTCGGTGTTAATATTGAATTATGATCATCTTAAAAAAATGAGGACTATGAAAAATATAAAAGGACTATTATTGGGAGCACTAATCGTGGTTACCTTCTCCGCGTGTGAGTCATTTTTAGACGAACCAAAACCGACTGACAGTCTAACCTCCGATGCAATCTATTCGTCAACCGAAGGAGTAGATGCCTATATTTCTGGTATTTACCGCAACATGCGCGGACAATATGAATACGATACCGATGTTGCAACCACCGATGTCGGTGGTATTTATTCGATGTACTTTGCCAGAGTGATAAAAGGCAGCGACTTAATCCAGAACTCGTGGTACAATTTCGACTATGCCAACGATAATCGCGAACCGACCTACCGTCGGGTTCGTGTAACCTGGCAGTTCTTATATGACATGGTAAATCATGCCAACACCTTAATTGAAGGTGTGACCAACGGAACCTTGTCTGACAGCGATAAAGCTATTTATATTGCACATGGAAAAGCATTGCGTGCATATTTTTACTTCCAACTGGCTCTCGAATACCAGCTTTCTTACGCCGTTGATCCCAATGCTCCGGCTCCACCGCTTTATGACAAAGTAGAATTAGAGGCAAAAGGAATGAGTACTCTGGAAGAGATGTACACTTTGATTTTATCTGACATCAATGACGCAATTGCCGATTTACCTGAATCGCGCTTGGGAAAATCTTACATCAACAAGAGTGTTGCATACGGACTTAAGGCCCGTATCCTGATGGCTATGAACAAAGATTGGGATCAAGTTGAAGCCGCAGCAAAAGCTGCTTATGGTGGTAACCCCGACAATGCGCTTCATGCTAATGAATACACAGATGGGTTCGATGATATTGAAGCGAGCGAGTGGCTTTGGGGAATGGATCAACAAGCCGACCAAAGTAACTATTATTACGTGGCCCCTCACGCTTTTACGGACCACTATGCCGACGCTTATTACGGATCTTATGTTGATGCCAATTTTGTTGCGACGTTTTCACCAACAGATGTTCGGAACTTATTCCAAAATCTCTATGAGATGCCTGCCGGTAGTTTTCAGGAGTATGTCACCTCCAAGTTCGTATTTTCCTTCTCTGCTGACATCCCTATAATGAGAACCGCAGAGATGATCTTGATTGAAGCAGAAGCACTCTACCATCTAAACAAACCAACAGAAGCTCACGACTTGCTTTTCAAACTCCAGTCTAACAGAGACTCTGAAGCGATCAAATCATCAGCCACAGGAAATGCACTATTGGAAGAGATCCTATTGGAACGCAGAAAAGAGATGTACGGTGAATTCGGAGTTCAATGGTTCGATGCCAAACGCCTCCAAAGGGGAATCACCAGAGGTACAAACCATCGTGTTGTTGTAAATCTGGAACCAAACGACAAGCGCTTCTATCTAAAAATTCCTCAAACGGAGATTGACTCAAATCAGAACATTGATGCTTCGGTAAATGATGGACGTTAAAATATTATACCTTATTATTATGAAAAAACTAACATATCTCGTATTGCTGCTAACAATTGGCTTCTATCTTAACAGCTGCTCGGATGACGCCGAGTTCACGAAGAATCTTAATTTTGTTTCCTTTGAAGGTGGTACTACTAATGTCGTCGTCGAAAAAAATAGTTCTGCCAGCTTGGAAATAAAAGTCTACACCACTCAATTTTCAGGTACAGACAGAACATTTACCTTAAAAGCAGATACTGATGCCTCTACTGTCGACCCAGGAGCATATACAATTCCAACATCAGTTACAGTACCGGCAAATTCCAATGTTGGATCTTTTTCAATTGGAATATCTGATGTAAATATTGGTGATAGCGGAGAGACACTAGTTATTGGATTAGTTTCTGAAGATGGGCTATTTACAGGAAAGAATATCACTGTCAATATCCAAAGACTTTGCACATTCAACATCAATGACTTTTTGGGTGAATACATCATTACTGAAGAAGGTTAT
>JBNKTK010000179.1:0-5128 GCA_050298035.1 Mangrovibacterium sp. | reverse complement strand
ATATCAATTTTTTCCTCTTTCGGGTAGCTAAAATCTATGCTTGAATTCTCAAATCCACCCCAATTTTGAATTGATCCGGAATAGATTAGTTTGGCTTTTGGGCAAAAAAAAAGAGTAGATCTCTATCTACCCTTTTCAAACCTAACTAAACCAATAAAACTAATCAAACCTAAACTTATGAAATAAAATCTACGACAAAGATATGCTGAAAAACACAGTCGTGTGTTAAGCGAATATTAAAAAACATGCTGTGCAGCATTTTTTATTTAGAACAATATTTTTGGCTTTTGGGCAAAAAAAAAGAGTAGATCTCTATCTACCCTTTTCTAACCTAACTAAACCAATAAAACTAATCAAACCTAAACTTATGAAATAAAATCTACGACAAAGATATGCTGAAAAGCACAATCGTGTGTTAAGCGAATATTAAAAAACATGCTGCTCAGCATATTTTTTAAGAGATGATATTCTCAAAAATAAAGCCCGACTTAAAAAATAAGCCGGGCTTTGTGTGTTTATCTTTCTGAAAAAGAAGTTGTTTTATCTTCTTCGTGGTTCAATTAGTCCGTTTTTTTGTTTTGATCCTCACTGGCAATTGATTCGCGCATTTGCGTGTCGGCGATGATGTTTTTATACTTCATGTAATCCATGATACCAAGGTTGCCGCTTCTGAAAGCTTCAGAAATTGCAAGAGGAATCTGAGCTTCGGCTTCAATTACTTTGGCGCGGGCTTCCTGGGCTTTGGCTTTCATTTCCTGCTCAAGAGCAACGGCCATGGCGCGTTTTTCTTCGGCTTTGGCCTGGGCAATATTTTTATCGGCTTCAGCCTGGTCCATTTGCAGGCCTGCCCCAATGTTTTTACCGATGTCGATGTCGGCAATATCAATCGACAGGATTTCGAAAGCTGTTCCGGCATCCAGCCCTTTATTCAATACCACTTTTGATATTGAATCCGGGTTTTCAAGAACGGCTTTATGGGTGTGGGACGAACCGATTGATGAAACGATCCCTTCACCTACACGGGCAAGGACAGTTTCTTCACCTGCACCACCAACCAACTGTTTGATGTTTGCACGCACGGTAACACGGGCTTTGGCAATAAGCTGAATCCCGTCTTTGGCCACAGCAGCAACTGGCGGGGTGTCAATTACTTTTGGGTTTACCGACATTTGAACGGCTTGAAATACGTCGCGGCCGGCAAGGTCGATAGCTGTCGCCATGTTGAACCCGAGGTCGATGTTCGCCTTTTCGGCTGAAACAAGCGCATGGACAACCATGTCAACACGCCCGCCGGCAAGGTAGTGTGCTTCCAGTTTGTCGCGGTCAAGTTTTAACCCGGCTTTTGTCCCTTCAATTAACGCTCGTACAATAATTGATGGCGGAACTTTCCGGAACCGCATCAGGAAGAGTTGGAGGAGAGAGATTCGTACTCCCGATACTAATGCTGAAAACCACAGCCCGATCGGTATGAAATACAAAATGATGAGCAACAGGACAAAAATCCCGATAATTAATCCATAAGGTCCTAATGATTCCATTATTCTTGATTTATTGGTTCGACAATTACTTGAGATTTTAAAACTTCGACTACCCTGATTTTTACTTGTTGGTCGATAAAAGCACCGGTTGATTTTGCTTCCATCGTCAGGTTATTAATCCGGACACGTCCCATAGGGGCCAACCGGCCAAGGGTGATACCTTCATCGCCCACGTGAATGAGATCTTGATCCAGTTCAACAGCTTTTCCTGTTATTTCTGATTCCAAAACCATCTTTTTCCCGGTTTTGCCTTTGAAAAAACGATAGACCAACAGTGGTGTGGCTATTAATACGAAAGCCAGAGTGATGATTCCGGCAATAATCCCATATGAATCAAAGGCGATGTAGACACTTACGCCAAGCAGAATGACACCTCCGATTCCGGCAATAGTGACGCCCGGAATAACTGCAAATTCGAGCAGCAGTAAAAGGATGCCCAGAAAAATAAGGAACAGGATGATTAGTATGTTCATGTTTAGAGGTTTAATCGATGGTTGCTTTCAGTTCTTTGGCAATCAACGCTTTTTTCATAGGACTAAGGTAGGTAAAACTTCCTTTTTTCACATCACATTTACCGTTATAATGTGTCAGTAATGTGCATTGAATGGCTTGTTCCTCTTCATGTTCGCAAATGCTCATCAATGCTTCAATAACGTAGTCAAATGAATGATAGTCATCGTTATGAAGAATAAGGAAACGTTCCTTTTTTGATCTTACATCTTCATCTTGTGTCGGTTTCTTCTTCAGATTTTCTTTTGCACCCATTATTCTGTTAATTTTCTGGCTTCGCTAATTGTTATACGTTCATTGTTTTTATAAGCTGCAATTACGGCATCTTTTATCCCCTCTAATTTAACCTGATTTTGCATTTGTACAGCATCTTCATATTTTTTTAGTTCGCCAACTGTGAAAACAGTTATTCCTTTGTCATCCGTGTACTGATCGATGCGCCGAATTACAGAAAGCTTCTTGAACTGGCGTTGAACCCAATCCGGGGGCGTGTTCCGGTAGGCGCCAATCTGTATTTTATAAATGATCTTGTCTCCCTGAGGGGGGAGTTCATCTGCGACAGTCACGCGTGTTGTATCGGTGATGATTATTGGGGCTGGTTCCTCAAATGCGGCAAGCTTTCGCGCTTCAACAGCTGCCTGAATACTGTCCTGCATTTGAGCTGTCTTTCCCCTGAATCGGCTAATTTCAGTTTCGGAAGCATGGTCCCAATAGGCAGCTTCTTGCACGTTGGCTTCCATGTAAGATTCCCGCGCTTGCCGGTCCATCTTGTAGGTCATCTGTTCCAGTTCGATGATTTGGGCAGCCAGCCATTCTTTTGAAGCATTCAAGGCCGTGTCGTATTGGCTACGCAGTGTATTTATCTCTTTTAGTTTGAGTTGAAGTTCCTGTTCTGTTTGCCATCCTTTTACAAATGCTTGCTTCGAACTCTCGTTTTTAAATTGGTCGATTTTGATGTAACGGATTTGAGAGTTCACCTGAAATGAAATTACCGTGTCTTTTAGCGATTGGGGGACTTCAATGATTGTGTCAGACTTCTCAGCTTCTTCAATGATTTGGCTAACCGGCTCGGGTGTTTGGATTGTGTCAGGCAAAATAATTTCTTCTTCGGCCTTTTTAAACGGGTTAATCTGCTTGTTGCACATGTCCAGAAGTTCGTCAACCCGGGTATTGCTGACATCTTTCTTTTTCGAATTGTCAATGAATTGCTGGTATTGCCTTTTGGCAGTTTCCCAGTCTGATTTGGCCTGAAAGTATTGCCCCAGGTAATAAAATGCTTTGGGAAATTTTGCCGGTGCTTTTTGCAGGGCCGAATAAGTTAATTCCGAAAAATCTTCGGTTTCGGCCAGACTTGCACCGAGATAAAAGTTCAGCTCTTCATCGTCGGGGTACAAATTGACCAAATCCTTGAATACCGGTATGGCCAAATCAAATTTACCATCTCTGAAAAATTGTTTTGCCTGTGGTTCGGGGTCGGTTTGTGCAAAAACACAATTTCCGGAAAAGAACAGGAAAATGCTAAACAATACGAGAAATAAACTTGTTCCTTGATAATATTTGGGTCGTGAAAACATATGCAAAATCTTGGTTTGTCGATTTAAAATTACAAAAATAGTTGAAAGCATTTTTTCTCTCAACTCTTTCTTCGTTTCAATTAACGATACAATAAACAGGCCGGATTTTTCTCTGAAATTGACGTTTGTTATCATGGCTAATTCAAGTATATTTGTCTAATTAAACAAAAAGAAACATGGCTTTACTGGCTAAAGGGGACAAAGCTCCTGACTTTAAGGGGGTAAATCAAAATGGTGAAACAATTTCTCTCGAAGATTTCAAAGGGAAGAAGTTAATTTTATATTTTTACCCCAAGGATAACACACCGGGGTGCACGGCTGAATCATGTAATTTGAGTGAAAACTACGACGAATGGATTGCCAAAGGGTTTGAAGTGGTTGGAGTTAGCCCTGACAGTGTAGCCTCGCATAAGAAATTTGCCGATAAATATGGTTTTAAGTTTAACCTGATTGCTGACACCGACCATCAGATTCTTGAAACATACGGCGCATGGGGAGAAAAGAACTTGTATGGTAAAAAATACATGGGCGTTCTTCGTACCACTTATGTGATTGATGAAAATGGTGTTGTCGGTGAAGTTTTTGCAAAAGTACAGACCAAAGATCATACAAATCAAATATTTAAAGCTTTAGATCTGAAATAGACATGGCAAAAGAAGAACAAAATAATGTGAACAAGGAAAAGCTGAAGGCACTTCAGCTGACCATGGATAAAATTGAAAAAAGTTACGGTAAGGGCTCCATCATGAAAATGGGTGACCGTGCTGTGGAAGATGTACCGGCCATTGCTTCGGGCTCTATCGGTTTAGATATTGCGCTGGGGGTTGGTGGTTATCCCAAAGGACGGATCATTGAAATTTATGGGCCGGAATCGTCGGGGAAAACAACCCTGGCCATTCATGCCATTGCCGAAGCTCAAAAGGCCGGAGGTATTGCTGCAATTATTGATGCGGAGCATGCTTTCGACCCGTTTTATGCCAAAAAGCTTGGTGTTGACACCGACGAACTGTTGATTGCTCAACCGGATAATGGCGAGCAGGCGTTGGAAATTGCCGATAACCTGATCCGTTCGGGAGCAGTTGATATTGTGGTGATTGACTCGGTGGCCGCGTTGACCCCAAAAGCCGAAATCGAAGGTGAAATGGGCGACTCAAAAATGGGGCTGCAAGCCCGGTTGATGTCGCAGGCATTACGTAAGTTGACTGCTAACATCAACAAGACAAAAACCTGCTGTATTTTCATCAACCAGTTGCGCGAGAAAATCGGGGTGATGTTTGGTAACCCTGAAACAACTACCGGCGGTAATGCCTTGAAGTTTTACGCATCAGTCCGTTTGGATATCCGTAGGGTAGGGCAGATTAAAGATGGAGATGAGATACAGGGAAATAACGTCCGGGTGAAAGTGGTGAAAAACAAAGTTGCTCCGCCATTCCGTAAGGCCGAGTTCGACATCATGTACGGCGAAGGCATTTCGAAAACCGGCGACCTTCTCGACATCGGCGTGGA
>JBNKTK010000178.1:0-5129 GCA_050298035.1 Mangrovibacterium sp. | reverse complement strand
ATGGCATCCACATCATAACGGCTGACAACGTCCTTCACCACCTCGGCAATAAAAGCCCTTGTTTCGGACAATGCCGGGTTGAAATACAATTTGCCCCCGTAATTTATAATCCATTCCGGGTGCTTAAAGGCAATGTGATTCGAAGCCAACGGTTCATCGGCTTTTTGCGCCACACGAAAAGGGTTGAACCAGGCATGAAGTTCCATATTACGCTTGTGGCATTCTTCAATCCAAAACTCCAGCGGATCGTAGCCCGGATCCTTTCCCGGGGTGCCGGTCAGGTAGCGCGACCACGGCTCAAGCGGCGAACGGTAAAAAGCATCGGCTGCCGGCCTCACCTGGAAGATTACGGCATTCAGCCCGTTCTTTTCCAACAGATCAAGCATCGTAACAGCTTCCTTTTTTTGCTGTTCGGCACTCAAACCCGGCTTCGATGGCCAGTCGATATTGTTAACGGTAGCCACCCACGCAGCCCTGAATTCGTATTTAGATGAAGTTTTTTGACCGAAAAGCGAGATGGTCAGAAAAACGGATAAGAAGACTAAACTTGTACGCATTCCCATGTTTTATAAAAAATCTCTTTGTGGTACAAAATAAGTCTTATTATCCAAAATAACACAGCTAAATGTAAGGCAAAATAAAGATTGAAGGAATCCTTGGAACTGCTAGCTCCAAGCCGCAAGCTTCAAGTATCCGGGATCAGGGGAAATACCGCACAAATGCTTCCATGGCTTCGTATTCGGCCATACCTAATTTGTTGTACAGCTCGGCAGTGGCATGGTTCCGGTCTTCCGCACGTTGCCAGAATTCCCGCGCATCATCGCCCATAAACATGGCGCCCTCTTTTTGCGACTGATGCCTGAAAATGGCTTCACGTTTTTTGTACAATTCTTCCGGGCTGATCGGCACTACCATTTCAATCTGGTCGATGTCCCACTCGTGCCAGGCCCCGCGATACAACCAGAGCCAGCAATCCTTCATCCAGTCATCGTCCTTCACTTCCTCCATGGCATACAGGATCGCATCCAGGCAAACCCGGTGCGTGCCATGCGGATCGGAAAGGTCGCCGGCAGCAAAAACCTGGTGTGGCCGGATGTCCCTCAAAAACTTTTTAACGATCTCGATGTCATCTCCCCCAAGTGGTTTCTTCTGTACTTCACCTGTTTCATAAAAAGGCAGATCGAGAAAATGTGCGTTCTCGCTTTTCACCCCGGCAAACCGGCATGCAGCTTTGGCCTCCATCCTCCGAATAAGTCCCTTCACCCGTCTCACATCCGGGATATCAATGTCACCTTCTTTCTTATTTTTCAGGAATGACGTGGTTTTCCCATATTGCTCCTGCTGGCGGGCATTTCCGGGATCGTAATAATTCGTATAGGAATTGTGAAAAGCAATAAAACGGGTAGCATATTCATCAGAAACGGCAATATTACCTGAAACCTGGTAAGCCACATGTACCTCATGGCCTTGTTCTACCAAGCGGATCAGCGTTCCGCCCATTGAGATCACATCATCATCGGGATGCGGGCTGAACACAATCACCCGCTTTTTATCCGGATGCCTGCGTTCGGGACGGTTTGTGTCATCGGCATTTGGTTTGCCGCCCGGCCAACCGGTAATGGTGTGCTGCAGGTCATTAAATACTTTAATGTTCAGTGAATAGGCAGAACCTTTGTCTGAAATAAGATCACTAAGACCATTGTTCACATAATCGTTATTGGTCAGTTTCAGGATCGACTTTTGAGTTTGCTGGCAAAGCCAGACCACCGCTTTTCGCACCAGCAGGTCGGAGTTCCAGTCGCAGGTATCAACTAACCAAGGTGTTTTAACACGGGTCAGTTGCATGGCGGCCCCCATATCGATATGGATTTTGGCATTATTGTGTTGCTGTAAGTAACTTGCCGGCACCTGGTCAGTCACAGGCCCTTCAATCGTTTTTTGGAGAATATTGGCTTTCGCCTCGCCAAACCCGATCAAGATCACCTTCCGGGCCTTCATGATGTTATCAATCCCCATTGTGATTGCACGCTGCGGCACCTTTGTAATCCCCCCAAACTCACGGGCAGCATCCTGTTTTGTTTTTGTATCCAGAACGATCAGCCTGGTTTTCGAATTAAGTTGCGAGCCCGGTTCATTAAACCCGATGTGCCCGGTTTGTCCAATTCCCAGGAGCTGAATATCGATTCCCCCGGCCTCAACGATCTTTTGGTCATAATCCCGGCAAAATTCATATACTTCATTTAAAGACAAGTCACCCCGGGGGATGTGCGTATTTTCGGGGAGAATATCAACATGGCTAAAAAGATGCTTGTGCATGTACTGGTAGTAAGAATGCACGGACGCCTGCCCCATCGGATAATATTCATCCAGGTTAAATGTGATGACATTCCTGAAACTCAGCCCTTCGTCCCGGTGCATCCTGATCAATTCGGCATAAACTCCCAGCGGCGACGAACCGGTTGCAAGCCCCAGCACGCAGTTCTTGCCTTGCTTTTCTTTTTCTTTTATCGCTGTTGCTATTTCCCGGGCAACAAGCTCCGAAACTTCCGATGAATCATCGTAAATTACCGTGGGTATCCTCTCGTACTTTGTCAGGACATCCTGATGTGCCAGGTTTCTCGGTTTATGATTTGTTGTCCCGAAAAACAAAGGATTGTTTGAAATTAATTTTCTACGCAATTCCATAATATCTAATTTTTCATTACCAAATCACTACTCAGACCATTCCGGGTTACGGAATGTGCAAAAACAGTTATACGCATACAGGTGCTGTTTCGGCCTGTAATTATTTCCATATCTTTGTGTCATGAGACAAGAGGCACCAAATAAACGCGTTGTCATCCAACGTACCGGGCATCTTATTTCATCCCCTGAAATTTACTTATAAAACAAGTGTCATCCGAAAAAGGCACAAACTTATATCGAAAAAAATCGGAAAATGAAGTTAATAGCTGACAGCGGTTCTACCAAAACAGACTGGATGTTTTTCAATCATTCCGGTGAAACAATCAGAATCCAGACTTCCGGGATAAATCCTTTTTTTCGTTCTGGTGATGATATTGTTGACGAACTGACAAAAGAACTTTTGCCTGTTTCCAGCCAGGTTGATGAAGTGTTTTATTATGGCGCCGGTATTGTGAGCGATGAAAAAGCCCGGGTTATTGAAGAAGTCCTCATTCATCTTTTTGAAAAGATTTCAACCCACATTTACAGCGATGTTGTTGGTGCGGCACGGGCTTCGTGCCAACACGAGGCCGGAATAGCCTGCATCCTGGGAACCGGTTCCAATGCCTGCTATTTCGATGGGGAAAAAGTAACCGGCAACATTCCGCCATTGGGGTTTATTTTGGGCGATGAAGGTAGTGGTGCGGTAATGGGGCGTAATTTACTGAGCGACTATTTCAAGCTGGTCATGCCTGCTGATTTGCGGGTTAAATTTGAAGAACGTTTTCACCCCGATAAAGATGATGTACTGAACCGGGTATACCGGCAAGAACGACCGAATAAGTTTTTAGCACAGTTTACAATTTTCCTGTCCGAGGAAATTAATCAGGAATATTGCCGGAACTTTGTTGAAACAAACCTGGCATCATTCATAAAAAGAAATGTGCTGATGTTGCCCCAATCACGGGAACTGCCCATAAATTTTGTCGGATCGGTTGCTTTTTATTTCCGGGAAATACTAAAAGCAGTACTGGAGCATGAAGGGTTGAAAATTGGTCGCATTTTAAAAGAACCGATCGAAGGTTTACTCCAATATCATCTCAAATAGATCGCGGAGCTACCTTGTTCACTTTTTCTAAAAACACGCAAATGGTCAATATTACCGAATCAAGTTCACTGCACGAAAATCTGGAAATCCAGTCGGTAGCAGAGCTTTTAAACGGCATCCACGAAGAAGACCGGAAAGTGCTTCCGGCAGTACAAAAAGTCATTCCACAAATCGAAAAACTGGTACAGGCACTGATTGAGCGTATGGAAAAGGGAGGGCGGCTTTTTTATGTTGGAGCCGGAACCAGCGGGCGGCTCGGCATTTTGGATGCCTCAGAAATACCGCCAACTTATGGTGTCGAGGATGGATTGGTCATTGGTATCATCGCGGGAGGAGACCGCGCTATCCGTAAAGCCGTTGAGTCGGCTGAGGATGACGAAACACTTTGCTGGAAAGAGTTGCAGACCTGGCGAATCAACCAATTGGATACGGTTGTCGGCATAGCGGCCTCGGGCAGAACCCCCTATGTGATTGGCGCCGTAAAAACAGCACGGCAGCACGGCATATTAACAGCCTGTATTACCAACAACCCAGGCTCACAAGTTGCCGCAAATGTAGACATCCCGATTGAAGTAATTGTTGGACCGGAATTTGTCACCGGCAGCACCCGCATGAAAGCAGGAACTTCCCAAAAGCTAATCCTCAACATGATTACCACCACACTGATGATTAAACTCGGGAGGGTGAAAGGAAATAAAATGGTGAATATGCAACTGACAAACAAAAAACTTATTGAACGGGGAACCCAAATGATTATGGATGAATTGGGGTATGACGAAGAAAGGGCACGCCGGTTACTCCTACTCCACGGCTCAGTAAAAAAGGTACTTGATGCCGAAAAACGAAGTTAACCATTCAACAAAAATCACAAGCCACAAGCCCAAAATCCGACAACTTCCAAGGTATGATCTGAGCCAGCCAGACCAAACTTCAGATACCCAAAAGCAGGTTCCTGTTTTTTCAACTAACTAGATCCATAGACACTTACACAGCTAACTGTCAAAAGTACAAAATACTTTAATAAATTAATAAATAACTTAGGAATCAATTTATTTTTTGATATCTTTGGCCTCGAAATCGAATGTATTTGTTCGGTAATATCTACTATCGGGCAAATGCTTAATCAAGTAGCAAACCGGGAAGCAATTTCCGGCAAGCTCATGGTTTAATAGGTTTAGTTGGTTTAGGTTAGTTCCCGAGAAATCGGGGCGGAAAAGGCAGTCAGAGGGCTGCCTTTCTTTTTTTGCTCATTTTTCAAAAATCCGGTCATGGAGGATCAAGGATCAATTAATAAATCGGGTGGATGGATAGGAATTGTTTTTATCTTTCGTCCATGGAAATAGACATTCTACTTAAA
>JBNKTK010000177.1:0-5218 GCA_050298035.1 Mangrovibacterium sp. | reverse complement strand
GGTGAAGCTTACCTGATTGCAGCAGAAGCTTATCTGGGAGCATCGAATGCAACGACAGCAGCCCAGCGCCTTACCGAATTACGCTCCAGGGCAGGGTTAACGGCAGCAGTTCAGTCTGGAGACGTTACGATTGACTTTATTCTTGATGAAAGAGCCAGGGAATTAACAGGAGAAGTAAACCGGTGGATGGATTTGAAAAGAACCGGAAAGTTAATCGAAAGAACATTGGCACATAATCCGCATGCAGCCTTAAACAATGCACTTGAGTCAAAACACCTGTTGAGGCCAATTCCTCTGACAGAGATTGATGATACTGGCGGAAGCATTACTCAAAATCCGGGTTATTAACACCTGAGAAGCAATAAAATATCTTTTCCCGGGATTGTTAGTTTGCAATCCCGGGATTATTTTTAAATGAAAATGAGATCATGAGCAGTTCCGGAAACCGAAATATTCTCGTCAGAAGTCTTCTGATTTTCTTTATCCTGTTCCAGGAAATACTTTCAACCGGGCAAGACTTGCCTGATCATGCCCGGTTTATTGACCCGTTTATCTGTACCGGGAATGATCATGGTCAAACCGATCCCGCTGCCGGGGTTCCCTTTGGCATGGCCAAACCATGCCCGGACACTGACCCGACAGCACACTCCGGATACGATTTTTCAGCCAGCGAGATCATCGGATTTTCACAAACCCGGTTTTCGGGAGTTGGTTGTTCCGGCACCGGGGGTAATATCCGCATCTTGCCTTTTATTTCGTCGGCAACAAACGGTAACCTAAAATACATCAAGGAATCGGAACTGGCCCAACCCGGTTTTTACAGCGTCGAACTGGAAAACCATATAAAAGCAGAATTAGCAGCTACGCGACAGGTTTCATTTCAACGGTTTACTTTCCCCGGATCAGACCAGGCAGGTTTCTCGATTGATCTGGGTAGTTCGTTTGCCGGCCACATTAACGAAGAACATCATTGGAACGAACAAGGCATATTAACTGGCAAAATTCAATCGGAAACCACGTGTAACAAGGGAAGTTATTCATTCTACTTTGCCTTGTTCATCTCGAAACCAACAAAAGACATTACTGAAAACGGCACAAAAATCACGTACCGGTTTTCAACTTCCGAAAACGAAACCATCACAGTTTACTGCGCTTTATCGGTAGTCAGTGAGACGAATGCCCTTCAATCTCTTTTGAGAGAAAAGAACAATTTTTTTGAACAGGTAAAACAACAGGCTTATGGGGAATGGAATAAAATGATGGGCACCATACAAGTTCGAACAGATGATAACACCCTTAAAAAGATATTCTACACCCACCTTTACCATACCCTGCAAACACCCTTTATCATCAACGATCTGAACGGTGAATACAAAGGCTGCGACGGGAAAACGTACCAGTCGAACGAACCTCATTTCCATGGCTGGTCGGTTTGGGATACTTTCCGCACCAAATTGCCTTTAATCTCACTGCTCTACCCCGAAATATATACCCAAATGATGGGTTCGCTAAAAGAATTGTACAAGCAAGGCAAACCTGATTGGGCAACCGGCACCGAACCGTTTTTGACAGTTCGCACCGAGCATTCCGTCATCGAATTGCTTGAGGCACAACGCAAAGGCTTGCTGCCCTTTTCATTGGACGACATTTATCCATACCTAAAAAAAGAAGCTGAATCGCTTCCCTTCAAATCGCCCGACAATGTGCTTGAATCCAGTTACGACCTGTGGGCGCTCTCGGAAATTGCAGGCGACCTGGGCTATTCGGAAGACCAGGCATTTTACAGTGCAAAAGCCTTCAATTACAAAAAAGTTTGGCAAAAGAAGTTCATGAAAATCACCCGCAGATCAGATGTTATGCACGCCAGCGGATTGTATGAAGGTACACTTTGGCAATACCGGTGGTTTGTACCTTTCGACATCAACGGAATACAAAAAATGCTTGGCGGCAAAACTGTTTTCGAAGAGCAACTGGACTACTTTTTTGATCACGAGTTATTCAACATCGGTAACCAGCCCGACATCCAGGTGCCTTACCTCTATGCTTATACAAACGCGCCGTGGAAAACACAACAACTGGTTACAAAATTACTTACTCAAGCAACCAACAATTGGTACGGGACACATAAAAAATGGCAATTGTCCGAAACACGAAAGATTTTCAACCACACTCCTGCCGGATACATCTCCGAGATGGATGATGATGCGGGAACCATGGCTGCGTGGTATGTTTGGTCTGCCATTGGCTTGTACCCTGTTTTTCCGGGCAGTACCCAACTGGTAATAACAACACCGCTTTTCAGCGAAACAAAAATAAAATTGAATGACCAATCCCTGACCATAAAAGCCAATGGGTTATCGGATCAGAACAAATTCATACAGGAAATACATTTCAACGGCGAAAAAGTCGATTCCTTTGTCATCGATTTCAACCAGCTAAGCAAAGGCGGTATTCTGGAACTAAAGATGGGTGAAAACCCACCTGCAAACTAAATTAATCCTTGTCATTTTAAATTGAAAGACCAACTAAAACGAACGATATGAGAACTACACTAATCCTGCTGATTTACCTGATTTTTGCCGGATGCAATCCCGCTCAAAAAAAGGAGAATTGGGTGGATTATGTCAATCCTCTGATTGGAACAGCGCCTTCGAACACGTTAAGCGCGCTGGAACACGGAACAGGCGCAGAAAACAACGCACAGGTGGTTTCCGAAGTTACCGTTCCGTTCGGAATGACAAACTGGACCCCGCAAACCCGCGATACCGAAACCAAATGCCTTGCCCCGTATTATTACACCGATTCGCTGATCCAGGGGTTTCGCGGCAGTCATTGGCTTAGTGGCTCGTGCGTACAGGATTATGGCAGCATGACCATCATGCCAATTTCAGGAGCGCTAAAATGCTTACCGGAAGCACGTGCCTCAACATACTCACATAAAAACGAAAAAGCGACTCCGTATTCTTACCGGGTTTTCCTGAATGATTATCACATTGATGCAGAAATGACTGCCACAAAACGAACTGGACTGTTCCGGTTTACTTTTGAAAATAGCGGAGAAGCGCACCTGGTCGTCAATCCAAACAGCGACGAGGGCGAAGGATTTATTCAAATAATACCCGAGAAGAATGAAATTGTTGGCTACAACCCGGTTCATCGCATTTACCAGGGCTGGGGAGAAAAAGCCGGATTCAGCGGCTATTTTGTCGTCCGTTTCAGTCACGATTTTGAGCAATACGGTGTTTACCTGGACAGCACTGTTTTTGTGCAGGAGCCTCAAATTCAGGATCAAAAAAACATTGGGGGCTACGTGTCCTTTTCTGTAAAAAAGAATGAAACGATCTTCGCCACAGTTGGCACCTCGTTTACCAGCATTGAACAGGCCCGCAACAACCTGGAAACCGAAACAGCAGGGCTGGATTTTGAAACCGTAAAAACGCAACTGAAAGCTACTTGGGAAGAGACATTGGGGAAAGTTCAGGTGGAGGGAGAAAACCAGGAAGACAAGGTTAAATTCTACACCGCTTTGTACCACAGTTTTCTGCAACCGCGCACCTTTAACGATTGCGACGGAACTTATCCCAGCTTTGCGGGCGGAAATGAAATTTTGAATTCAGGCAATCAGGATTACTTCACCGACTTCTCGATGTGGGACACTTACCGAGCCTCTCACCCACTCTTCAACCTACTGATGCCCAAAGCCAATTCCGGTATGATGAAAAGTCTTTTCAACATGGCAGAGCAAGGTGGATGGTTGCCAATTTTCCCCTGCTGGAACAGCTACACATCGGCCATGATTGGCGATCACGCTGTCGCCTCAATCGCTGATGCTTACCTGAAAAACACCATCAATCTGGATGACGATCAATACCAATATTTACTGAAGAATGCGTTTTTGTCTCCCGAAACAGAGCAGGAATACAAAGAAGGCAAAGGCAGAAGGGCGCTGCAATCGTATCTGAGATACGGCTACATTCCACTGGAAGACAGCGTAAAGGAATCATTCCACAAAAATGAACAGGTATCGCGGACACTGGAATACGCGTTTGACGATTTTGCCCTCAGCCGGATAGCCGAAAAGCGCGGCGATACAGCACATGCCCGGGTTTTGCAAGCAAGAGCGCTCAACTTTCAAAATGTATACAGCGCAGCCGACTCCTGTGTGCGGGGGCGGTTTGCCGACGGAACATTCACAAACGATTTCAACAAGTACGCCCGCATGAGCTACATCACCGAAGGCACACCTTACCAATACACCTGGTACGTTCCGCAGGACATGGCCGGTTTGATGCAACTGATGGAAGGCGAAGAAGGCTTTAACGCCAACCTCGACCGGTTTCATGCAGCCGGGCAGTACTGGCATGGTAACGAACCCGGGCATCAAATCCCGTTTTTGTACAACTACTCGGGACAGCCGTGGAAAACCCAGGAACTGGTTTCAGTCATCATGAAAAATGAATACGGAGCAGACTCAGGTGGATTGAGCGGGAACGACGACGCAGGGCAAATGTCGGCCTGGTATGTTTTTGCAGCCATGGGCTTTTACCCGGTTTGCCCGTCGGTACCGGAATATGTCGTTTCGGGCCCGCACTTCGACAAAATCACCATCCGGTTTGAAAACGGGAAAAAACTGGTGATCAATGCGCCGGGAGCATCCTCCGGGAAAAATTTCATCCAGGGATTGAAGGTGAATGGTATTGAGACAGACCGTAATTACCTCAATCATTTTGATCTGACAAACGGTGGAGTTCTCGACTTCGAGATGGGTAATCGCCCCAATCACCAGTGGGGCATAAAACCGGAGTCCAGACCTTACTCGTTGTCTGATTGATAATTCTAATTTTAAAACTTGTGTGATGAGATATTATGGAATAAGGTATATCATGTTTGTCATTCTGCTTCATACTGCAATTGTGAATGGTGTCGCGGGATCAGGGAAGAATGATTACGATATCACCACATACGGCGCAGTTTCAGATGGAAAAACACTGAATACACTTGCCATTCAGCAGGCGATTGACGAAGCGGCTGCAAATGGTGGCGGGAGGGTTATTTTCCCTGCCGGGCAGTTTTTATGCGGAAGTATCATTCTGAAATCAAACGTTGAATTGTACCTGGAAGAAGGAGCCACCCTGCTGGGCAGCACCAACCCGAATGACTACCAGCTGAATGAACAACACCACGGCCCGGAAAGCCCCAAGAAAGATGACAAATCAGA
>JBNKTK010000176.1:0-5389 GCA_050298035.1 Mangrovibacterium sp. | reverse complement strand
CGCTATTTGCCCGAAATTAATGGTGACACGCCTGATATGTTTTATTTTGCTGCAATTGTTGCCATTCTGATGGCTTGGGTGAATATTCTTCCAAACCGGAAATATACTAAAGCCATTTCGTGGGACGTATTGATTACCATTGCCTGTGCATTCGGGATCAGTAAAGCATTGCAGAACTCGGGGGCGGCAGACAGTATTGCTTTGACAGCTATTAACTTTTCAAAATCGTGGGGGCCAATGGGTGTTCTGATCACGATTTATCTGATTACAACCATTTTCACAGAAGTAATTACCAACAATGCGGCTGCAGCGCTTGTTTTTCCTATTGCCTATTCGGCAGCACATCAGCTTAATGTTGATCCAAAACCATTCTTTATTGCTATTTGTATTGCTGCATCTGCCAGTTTTGCAACGCCAATTGGTTACCAAACCAATCTTTTGGTGCAAGGTCTCGGAAACTACAAATTCAGCGACTATACCAAAGCCGGCTTGCCATTGAACGTTATTGCCTTCATTATTTCGATGATTTTGATTCCGATGATTTGGCCATTTTAGGGGGAGAATAAGAATTAATACCCATTAATATTAGTCAGAATCAACTATTTTTGCAGGCGAATGTTTTTAACACAGGCATGTGCCTGAGAGGAATTGAAAAATCGTTATTATGAATAAATACAATCTGTCGCATTTGCGGGAGCTCGAAGCAGAGGCTATCCATATTATCAGGGAAGTAGCTGCCGAATTTGAAAACCCGGTGATGCTGTATTCAATCGGGAAAGATTCATCGGTGATGGTCCGTCTGGCTGAAAAAGCTTTCTATCCGGGGAAAGTCCCTTTCCCACTAATGCACATTGATTCAAAATGGAAATTTCGTGAAATGATCGAATTCCGCGATAATTACGCGAAGGAAAATGGCTGGGACTTGATCGTTCATTATAACAAGCAAGGGTACGAATCGGGAATTGGCCCTTTTACGCATGGAAGTAAAGTACATACCGATGTGATGAAAACCCAGGCATTGCTCGAAGGGCTGAACAAATATAAATTTGATGCAGCTTTTGGTGGTGCCCGCCGTGATGAGGAAAAGTCGAGGGCCAAAGAGCGCATCTTCTCTTTCCGTGATAAATTTCACCAGTGGGATCCGAAAAACCAGCGCCCCGAGCTTTGGGACATTTACAATGCACGGGTGCATAAAGGCGAATCAATCCGTGTTTTCCCAATTTCAAACTGGACAGAATTGGATATCTGGCAATATATTCGTTTGGAAAATATTCCGATTGTTCCTTTGTACTACGCCAAAGAGCGGCCGGTTGTCGATGTTGACGGGAACCTGATTATGGTTGACGACGAACGGATGCCAAAGGAAATGGCCGAAAAAGCCGAGATGAAAATGGTTCGTTTCCGCACCTTGGGATGTTACCCGCTAACTGGTGCAATCGAATCGGAGGCCAAAACAATTGAGCAGATTGTTGAAGAAATGATGACTGTTACTGTTTCGGAACGCACAACCCGCGTGATCGACTTCGACCAGGAAGCCAGCATGGAACAGAAAAAACGCGAAGGTTATTTTTAGTATAAAAGGTTGTCCGTTGTCATTGTTATCCGGTTGTCATTGTTAAAATATAGCAGATGAATAGTTATAAAGATTTGGAGATTTATCAAATATCATTTCAGCTTGCTGTTGAAATATATAAGCTGAGCATGAATCTTCCAAATCCGGATAAATTTGAAACGGGTTCCCAAATCCGAAGGGCTAGCCAGTCAATAAAAGATAATATTGTTGAAGGGTATGGAAGGCGCAAATATAAAGGCGATTTTCTTCGGTTTTTAGTGTATAGCCATGCTTCTTGCTTGGAATCGATTTCTCAGGCTGAATTTCTTCTGACAATACATCCCAATACAGGATGGGAAAAGATTGCGGATGAATTAGATAAGGCCGGGATAAAGATTTTCAACTTTATAAAATATGTAGAGAGTAATTGGAGGTCTTGACAACCAGACAACAAGATAACAGGACAACAAGAACTTATTAACCAGACAACGACAATTAGAAAAATGGACATAAAAGCATTTTTAGATCAGGACGAAAAGAAAGATTTGCTGCGCTTGTTAACAGCAGGTTCGGTAGATGACGGAAAATCAACGCTTATCGGACGCCTGCTTTTCGATAGTAAAAAACTATACGAGGATCAGCTTTCGGCCTTGGAGCGCGACAGTAAGCGGATTGGTCATGCCGGCGAGGATATTGACTATGCCTTGTTGCTTGACGGATTGAAAGCCGAACGGGAGCAGGGGATCACGATTGACGTGGCCTATCGCTATTTCTCGACCAACAAGCGTAAATTCATTATTGCCGACACCCCGGGGCACGAACAGTACACCCGGAACATGGTTACCGGCGCATCTACTGCCAACCTGGCGATCATCCTGATTGATGCCACCAAAGGTGTGATTACACAAACACGCCGTCACACGTTCCTGGTTTCGCTTCTGGGGATCAAGCATGTTGTGCTGGCGGTAAATAAAATGGACCTGGTCAATTTTGACCAGAAAGTTTTTGATGAAATTTGCGAAGACTATAACAACTTTGTGGCCCAGCTCGATATCCCGGATGTCAATTTTATTCCACTGTCAGCCCTGAAAGGCGATAACGTGGTTGAGCCGTCAGAGCGCATGCCCTGGTATAAAGGCAAGTGTATGCTCGATTTCCTGGAAACGGTTCATATCAGTTCCGATCGCAATTTTGCCGATATGCGTTACCCGGTGCAATACGTGCTAAAACCGGATAACAACTTCCGTGGTTTTTCGACCCGTGTTGCCGGAGGTATTGTCAAAAAAGGAGAGAAAGTAATGGTTTTGCCATCACGCAAAACATCAACGATAAAAACAATTACCACCTACGATGGCGAATTGAACGAAGCTTTCCCTCCTCAATCGGTAACAATCACGCTGGAAGATGAAATTGATATTTCCCGTGGTGACATGATTGTTTACCCGGATAATTTGCCTCGCGTTGAACGTCATTTCGAATCGATGCTGGTTTGGATGGACGAAAAGCCGATGGACCCCACAACGCATTTCTTTATCAAACATGCCAATAACAACACAAAGGCGCGTGTAGATAAAATTCAGTATAAAGTTGATGTCAATACACTTCAAAAATCTGAAATTGATCATTTTGAGTTGAATGAGATCGGACGGGTGGTGTTGACGACCAACAAGCCGTTGTTCTTCGACCCGTATAAGAAAAATAAAAGCACCGGCTCGTTTGTGTTGATCGACCCTGTTTCGCACAACACGGTTGCCGTGGGGATGATTATCGACCGTTTAAGCGCCGACGATCTGCCTTCAAAAATAAGTGCCGACGATCGTGAACAGATTCGCAGGGGAGAAGGACTGATTTCTGACGCTGCATACCAGAAACGTTACAACCAAAAAGGGGCAACCCTGTGGGTAACCGGCTTGCACGGATCGGGTAAAAATGAAATGGCATTCAGCCTCGAAAAGCAATTATTCGACATGGGTGCAACGGTTGTTCTGCTTGACGGCAGTTCTGTGCGCTCAGGACTTTCAAAAGAGCTGGATTACTCGCCAACCGACCGTGCTGAGCATTTGCGCCGCGTTGCCGAAGTTTGCCGCATCCTGAACGACCAGGGAATTATTACGATTTGTTCGTTTATTTCTCCGGACAAAGATATCCGCGAGCAGGTTGAGAAAATCGTTGGACCAGAGCGCTTCCATCTTTTCTATATGAAAGCTGATCTGGAAGACTGCAAAAAGAACAGGCCTGAATTTTATTCACAGGAAAACCTGAGATACGTGCCGGGAATTGATATTGCTTTTGACGAGCCGGAACAGGTTGCCTTGGTTCTGAACCCGAAAGATAACGGGCAAAACCCCGAGCGAATTATTGAATACTGTCGCGAGAACGGTATCTTCCCATTGTAAAATTTTTAAACCAGATAGATGAGGCAGGGTGAAAACTCTGCCTTTTTTGTGTATTGTAACAGTGGAAGTAGTCCTTTGGGGTGTTGCGGTTGGAAATTATTTATAGATTATCATTAGTGTCCGACTAAAATTGATTAAAACTTCTAGGAATATTAAAAATATTATGTCCCTATGGGACTTTGAATAAACTAGGGGCAACTTTTTTCTACCTATATTTTATCCCTGCCGGGATTGCCCCTGAGGGGCAAAATGGTGGTAGAAAGCAAGATGTGAATCACATAAAAGTCCCATAGGGACGTAATTTCAATCTTCGGAACAATAATGATAGATTATTTCTTATTCCTTATTCGATATTTCTTATTGATTATTTGTCAATGATCATTGTTCGTTCAAAACCTGTGAGGTACAGCAGAAATTTCCCGGGTAGTCCAAAAAACAGAGCCTCTCACGGGACTCGAACCCGCGACCTGCTCATTACGAATGAGCTGCTCTACCAACTGAGCTAAAGAGGCTGATTTTGGACTGAAATTATAAAAAACGGACAAATCTGAAACCGTTTTGCCGAAAAATATTTCTCTGTTCCGGAACAAGATGAACTTGTCATGAAAACAAAAAAGAGGGCTGTATCGAAAGTCGTAAAACTATCGTGATGCGTCATTGCGATCCGGCAATTGCCGGAGAAGCAATCTATTTCTTTGGAGATTGCTTCAGTCGTTCCTCCTTCGCAAAGACGACTGATGGTACTTTGGGGACAACCCTTTCTAATATTAGCCCGGCTGACCAAAACATTTACTTCCGAATTGTAAGCATAAAAAAGAGGTTGCCCTTTGGGGGACAACCTCTGCTGTATTTGAAAAATAAATCCTTCAGCGATTAGTATGCATTGATGATTGCAAGGAAATCGTCGGCTTTCAGCGAAGCGCCTCCGATCAATCCACCATCAACATCCGGGTTGGCGAACAATTCGTTTGCATTTTTCGGGTTGCAGCTTCCACCGTACAAAATTGAAATTTCGTCGGCAACTTCCTGTCCGTATTGAGCGGCCATAGCGTCGCGCAGGTCTTTGTGCATTTCCTGTGCTTGTTCAGTGGTTGCAGTTTTTCCGGTACCGATAGCCCAGATTGGTTCGTAAGCAACAATTACTTTTTTGAAATCGTCAGCGCTCAGCTTGAAGATTGTTTCTTTCAGCTGGTTGATAACGAAATCTTTTTGTGTTCCGGCTTCGCGGATTTCCAACGGTTCACCGCAGCAGTAAATTGGTGTCAACCCGTTTTCAAGGGTCAAAGCCAATTTTTTGTTCAGGGTTTCGCTGGTTTCACCGTAGTATTCACGTCTTTCAGAGTGACCTAAAATAACGTATCCGGCACCGGTAGATTTTACCATTGAAGCTGAAACTTCGCCTGTAAAAGCGCCTTTTGCTTCGGCAGCGCAGTTTTGTGCA
>JBNKTK010000175.1:0-5407 GCA_050298035.1 Mangrovibacterium sp. | reverse complement strand
AAGCTATGTAAAAGATTTCAGAAAGGATGATCCAGCTTATTCCAATGCAACTCAGAATGATGTGGATTATGTAGTTGATTTTAACCCAAATCCGGGAACCTGGTTTATTGAAAGCACAGGAGGCAAAAACTATCTGACATTGTCTTCTGCCACTTCATTATTCCCGTGCTTTGATACCGGGGCAAAAGATGGGGCTTACGAAATTCTGAATATTGAAGAGAATCTTCTTGAACTTGTTACAATCGGAGGAGATGGCAATGCATGGCATTATCGTTTAATACCGAAAGGTTATGTAAAGCCAAGCATTACAGCTGATCTTTCAGTGGTTGCGGCTGCTGAAGCCAACACTTATGATGTGTCGCTGACTAATGTCAATATCCCTGACGGACAATCAATCAACGGGGTGACCTATAATTTTGGTGATGGCGATCCTGTTTCGTCAACCGATTATACCGCAGTTGCTTCCCATACATACATGCGTGCCGGAACATACACCGTTAATGTAACGGTAGCAACTTCGATTGACGATCTAAACCTGTCACAAACTGTTGTCGTAGCTGCCAATCATCCGGACTACGTTCCGTTCCTTTTGGACGAAATGGTCATGTACAATGATTTCAGCGAAGTGGCAATGGCTCCGGTGCAAATTGATAAATCTGATGGAGATGGGTCGGTAACTATTATTGATAATCCTGATAAAACCTATCCAAATAAGAGTAGTAAGGTATTAAAGTTTGTAAAGGTTAATGCGCTTTATGCTAATGCATTTATGAAATTACCAACTGGTTATCGTTTTGACTTGAGATCAATCTCAACATTCAAGGTGAAAGTTTACGGTAAGGCTGGCGACAAGGTACTTTTGAAACTGGAAAATACTGACAGAGGTGGAAATGCCTGGCAAACGGGAACTGCAGACCTGATTTACACGATTCAGCAGGATAATACCTGGGAAATAGCAGAGTTCGATTTGGGAGGAGTTGCAACCAATGGTGCCGCAGGTTCAGATTATACCAATGACGTATCAGATCCTAATGCATCAGTAAGCCACGATTTCTACAATGTTGTCCGGATTATGCTGAACCCGAATGATAATAGTACAACATTTCAGGTTCTGCTTGATGAATTGTCGGGACCGCACGTCGAAGGAATCAAATCAGCAAAAATCAATTAATTATTAACACATAAGAGCCTGATCTTTCAGGGAGGAGGATCAGGCTCTATTCTACTTTCAAAAAGATGAAAACCACAATTCTGTTTTTTGTTGCGGTCTTCTTTTTTGGCTACTCTTTTGCCTCTGTTTCTTCTGCAGGCAATGGACAAACAGAAAAGAAAATACAGGAACTTATTTCGAGAATGACCCTGCAAGAGAAACTTGGTCAAATGTCTCAGTTTGACCCGGGAGTTTTTGGTAGTCCCGAAAATATGAAACAGGCAATCAGGGACGGAAAGGTCGGTTCGATTTTAAACCTGGTTGGAGCTGAAAAAGTGAACGAACTGCAGCGGGTGGCTGTTGAGGAAAGCCGTTTGGGCATTCCGTTGATTATTGGCCGTGATGTTATTCACGGATACCGTACCGTTATGCCAATCCCGCTTGGGATGGCTGCCAGCTGGGATACTGAGATGGTGAAAACAGCCATGTCTGTTTCTGCCGAGGAGGCTGCTTCGGAAGGGGTACACTGGACGTTTGCCCCGATGATCGATATCTCCCGCGACCCACGTTGGGGGCGCATTGCCGAAAGTTGCGGCGAAGATACTTACCTCGCTTCCGAAATGGCCGTTGCGATGGTAAAAGGGTTTCAGGGTGATGATCTGGGCAACCCCAAAAACATTGCCGCCTGTGCCAAACATTTTGTTGGTTATGGGGCAGCCGAAGGCGGGCGCGATTACAATACCACTTACATTCCGGAAGTGCAGTTGCGGAACGATTACCTTCCTCCTTTTAAGGCTGCCACCGATGCGGGTGTAGCTACTTTCATGTCTGCTTTTAACGATTTGAATGGTGTCCCGGCAACTGGAAACGAGTTCACCCTTAAAAAAATATTGCGACAGGAATGGCAGTTTAATGGCATGGTTGTCAGCGACTGGGCTTCAATTGCCGAAATGATCCCTCACGGGTATGCTGCCGATAAGAAGGAAGCGGCCGAAAAGGCGCTGAATGCCGGTGTTGATATGGAAATGTCGAGCAGCTGCTATGTTGAGAATGTTCAGCCCCTGCTTGACGAGGGCAAAATTGACATGGACATGATCGACCGTTATGTGGCAAACATTCTCCGCGTTAAATTCGAACTTGGCCTGTTTGATCATCCCTACACCGATGAGGAAATTGCCGCTAAAGTGATTCTCTCGGACAGAAGCAAAGCAGTTGCACAGGAAGCAGCCACAAAAAGTTTTGTCCTGCTTCAGAATAAAAATGAGGTGCTCCCGCTTTCAAAAGATATTGCTTCGGTGGCGGTAATCGGACCGCTGGCGGATGCACCGCATGACCAAATGGGAACCTGGGTTTTCGATGGGAAAAAGGAAAACTCGGTGACCCCGCTCACGGCGTTCAACCAAAAATTGGGTTTAAACAAAGTTCATTATGCCAGGGGGCTTGAAGTCAGCCGGACAAAAACGGACGAAGGTTTTGCAAAGGCGATTGAGGCAGCACAACAAGCTGATGTTGTGTTATTGTTTCTGGGTGAAGAGTCAATCCTGTCGGGTGAAGCACATAGCCTGGCCGATCTGAACCTGCAAGGCGCACAGAGCGAGTTGCTCGATGCCATTGCTGCCACCGGGAAGCCAGTTGTGGCAGTGATCATGGCCGGTCGTCCGCTGACAATCGGGAATGTTTTGGAAAAAGCAGATGCCGTATTATATGCCTGGGCGCCGGGAACAATGGGTGGACCTGCCATTGCCGACATGGTCTTTGGCGATACGTCGCCATCAGGCAAGTTGCCGGTTACCTTTCCCAAAATGGTCGGACAGGTGCCAATCTATTACAACCACAAAAACACAGGTCGTCCGGCCGATTACAATAACTGGACAGCGCTGGATAAAATTCCGGTTGAGGCAGGACAGGTATCGCTTGGAAACACTTCGCATTATCTTGATGCGGGTTTCGAACCGCTTTTCCCGTTTGGCTTTGGGTTGACTTATACCTCTTTCAGCTACTCCGATCTCAAATTGTCATCCGGTTCGATGGGAACAGATGGCTCGATTGAGGTTTCGGTGATGCTGGAAAATACAGGTAAACGCGAAGCTACTGAAACAGTACAGCTTTACATTCACGATCGCGCAGGGAGTGTGACCCGTCCGGTGAAACAGCTCAAGGGATTTAAAAAAGTAACGCTGAAACCAGGCGAAAAAGAACAGGTGACTATGGTATTGAACGCCAAAGATCTGGCATTCTTCAACGGCTCGGCCTATGTTGTTGAACCGGGAGAATTCGACATCTGGGTTGGCACAAATTCTGCCGACGGCCTTCATTCCCAATTTAAAATTGATTAACCCCAACCAACTAACCCTAATAGGTTTATGGCCGGCTTTGCTTTGGGGAGCAAAGGTCTGTCAATGAAAGGAGAAAACTGAGAATGAAGCTGACCTATAAAATAACAATTCTGCTTATTGCCCTTACACAACTGGCAACAGCGCAATACCTTCACCGGGATGGTAAGTTCATTGTTGACGGTGACGGGGAACCCTTCATAATCCGGAGCATGGGACTTGGTGGCTGGATGCTCCAGGAAGGCTACATGCTCGGCACGGGCGACTTTGCCGGTACCCAGCACGAGATTCGTGCCTTGATTGAATCGTCAATGGGAAAAGAGCGGACAGATGAATTTTACGATGCCTGGCTGGCGAATCACTGTACCAAAACCGACATTGACTCTCTGGCAAGTTGGGGGTTCAACGCGGTCCGTCCGGCTTTGCATTATAACCTGTTCACTTTACCAATTGAAGAGGAACCTGTTGCCGGGCAGGATACCTGGCTGGAACCCGGGTTCCAAATGGTTGACGAGCTGTTAGAATGGTGTAAGGCGCGTCAAATGTATGTCATCCTCGACCTGCATGCAACGCCGGGAGGACAAGGTAAGAATGCCGATATTTCCGATTACGACCCGGCCAAACCATCGCTTTGGGAAAGTGAGGAGAACCAGCGCAAAACCATTGCTTTGTGGCGAAAACTGGCCGAACGTTATGCCGGCGAAAAATACATTGGAGGCTACGACCTGATCAACGAAACCAACTGGAACTTCAACGGTACCCACCCGAACGGGTGCGACAGCAGCAACGAGAAACTTCGAGACATGATGATCCGCATCACCAATGCTATCCGCGAAGTGGATCAAAACCACCTGCTTTTTGTTGAAGGGAACTGCTGGGCAAATAACATGGACGGCTTGTTCCCCGCCTGGGACGACAACATGGCCTACAGCTTTCATAAATACTGGAACGGTACAGGAAAGAATACCATCAACGACTACCTGGTGTGGCGCGATCAGTATAATGTGCCGTTTTGGATGGGCGAGTCGGGCGAAAACTCAAATCAGTGGTTTTTCGAAACCATCAGGATGCTCGAATCGCAACAGATTGGCTGGTCGTGGTGGCCTTTAAAAAAGATTGGTTCTGTTGTGGGACCGCTGGCTGCTGTTCAAACAACCGAATACAGTCAGCTACTCGATACCTGGAAGAACGGAGGTACGCCGGATCCGGATTTCTGCTACCAGACCCTGATGCAGGTTACCGAAAACCTGATGATTGAAAACTGCGAATATCACCCGGATGTGATTGATGCCATGTTCCGTCAGCAAACTGAATCGACAACAGTCCCCTATAAAAAGCATGAAATTCCGGGAGTGATTGCTGCAGTGGATTACGATATGGGCAGGCACGATATGGCCTATCATGACCAGGACTTTATAAACGATAACGGAAGCGGCCAATGGAACAAAGGCTGGACATACCGGAATGATGGTGTGGATATTGAAACTTGTACTGACACGTCCCGCTTAGGCAATGGATACAGCGTTGGTTGGATAAATGCAGGTGAGTGGATGCTTTATACCGCAAATGTCAAACAGGCTGGCTCCTACAAAGTGACATTCAGAATCGCGGGAACAACCGGTACGGGGAAGTTTCACCTCGAAATAAACGGGAGGAACATCACCGGAGAAGTTTCGGCTGTCGCAACTGCCGGAGACCAAAGCTGGGTAGATGTAACCGTGGGTCAGGTCATTCTGGAAGAAGGAGTTCAAAAGATTAAATTTTGTGTTGACCGGGGAGGTTTCAACCTGAATTTTATGGTTTTTTCAAATGCCGGTCCAACCAGCGAAGTTCCGACCAAGGCGTTAAATGGGTTTTGCTCGCCTTCGGGGTCGGCAATTTACCTTGCTGTTAATAAGAAACTGGACACTTCTGTAATTGTTGA
>JBNKTK010000174.1:0-5463 GCA_050298035.1 Mangrovibacterium sp. | reverse complement strand
CAACTGGAAGATTTCCGCGGGGCCATTTCGGACTACAACCAGGCAATTTCAATCAAACCATATTATCCGGATGCCTATACAAACCGCGGGCTGGCTTTTCTGGAGCTCCATGAATACGATCATGCTATTGGCGATTACAACAGGGCACTTGAACTTTCGCCAAGGAATGCAGCCATCTACAATAACCGCGGGATTGCCAAAATATCGATGAAAAATATTGACGGGGCTATTGACGATTATAACCAGGCGCTTGAAATAAACCCAAACTTTGTAAACGCCTTTATCAATCGCAGCAATGCCTACATTGTGAAGGGCGACATCCGCGAAGCCATTAAAGATTTGAACCGGGCCATTGTTATCCGGCCACATTATGCCAATGCCTATTTACTACGTGCACTGGCCCGTTTTGAGATGGAAGATTATGCTGCCGCACTGAGGGACTTTGATCAAACCCTGAAACTGGACCCGCAAAATGCCTATGCCTACAACAACCGGGGAATTGTAAAACAAAAGCTGGAAGATTATGCCGGCGCTATTATGGATTATGACCTGGCGCTGCAAATTGATCCGACAATGCCCAACGCCTATTTTAACCGGGGGATAGCCAAAGAAATACTGAAACGCCCGGGTTATGAAGAAGACTATCGGATTGCAGCCAAACTCGATCCCAAACTGGATATGAGCAAAATGATGCCGGACAACAATCCGTACGCGCAACAACAACAACAACAACAGACACTGGCTTCGGCGAATTCATCGAACCAGTCACAGTCACAGTCACAGTCACAGTCACAGCAAAATAATAGCCAGGCAAAGCAGCAAGAGCCGAACCAAGAGCAAGCAACTGCCCAATCATCGGGTAAGCAGGAAGAAACTGCGGAACAAAGGGAACGCCGTCGGTTTAAACTTTCGCTGGCCGATACCCGAAACCTGCCAACAAACGACGAAGAAGAGGTTGAAGACGGAAAGATTCAAAATAAAAATGTCATTATTGAGCTGCAAAATATCTTTGTACTGGCCTCATTCAGCGAGAATGTTGTTAATTACGAACGTTTGCAATACTACAGCGTATCGCTTGAAGAGCTGAACAACTACAACAACTACACACCGCTAATGACCATTACCAACAGGGAAACGGAAGATTTCACGGAAAGCTTTAAAAACAACATCCTGTATTTCAACGAAAAGATAAAGAACAACCAAACGGCAAAAAATTATCTTAGCCGGGGTATTTTCGAGTTCCTCACAAACGATTACAACCAGGCACTTGAAGACTTCAACCTGACAATCAGCATGGATAATAAAAGCACACTGGCCTATTTCAGCAGGGCAAACTGTCGCTCAAAAATGGTTGAATTGCTGGAATCGCTCCCTGATTTTTCGGAAGACCTGACCATCTCCGTTGGCAAAACAACTGAAGAACAAAATGTAAAAAAAGAAGCAATTACCGATTACCAGTACATTTTAAACGATTACCAAACCTGTATCAGCCTGAACCCTGAATTTCCGTTTGCTTATTTCAATCAAGCCTATATTTTGTGCAAACTTGAAAAGTACGATCAGGCCATTGTTAATTTCAACAAGGCCATTGAACTGCAACCCGATTTTGCCGAAGCCTATTTCAACCGCGGGCTCACAAAAATATACCTCGACGACATTAATGGCGGCGCCATTGATTTAAGTAAAGCCGGCGAATTGGGGGTTGAAGAAGCTTACAACATCATAAAAAGATACTGCAACTAAAATGAGACAACCACTGGCAGAACGGTTACGTCCGAAAACGCTGGACGATTATATCGGGCAGGAGCACCTGGTCGGCCAGGGAGCGGTTTTGCGAAAAATGATCGAGTCGGGCAAAATTTCCTCCATCATTCTGTGGGGGCCTCCCGGGGTTGGGAAAACGACCCTGGCAAAAATTATTGCCAATACGCTCGACCGGCCGTTCTATATTCTGAGCGCTATTAGTTCGGGGGTAAAAGATGTGCGCGATGTCATTGACAAAGCCCAAAAGCAACAGTTTTTTAACCGCCCGAACCCCATCCTTTTTATTGATGAAATCCACCGTTTCAGCAAAGCCCAGCAAGACTCGTTGCTTGGTGCAGTAGAACAGGGGCTGGTAACCTTGATCGGGGCAACCACCGAGAACCCTTCATTTGAAGTGATATCGCCGCTCCTCTCCCGCTGCCAGGTATATGTACTGAAGTCGCTCGAAAAAGTTGACTTGCTAAAGATCCTTGATCTGGCAATCAACAAAGACACGGAGCTTAAAAAGAAAAAAATTGTTCTGGAAGAATACGAAGCATTGCTCCGTTTCTCGGGTGGCGATGCCCGCAAACTACTCAATGTGCTCGAGTTGGTGATCAACTCTGATGAAAGTGAGCAGATTGTGATCACCAATGACATTGTCACTGAAAGGCTGCAAAACAATTTGGCCACTTACGACAAAAACGGGGAAATGCACTATGACATCATCTCGGCCTTCATCAAAAGCATCCGCGGGAGCGACCCGGATGCCGCAGTTTACTGGCTGGCCCGGATGATCGAAGGCGGCGAAGATGTGAAATTTATCGCCCGTCGTCTGCTCATTTTGGCTGCCGAAGATGTGGGCCTGGCAAATCCAAACGCCCTGTTGTTGGCACAAAGCTCCTTCGACGCTGTTCACAAGATTGGTCATCCCGAATCGCGTATCATCCTTTCCGAATGCACGATTTACCTGGCCACATCGCCCAAAAGCAATTCGGCCTACGAGGCAATTGGCAAAGCCCAGGAACTTGTGAGGCGAACAGGCGATCTGCCAGTCCCACTACATATCCGCAACGCACCAACAAAATTGATGAAAGAGCTGGGCTACGGAAAAGATTACAAATACGCCCACTCGTACGAAGGCAACTTTGCAGAGCAAGACTTCCTTCCTGAAAAAATTAAAAAGGAACGCCTGTACACACCGCAAAACAACCCGGCAGAACTGAAAATACTTGAACGTTTAAGAGCCTGGTGGGGAAAACGATTTTAAATTATTTCAAAGAGAACCTTACCTCTCTATTATGCTTTTCTATAGCAGAAAAGATTATAAAATAATTTGATACATTTACCTCTGCATCATTTTAGTCAGGGAATGAAAGAAAATTCTAGTGCAGGGGTAACAAACATCTTGATCAAAGAAATCAGAAAAGGGAACATCCAGGCATTTGATTCACTATACAGGCAATTCAGTGAACGCTTGTATGGTTTTGCATATTCTATGCTTAAAGACCACGAAGATTCCAAAGAGATTGTACAGGAAACTTTTTTAAAACTTTGGGCCAAACGGCAACAACTGGATTCGTCCCAATCGGTCAAAGCACTTCTTTTTTCTATTTCTTACCACATCACGATCGACCTGCTCCGGAAAAGACTTCGGCAAGATCAATATCAACGATATATTAGAAGCCACTTTTCGGAAGAAGAACCGGGTAATGATAATTTAGCCGGATATGAAGAACTTACCACCGAACTAAGAAATACCGTACAAAACCTGCCGGAACAACGCCGGAAAATCTATCAGCTCAGCCGCGAAGAAGGATTAAGCCACAAGGAAATTGCTGAACAACTGAACATCTCGGTGAAAACCGTAGAGAACCAGATCACCCTCGCCTTAAAATCAATCCGGCAAAAACTGGACGCCGGAAACCTGTTGAGTTTGCTCTTCCTCACCCTATTCCTGTAAGCTTTAAAAAAAGATGAAAAAAATTTCATATTCATTTGGGGGGTACGTAACTCTTCAACGTATTACCTGTGAATATTATTAAAAACATCGGGGTCAGCGACCAGAGATTATAGAATACAGCTATACGGCCCAAGATTGAAAGTTTATACTGATGAAAGACAATAAAGACAAAGCATTTCTGATTAAGCAATACCTGGAAACCAAATGTAGCCCGGAAGAGCTTAAATCGGTCATTAGCTTGTTTCTGCAAAATGATCAAAATAAAGACCTGGAGACCTTTCTCTATGAATATTGGATGAACACGCCTTCATTCAAACATCAAATTGCCCGCGAAGAACTGGATCAAATGCTTGATTCCATTCATCATCAAATCAACCTGACAGAGCAAAATGGACGTGCAGTAAAGAACAAAGTATTGATGTTTGCCACCAGGGCAGCGGCCGTATTGTTTATCCCGCTATTGGTCGCAAGTATTTGGATGTTTGCATTAAACGAACACAAGCAGGCTAATAACCTGATCACCCTGGAAACGCCGATAGGGTCAAAATTGAAAACTGTTTTGCCCGATGGTACCGAAGTTTGGCAAAACTCAGGGTCAACCCTGCAATACCCGGCAAAATTTTCAGGATCAGCACGGGAGGTCATTCTAACTGGTGAAGCCTATTTTCATGTTTCATCGGATAAAAAACACCCTTTCTTTGTTAAAACGGCCGATGGTACAGTAAAAGTAACCGGAACACGGTTCAACGTATCTGCCTTTCCGGATGATAATTTTTCATCTGTCGTGTTGGAAGAAGGACATGTTTCGTTTTTCCCGGCTCAAATGCGCAATGAAGAAATTACCCTTGAGCCAGATGAGAAGATCGTATTCCTCAAAAAATCAAACACATTCACAAAAAGCAAAACAGACGTTGAAAAATACACCTCCTGGACCGAAGGCAAGTTAATTTTCAGAAACGATCCACTATCTGAAGTTATAACCAAATTAAAACGATGGTACAATGCCGATATAACTCTTGTAGACGAGACCGGGAACCTTGGCAGCCATCCGTTTACCCTGACCATCCAGGATGAAACATTGCCACAGGTACTTGCATTTATCTCCGAAGCTGCCGGGCTAAAATTTGAAATAATTGAAACAAACAATAAAAACAGCAACCTGTTAAAAACAAAGTATATGATTTCGAAAACACAATAGACGAAAACACAAAAGGAAGATGCGGCAACATCTTCCCTTGTAGTTCAATCTGAATAACAACATTCTCTCAAATAATTGTTAAACTCAAATCTTTACAAATCTATGGAAAAATTTCGTAAAAGGTTTGGCCCGGGTAACTATTATCCGCAGGTCAGGAAATTAGTAAGAATTATGAAACTAACTGCCTTATTCGTTATTCTGGTCGTTAGCCAGGCTTTGGCTATCAATTCGTACTCGCAGGGTACACGGCTCTCGCTTAACATGAGTAATTCAACAGTAAAAGACGTCTTAATGGAGATTGAAAAAAGCAGCGAGTTTTTCTTTCTCTACAGTAATAAAATTGTTGACGTCGACCGCCGGGTTAATATCGACCTGACAGACCGAAAAGTGAATGAAGTTTTGGATGAAGTCTTCCGCGGGACAAATGTAAAGTATGACATCAAAGACCGCCAGATTATCCTGAGCACAGCTACCAATAACTTTAATTCAAACTCGGTAAATGCACAGCAGCCCCAGGTTGTAAAGGGAGTCGTAACCGATGAGAACGGCGAACCAATCC
>JBNKTK010000173.1:0-5489 GCA_050298035.1 Mangrovibacterium sp. | reverse complement strand
TCTTCGTGATTGAATCGTTACTTTTTTTGTTACCATTTTTGACACGTTTTGTGTCAACCTATTTCAGGGACGGACAAGGAAATACGACATTGGTATTGTTCTTACCTTTTGCGTTCAATCTTCTTTGCACCTTGGCGTTTTATGATATAATAGCCACATAGGCTCATAGGTCACCTGGTTCCGATATATAAAATAAAGGACTCAATACTCGCTACTCATTACTCAAAACTTCTTTGAGCCTTAGCGCTTTTGTGGTAAAATAAAGCCTTCGAGTCTTTGAGTCTTCGTGTTAAGTTGATTCCTTTGTGCCTCTGCGGTAAAAGGGGTGTGTCTTTGCTGTATTTCGCTAGTCCTTCAAGTACAGGTTGCTGTCGCCGTAACTCAAAAAACGGTAATCATGCTGCAGTGCATGCTCGTAAACCCGTTCCCAGTCGTTGCCCAGGAAGGCAGAAATTAAAAGCAGCAGGGTGCTTTGTGGCTGGTGAAAATTGGTGATCATTCCGTCGATAATGCGGAACCGATAGCCCGGTACAATAATGATCTTCGTAGACGCAACAATGCTTTGGAGGCCTTTCTTGTGCATCAGCTCCAGTATGGTTTGCAACGATTCTGTTTTTAAAATGCCGGTATCACCTTCATAAGGTTGCCATTGTTCCACTTCAAGCTTTTCGATTGGCAATTCGGGATTCGCTTTCAGTTTTGCACCAAGCCAGTACAGGCTTTCAAGCGTGCGGATCGAAGTTGTGCCAACAGCGATCAGTTTTCCGGAGTGGTTCAGTATTTTTTCGATCAGGCTTCGGCGGACAATGATTTGTTCGGCGTGCATTTCGTGGCCTGCAATGGTTTCGGCTTTTACCGGCTTAAAAGTGCCGGCTCCGACATGCAGGGTAACCTCTTCGCAGTCAATCTCCTTATCTGCCAAATTTCTAAAAACATCATCGGTAAAATGCAAACCAGCAGTAGGTGCAGCTACCGATCCTTTTATTTTTGAATACACTGTTTGGTACCGTTCCAGGTCAGCATCCTCTGTTTCACGGTTCAGGTAGGGGGGGATAGGCAATATTCCTGCCTCTTCGATCAATGTTGCAAATTCGGTTGAAGGTTCATCCCAGCTAAAACGTACCTGTACCGAGCCTTCAAACTGGCTCAGCTTTTCGGCTTTGAAAAGTATGGTTTTTCCTGAAATGACCAGTTCTTTCACAAGTGTTTCATTTTTCCATTTCTTCAGGTTGCCTACCATGCAGTTCCAGCTACAGGTTTGGGTTTGCTGAAAAGCCAGCTGGTAATCTGCCGGTTCAAGCGGATCAAGACAAAAAATCTCAATGTTTGCCCCTGTCGCTTTTTGAAACAGAAGACGGGCACGGATGACCTTGGTATTGTTGAAAACGAGCAGGCTTTGCCCGGGCAGGAAGTCTGTCAGTGATTTGAATGAGGAATCGGTGATCGTTCCGTTCTGCCATACCAA
Source organism: Mangrovibacterium sp. (assembly GCA_050298035.1). Taxonomy (GTDB): domain Bacteria; phylum Bacteroidota; class Bacteroidia; order Bacteroidales; family Prolixibacteraceae; genus Gaoshiqia. Next base: position 4,024 of record JBNKTK010000173.1, on the reverse strand, counting down.
CAGTTTCGATTGGTCGCGTTGTGGTAGCGGATAACGGGCAATGCGCTCATCAGGCAAGATATAGTCAAGTGCCTGTACACTCAAATCAAAAACAGCTTTATCGGTAACTTTTTTGTCCATGGGCGGCAAAATTACAAAATATGCAACAGAAATTATTCTTTTATACTGAATGTGGCCATCTTCACTGACCGGTAGGAGAAAAATAGCAAAAGGTCGGCACCCGATTAGATGACCTGAAAATAGTTCTTACTTTTGTGTAAAATTTAGAGCTATGTACAAATTAGGAGATCGGGTTAAATTTCTGAATGACGTGGGTGGTGGTATTATTACCAAAATTGTCAGCAAAAATATGGTTCATGTCGAGAATGAAGATGGGTTTGAGATTCCGGTACTCATCCATGAAATTATACTTGATGCAGAACAGGCTCCCCGGAAAGAGGAAAAACCAACTGTGGAGCAGTTTATACGTCGCGGAACGACCGAAATTCCGGTTCGTGAGGAAATAGTGGAAGAGCCACCTGTTTTGATTGCAGGAAATGATGAACCAAAGTTTTACCTGGCCTTTTTGCCTGAAAACAGTCATAACCCGCTTGAAGGACAGACCAAAATATACCTGATCAACGACAGTAATTTCTTTTTGCTTTATCATTACAGTCATTTTAATGGACAGGAATTTGAAACCCGCGAGGCCGGAAAGCTGGAACCAAATACAAAGTTGCTGCTTGGTGCGATTTCGCAAGCCGAAATTGCCAACCTGCCAGAGTTTGCTTTCCAGCTGATTTTCTATAAAGAAAAAGCCTTACGGATGGAGAAGCCAATCAGCCGTAAAATCAGTGTTAACCCGGTGAAGTTTTACAAGTCGGGCAGTTTTTCAAAATCTGATTTCTTCAAGGGGAAAGTGATGTTGTTCAAGCTGAATGAAACCCAGATGGACAAAGCCGTGAAAGAGTTGACCGAAAAGGATGTAAAAAATGTGGCTCGTGAAAAAGAGCCAGCCAGGCAACCAAAGAAACCCCGGGTTGAAAGCCCTGAACTGGTTGAAGTTGATCTTCATATTCACGAATTGATTGACAATACGGCCGGTTTATCCAACAAGGACATGCTCGACATACAGATGACAAAGTTCAGGGAAGAAATGGAGGCTGCTATTACCAATCAATCGGTGAAAAAGATTGTCTTTATTCATGGTTTGGGCAATGGTACCTTGAAACAGGAATTGCGTCGCGAGCTTTCAACGAAATACAAAAAATATCCGCATCAGGATGCCAGCTTCCAAGAGTATGGTTATGGTGCTACCATGGTAATAATTCGTCGCTAGTAACCAGAAGGGCGAAATTTAAAAAACGTCATTGCCGAAGTTGAATCTACCTCTACGCAATGACGTTTTTCTTTCCTTTCTATTGGTTAAGCTCCCTGAGTTTTTCACGAATATAAACTCCGTTGGGAGTTAATTCTTCTGAGCTCCAATTGCCGTTAATGCTTGCGCCAGGCTTTAAAAAGGCAGTGGTTTCTTTCTTATCGGTTATATTCCAACATGCCCAGCTCAGTTTATTGTCTTCCATCCACTTCATCCATAGTTTGTTGCGTTCCATGTCGAATTTCCCATCTCCGTCAGCTTCGCCTACTCCCCATTCTGTGACAAACAACGGCAGTTTTTTAGAAAGGGCGTAGTTGGCTTTCTTTCTCAAAGGCTCCTGGTGAAAGTTCTCGGAAGCGTAGAAGTGAAATGAATAGCAAATGTTTTGGAATCCGGTTATCGGCTCATCGGCCACAACATCAACATCCTGATCCCAGTGTGGACAGCCTACTACAATTAGGTTTTGGTTGTCGTATTTCCGAATAACAGGAATTATTTGCAGTGCATAGTCTTTCACTGCCTCCCAGTTTTGGTAATCCGGTTCATTGAAGATCTCATAAATGATTTGAGGATTGTTGGCATACTTCTTTGCCATTTTTTCAAAGAATACTTTTGATTGTTCAACATGCTTTGGGGCGTGATGGTCGTGCCAATCGATGATTACGTACACGCCATGTTCCAAAGCCCGATCAACGACCGTGTTGACCAGATTTTCCTGAAATTCGGGTTTGTCGAGATACCCACCTTCCGGTTCAACTCCCATTGATACTCGTATCAGGTTAACTTTAAAATCCTTACAAATCCAGTCTACGACGTCAGGATTATAATATTTCTGTCCATTCCAAATACTCCACGAAAAACTGAGGCCTCGCAATTGTGGTGCTTCGTTGTTTTGGTTTACAACTTTACCATCGGCAACCTTCAGCTGTCCGTGCTTTTCAATCGGAGTTTGGGCGCCAACTGTTGACGCGAAAGCAAAAAGTAGCAGAAATGCAATTAGGTTTAAATATTTCATTTTAGTTGTTTTTAGGCTTACTGGTATAGTTTGGCAGCAGTTACTTCTTGTTGAAAAAGCGTTTCATCATCGTTATAAAATTTGATAAAATCCTCAGCGCTTGGGTGACCCGGATAAGGGGCAAAGGCCTCTTCAATTTTATGGGTTGGATTTCTCCAGACAAGCACATACGAAAGATTGTAGGGTTTTAGTGTTTCCAAAATTGTTTGAGTCCACCACGATGTATTTGTTTCAATTGGCCCACCGGCTTCGCTCATGGCGCCAATTTTACCTTTTTCTGCGGCAAGTTTTGAAACGGTAGCGGCACATGAATTGAGTAATTTTTTATAGCCGGGATAGCGATCGTACATGTCGAAGGCCAGCACATCAATCACATCGTCGCCCGGATACCGTTCCATGTATTCTTCCTGCGACTCAAAGCGATCGGTTGAGTAGGAGTACAGCAGATGATGAATGTTTTTAGTTTTGCGCAGGTACTTTTGAGAGAATCTCCATAACGCTTTGTAATCTTCAATGCTGCAAAGATCTTTGCCCCACCAGAACCAGCTGCCGGTGTGTTCGTGGAACGGACGGAAGAGAATGGGGACAAAGGTGCCATCTTCCGTTTTCAGGCTTAAAAGGAAGTCTGCCAAACGATCAAGATAGCTTAGATAAAGTTCGTGCTTTTCGCCACCTGGCAAAATAGACGCAACCACGCCCGGATTTGATACATCCCAGGCTGATCCACCGGTCAGCGGGTTCCGCAAATGCCAGCTAATAGTATTTACCCCACCTCGGTTATAGGCCTCAATAATCCAGGAACGAATCCGGTCAAAATAAACCGAGTCAAGGCTGTATTCATTTCCCAGTTCAAGGTGGCCAAGCTCCCAGCCGTAAACTGCCGGGTAATCGCCACAAACTTCTTTTACATCAGAGCGCCCGGCTTCATCAATCCAGCCTTTCCCGTAGGCCAGATCGTCCTGGTGGCCAAACATCATGCCCTGATGTTGCAGTTTTAACAGGCTATTATACAGGTTGATGGTTTCAGTAGTAGCTTCTTTGTCAGCCGGAAGTAGTAACTCCTTTCGGGGGCTTGTTTTACAGACTGAACTTACGGTCAGTAGTGCAATAAATAGCACGTAAACTTTAGTTTTCATTGTTGTTTGGGTTTAATGTATCGAAAATAAAGATAAAGTTGTCATGTTTGGTTTTTAATTTGACTAAATATGATGTGCTTAATAACTGTTTTTGTTCTTGATAGATTATTCATGGGAGAACAAAAGCCAATTGGAATAAAAGTTATCGGAGTCTAATTGGGACACGATAACTCCGACAGGGATTGTTGGAAAATGAATATTTTTAATCATGAACGATTGGTATTTTAAGATTTTTTATAGTTTTGCAGTCACGTTTTAGGCCCAGGTGGTGAAATTGGTAGACACGCCAGCTTGAGGGGCTGGTGCCGGTTTACGGCGTGCAGGTTCGAGTCCCGTCCTGGGCACATCTTCAAAAATTTGAGCGCTTAAATTATCAAATTTAGGCGCTTTTTCTTTTTATCACTGTTTCTTTATTTCTTTGAAGTTATTCTCAAATCCACGGATCAATTAATAAATCGGGTGGATGGATAGGAATTGTTTTTATCTTTCGTCCATGGAAATAGACATTCTACTTAA
>JBNKTK010000172.1:0-5518 GCA_050298035.1 Mangrovibacterium sp. | reverse complement strand
TCTGCACTTTGCAGCGGCCGTTTCCGCGGCGGGTTAAGCCAAAACAAAGTTGCAGGCAGCTTCCCCGTGACAGAAAAGCTTCCTGCATTCCTGCTCAGCCATTTTTGCGACAGGCTTTGGACAAAACAGGTTTGTTTCAGTCATTTTGCCAAGTGTTTTTGCTTCCTGCACTTTGCAGCGGCCGTTTCCGTGGCGGGTTAAGGCAAAACAAAATTGCGGGCAGCTTCCCCGTGGCAGAAAGCGTATTTATATGTTCAAAAACACCAAAATCGTCAAAAAATAATCTTGAGCTAAGATATTTATTGTGTTAAATTGAACTTTCAAATAAAAACCATTAAAGGACAAAATCGATAAACATGGAAAAATTAATCCTACCATCACTGCTGTCAATCAACGAAACAGCGTTTATGGCAACCAGGCTCCTTGAGCTAACCACTTCGCTTACGGAAAGTGATGATAAGTTAAAAACGCTTCGCGACGCCCTGTCGGGCATTGTTGAACGTTTAATGAACAACCTGAAATATTCGGGTAAAAGTTTGCTAACCCCTAAAATCTCGGTGTTTGATAAAAACCGTGACAAGGCTTTTATCTGCCTGCGCGACCAACTCCATGGTCTAAGTCTTTCCCTGATTGAAGAAAAAGCCGCTCCTGCAGCGGAGTTATACTCGATAATCGATAAGCTGGGAGTAAGTCTGCACCGCATGGGGTACAAAGCCGAATCGGCCTTGCTGCAATCGCTGTTCAAAGCTTACGACAAACAAGCGGCTCAACAGGATCTGACCGACCTGGGGCTATTACCGTATTATGAATCGCTGAAAACAGCCAACAAAGCTTTTGAGGAGGCCAGCGAACAACGGATCGATGAACAGACCACCCGGGCAACCGAAAACGAAGCCGCTTCGGATGTTGTGGAAGAAATGATTCCGGCAATGACCAACCTGACAGCCTACATGCAGTTATACAGCGAACTGGAACCGGGAACTTACGGCGACATTTACAACCAGATGGTAACCGTGATTACCAATATAAACACGACTGCCCGCGCACGTAAAACCCGCAGTGAAAGTGAAAAAACAGAAGAAACAGAAGTTTAAATTAATCATTCAATTTTATTGGTTTTTTCGGGTGGCTTCGGCTGCCCGTTTTTTGTTGTATATCCATACAAATAGTACGAGTGGGGATGCCGGAGGCATCGCATGTTTATAGAAAAGGGGCAAAAAATTTCATTCGACCCCGGCAGGGGTCGCACGATTTCTTAATCACGATCATTTCTATACACATTTAAATCCGCTGGATTTAATCAGGCCGGTCTGGATTTGCAATTATGCCTTTGCTAACCTAAGAGATGCCGAAAAAAAAGGGATTGGGAAATTGGGTGGTGCGGTTTCCAAACCGCACTGACAAAATCCAAGGTACGCACCGGGGTTGATGGAAAAGGGCAAGTCCAAATCGCTAACAGATTCCGACTTTCGCCGGAATGACGAGATGATCAGCAGACACCAGTAAAAGCCCGACAAATAGGAAATAACGAATGCCGCCAGCCCGAAGCGTTTTCTCCCCTGCCAAGGGGAGATGGCTCCGCTTGCCGGAGACAGAGGGGTCTAGCGTTCGCCGGGAGGGAAACGTTTTCCACTGCGGCGCATGAAACGATTTCCCATTTCACCCAATTTGGTGGCTGCGCCTTCTTCCCTACCTCGCACTTCTACCCCGGGTTGCGTTTCTCTCCACCCGGGGTTATTGATATTTGACTCCTTCGGAGCCGTCCCGAGTTATTCGGAAATCGCAAACAGATTCCGGCTTTCGCCGGAATGACGTGAAAAGTTCAGACTTGACCCGACACTAAATCAGAAACCCGTATTTCTCCGAGTAGGACAACATTTGTTCGGTGTAATCGGTCGAATAATCAACTGCGACATCAACGATTTCGCCGGTTTCGTTTTTTACAAGCGTCAACTCAGGGTTTACGAAACCGGCATACGGGGCAATGTTCAGCTTTTCGAAACGGGAAAGGATTTCAGCATGCAGCTCACGGTCAACCTTCACGCCATAAGTTTCTACCAACAACTTTGCAGCTTCCAGGTCGCCTTCCGATTTTATCCGCTGCACTTCTTTCAGCAACTGCCCAAACAAATCGCGCAGCTTTCGGTAATCGTTAATGCGGATGTAGGTTTTGCCGTTTTGCACGAAAAACTCCACAACACCATCTTCCCGGCCATTTTCGTAGGCCCAGCGGGCTATCAGCTGGCGGTTGCGCATGTGCGATTCTTCCAAATCTTTCCCGGGCTCAATACGGGTAAGCTGCGTTAACAGCCCGTTGCGCAGGTAGCCATCGTACTCGGCCATGCCCGATTCGGGCGACGGCACCAGGCCAAGCTCCAACAGTTTTTCATCGGCAATATAATACAGGGCAAACAAATCGGCCCGGGTTTCCTCGATTGTTGAATAGTAATTTTTCAGGTCTTCGGGGCTTACGCCGGGCTGCATACGGCCAGAGCCATGGCCCAGGCATTCGTGCAAATCGGTATGCAGGTTGCCGGCCAACTGGCCAAAGTTCCGTGCCCGCTCAATTTCACCAACCGAAGCAGCAAACTCTTCCAGCATGCCATTATTGAGTGAATCGAGAAAATAGGAATGCGTAATATTTTCGATTGTCACCGATTTGGAACCGTAAATTTCCCGGATCCAGTCGGCATTCGGAAGATTGATCCCAATCGGGGTGTGCGGATAGCAATCACCGCCCAACATGGCCACATGGATAACCTTGGCCGTCACGCCTTTTACTTCCTTCTTTTTATAACCGGCATCAACGGGGGAGTTTGCCTCGAACCACGAAGCATTTTCGGATAAAATCCGCGCCCGTTCGCTGCCTTCCAAATCTTTATAGTTGACGATTGATTCCCAGCTTCCTTTTATGCCAAGCGGGTCGCCGTAAACCTCGATAAACCCGTTGACAAAATCCACCAGCCCCTGGTTTTCCTTCACCCAGAGGATACTGTATTCGTCAAATGTTTTTAAATCGCCCGTTTGGTAGTAGGCTATCAGTTTCCTGATCAGTTCCTGTTGCAATTCATTTTCGGCAAAGGGGATGGCCTTTTCAAGCCACGAAATAATCTGCTGGATCGCTTCTCCGTATTTCCCGTCAGCCTTCCATACTGTTTCCTGCAGCGCTCCATCCTTCTTCTCCAGGGTTGTGTTCAACCCAAACGAAGGAGCTTCTTTTTCTGCTGCTTTTCTTTTCGCCTCATAAAAGGCATCGGCCTCAGCTTGCGAAACACCCTCGTAATAGTTCATGGCCGAGGCTTCCAGCAAATCCTTCCCGCTATCCAGGCTCACCCGCTTGTCTTCCTGCGCAGGATTGAAGATCACATCCAGGATTTCGTCAAGCCCGGCTGCAAAATCAAGTGAACTTAAATCGGATTTAGCAATAAGGCCTTCCATCGCCGCCCGGTCAAAACCCGGTTCAAATTTGTCGGTTGAATAATGGTGGTGAATGCCATTTGCAAACCAAACCCGTTTCAGATAGGTCAAAAAAGTCTGAAATTCGCTGGCAGCACGATCACCGGTGTATGTTTTGAAGATCGTTTCGAGCAGTTTTCTGATCCGGAGGTTGTACCGGTTATTCTGGTCCCACAAAATATCGCGGCCACACCGGGCAGCCTCACTCAAATAATAAATGTATAATTTTTGCTTCAGGCTCAATTTTTCAAAGCCTGTCAATTCGTAACGCAAAATCTTTATATCTGCAAACTTTTCAACAAACACATCCTTCATAATCACTCTTTTTGCTTCATTTTATATTGTTGTTCAATCGATGCCGACGATTTAATTGTCCGTCTCAGCCAGCTTAACTTTACCTCTGCCCGCTCCTTCTCGCTCAAATGCCAGTCAACCTGAGAATGAAAACGCATCTGGTGCGTGAGGTGGTGCAAAATAATAGCCGCCGAAACCGAAATATTAAAGCTCTCGGTAAAACCATACATGGGTATTTTCATGAATTCATCGGCTTCATTTTTCACGATATCCGAAATACCGGTGAGCTCGGTACCGAAGAACAAGGCTGCTTTTCCTTTGTTCACGTCAAAATCCTCCAGGTTCACGTCCCCTTCGTGCGGCGTGGTGGCCACAATCCGGTATCCCTTTCTGCGCAGATACCTGATAGCCTCCAGGCTGTTATTTTCCTTTTTGTTGAATTTTTTGACATTCAACCATTTTGTAGCTCCCATCGCAACCTCGCGGTCAACCTCAAACTTATTCGAGTTTTCAATGACGTGGGCATCCTGCAAGCCGAAACAATCAACCGAGCGCAACACGGCACTGGCATTTTGCGGTTGATAAATATCCTCGAGGGCAATGGTCAGGTAACGGGTACGCTCGTCCAGTATCCGTTCAAATAATTGGTTTCGTTCAGGGGTAATAAATCCGGTAAGATATTCGATTAATTTTAGATCCATTTGAGATGGTTAGCTTTAAAAAAGAACAAAAATAAAAAAGGGAAGCTTTTTTTGGCTTCCCTTTTAAGAATTTCTTTTCAGGACAATACTCTAAATTGTATCAGCAAGTTCTGCACCTGGTTTGAATTTAACGACTTTCTTTTCAGGAATTTCGATAGGAGCTCCTGATTGAGGATTTCTACCAGTTCTAGAACTACGGGTTGCAACTGCAAAAGAACCGAATCCGATCAATGCAACACGGTCGCCGTTTTTCAGGGCATCAGTTGTTGCTTCAACGAAAGCGTCAAGAGCTTTTTTAGCATCTGCTTTAGTAAGACCTGCTTTGTCAGCAATGGCGTCAATTAATTGAGCTTTGTTCATAGGAAAACATGTTTAGGGTTAAAAATAAACTGATTATTATCGTGTAATTACTAACATAGTTATCGTTACTTGTGATTTACAAATTTTGGCAATATTCTAAAACATCAGTAAAATCAATGCTTTCAGTAACCTCAATTTTAAGTTTTATAAAATTCTAAAATAAGAATTAAAAATGCAAACCTAAATCGGATTTTTTTTTTTTGAGATCGGAAGTTTTTTTTCGGCGATTTTTTTTGCAATTAAAAAATTTACTCTACTTTTGCCGCCACATCCACGGAGAGATGGCAGAGTGGTCGAATGCGGCGGTCTTGAAAACCGTTGATCTTCACGGGTCCGGGGGTTCGAATCCCTCTCTCTCCGCAGACAAAGAGCTGTAATCAGAAATGGTCACAGCTCTTTTCATTTTAACACTATTTCGGATAAAACAACTGCCCTACCTCACGCTCACAAAAACACCAAACAATTAAGGTTCAATCCGATACAGACAACAAAACATTCCTGATGTTCATTCTCAACTTTTTACGGCATAACAGCCCTTCAAATAAAAAAAGGACTCATCGTGCTATGATTTCGTCCAGGACTACATCGGATTTCTCTAAAAAAAAGAACGGTGACACGGCTAATTCCGGTCACCATTACTAAAACTTCTCCTTCGCATCCCCATCCCTGACTGCAATATTCATCAATCAATTTTCCTTTTTTTCATC
>JBNKTK010000171.1:0-5530 GCA_050298035.1 Mangrovibacterium sp. | reverse complement strand
CTTTCTTAATATGGACTCCACCTTTTCAATATTGAACGGAATTAATAACCCGGATTCTGGGTTAAATTCTCATTGTTTTGTAATTCTGACTGAGGGATCGGCCATAACCAACCTTTTGCCGCATCAAAAACCCGTGTTGCAACTTTAACCTGTTCGAATGTCCAGGTTGCCGGACTTGAAGGATCAGAAAGTTTGGAATTGTTGTACCCATATACATCATGAACAAGCGATGCGTCCTTCCATCTTAACATGTCTGCATATCTTGTGCCTTCTTCAAAGAACTCAATTCGTCTTTCGTGCCGGATAATTTCACGCAGTTTTTCTTTGTTTAGTCCGGTACCTTCAACATCTTCCACTTTAGGCATGTTTACCCGGTCCCTTACCTGGTCAATCAAGTCATAAACTTCCTGAGCGGTACTGCCTGATTCAACAAGAGCTTCAGCCCGCATAAGAAGGACATCGGCATAACGCATTAAGATAGTGTTGATCGCACAGTTCCCCCTATCTGTATTGTTTACATCAGCATATTTCCGAGGTCTGGCTCCACTTAATACCTGGTCGTTGGCCGGGATAAATGTTCTACCTGGTCCCATATCAGATCCGGGCAGAACAACAGAGGAAGCCAATCGGGGATCTCTGTTTGTGTATGGATCCTGTGCGTCGTAGCCTGAGTTCGAGTCGGTAATTGGTAACCCATTGGTCATGTAATAAGAATTGATTAAATCGGCCGAGACGCTTGGCGTTGGCCATTCCGCAAAAGAAGTAGCTGTACTTGGCCATGACTGAGGACGCAGATCTGTCATATATTGGATATCAAAAATCACCTCGATGTTATTTTCATTTTCTTCGGTAAATAACCCAGCATAATCCGAAAACAGGTCGTATACACCAAGATCCATGACAACCTTAGCCGCCTGTGCTGCTTCTGCCCACTTTTCATTGTATAATAATGCTTTTGCCTTGTAAGCTAGAGCGGCACCTTTGGTCGCACGACCTACATCTGAACTCCCATACGAAGTTGGAAGATTAGCTGCTGCATAATCCAAATCAGTAATAATCGCATCAAGAACCTGGTTCTTTGGTGTTCTGGATACTTTTGCATTATCCAGTGTTTGTTCCTCAAGAATCAAAGGAACATCGCCATAATAATGGATCAGGTCGTAATACATATAAGCCCGGATAAATCTGGCTTCAGCTTCCATTTGTGTTTTGATACCGTTATCCATTTCTGCCTTTTCGATATTTACCAGAAAAGAGTTTACCCGAACAATAGAGCTATAGGCTCTGGACCATTTTGAAGCAGCTGCCCAACTGCTGGAGTTCTGTGCCCAATCACCAAATTCTTTTGAGCCTTGCCAGGCATGTTCGCAAAAAGCATTATCCGACATGAATTCAAATTGGTAGAAATGAATTGGGACGTAATTCCATCCGTCGGGGATTATGGATTGATATACACCCATCAATCCCATTTTGGCTTCGGTTTGATTCTTATAAAATGTATCAGGAGATAATCGGTCAAGTGGCGATTTATCCAAAATATTTTCGGTGCAACTAAATGTTATACCTGCCAAGAATAATATGGCTATTAGCTTATGTAGTTTTTTCATTTTCTATGATCTTTAAAAGTTAATGTTTACACCTGCTGAGAAGATCCGGACTTGAGGATAAGCCTGAGCCCTGGTTTCGCCAACTGGTTGTTCAGGATCAAAACCTTTAAACTTGGTTATAGTAAATGCATTCTGAATGTTCCCGTAAATTCTCACAGAGTTAATTCCAATAGAAGATGTTAGCTTCTTGCTAAGGGTGTATCCCAGCTCGATGTTTTTCAAACGTAAGTAAGATGCATCTTCCATATAAAACTCCGAGTGGATATTGTTTCGACTGGTATCCAAGGATAGTTTTGGCATTTTATTCGTTGGGTTTTCAGAAGTCCAACGATCTTTCCACCAGCTACCGGTATTTGCAGAGCCACTAAATGGCGTTGAAATTTCGTAATAGGTATACCCCTCGATGCCTTGTACTCCCTGGAAGAACAGCCCAAGATCGAATTGTTTCCAATCGGCATTCAGCTGTAATGAATATGCCAAATCGGGGAATTGCTTCCCAATAACGGTACGGTCCTTATCCATTGTGACAACTCCGTCTCCACTTATATCTTTGTATTTAATATCACCAGGTTCTGCATTAAAATTCTGAACAGAAACAACGCCATCATTTAAAATCCACTTTTTGGTAGTTTCATCATAGCCTGAGAAATCAGATGTTTGATAAACACCATCCATTTTATACCCATAAAATGAATTAATGGCGTAACCTTCGACCAAAGCTTTAGGACCATTGATGATAGGACTTCTTCCGTACAAATCAGTCACTTTGTTTTTGATGTGGGACAAACTTAGTGTCCCGTTAAACTTAAGCCCATTTGAGAACTGTTTTTTATAGGTTCCGCTAAATTCAAATCCTTTGTTTTTAACTTCCCCAACATTTTGGAATGGAGGGGTTAAATCTCCCATCGTAATAGGGATTGGTACCTGCAACAAGATATCTCTGGTAGTTTTTGTGAAATAATCAGCAGTAATTTCAATTGATCTGCTAATTCCTAAATCAATACCAATGTTGGTTTGTTCTGATGTTTCCCAAGTAGTCTGTTTGTTTGACATGCTGGTCGTTGCAACTCCTGAATTAAGGTTTCCACCTAAAGAGTAGTTTTGCCCTGTTGTCAGGATATCGCTTGCTGCATAGTAGGTATTAATGTTCTGATTCCCCAAACGGCCCCAGGAACCACGTACTTTTAACATATCAAGCCAGGTTAAATTTTGCATGAATTCTTCTTCTGACACAATCCATCCTGCGGAGAAAGATGGGAATGTACCCCATTTGTAGCCTTCTCCGAATCTTGAGGATCCATCCTTTCGGATATTGGCTTCAAGTAAATATTTCCCGGCAAAAACATAATTTATACGACCAAAAACCGATTGTAGCCCCAGATCGTATGCCCCGGCATCATTTTTCATTGTTGACGGATCACCCAGGTTTAACAGGCGTTGGGTATTATTAATAAATTTGGAACGGTATCCATTGTTCCATTTCCACTTAAATTCTTCTTCCGAGTAACCTGCCAATAGGTTGAACTCATGTTTGCCAATCGTTTTTTGATATTTCAATAACGATGTTAACAATGTCTGTGTATCGTTATTATCAGTTTCGGTTAAGTCTGAGGTTAGATAACGGGTACTTCCATCCACGTTGGCCAATAAAACATTTGCATGGAATGCATTTGCATTTGAGGTAATAACATTAAAGCCATACGAAACTTCTGCACTTAACCCCTTGAATATCTGGTATTCGGCTTCAAGTTGGCTGTTAAAAGTATAGCGCATAATATTTCGGGTGCTCCCATCCTGAATTTCACCGTAGTAATTACGTTCCCCGATTACGGCAATCCATTGATCGGAAGTATTTTTCAGGGGCCATATCGGGGAATTGGTGGCATACCATTTTGCATTCCATTCATCCGTGGGTTCGTTGGTCTCACCTTTATTTCCTGATAATCTTGCAGATAAACGTAGTTTTTTACCTTCAAGAAAATAAGTATCAAAGTTCGATCTGAAATCCATTTTCTTATAATTCGTTGCAACAAGTATACCTTCCTGGTTCAGATATCCCACCATAAAAGCATATTGAAGGTTTTCGGAGCCACCTGACAGGTTCACCCTGTGGTTTTGAACTTTGGCTTTATCGTAATAAACATCAAAATAATTGATGTCTGGGTACATCGGGTCATTGTGGGCAGCGTATTTTTGAATTACGTCATCAGTATATTTTGCTGGCATTCCTGAATTTATTGCTGCTTCGTTATAAAGGGTTGTATATTCAACCGAATTCATTACCTCCGGTAATGAGGTTGCTTCTTGCATGCCAAAGTAACCATTATAGGTAACGGTTACTTTACCGGTAGCCCCCCGCTTGGTTGTAATTAATATTACCCCGTTTGCGGCACGGTTACCGTAGATAGCAGCCGAAGATGCATCTTTCAATACCGAGATAGATTTGATGTCGCTGGCACTTACATCGTTCATAGAACCGGGGAACCCGTCAATCAATACTAAAGGGTCGCTATTGTTTAATGTACCAACGCCACGGATGTTGATAACAGCATCATCGCCTCCCGGTTTACCAGATTTTTGCAGTGCATAAACACCCGAAACCTTTCCTTGGAGGGCTAAACTTGAATTGGTTAATGGCCTGCTCTCCAAATCATCCATCTGAACACTACCAACTGCTCCTGTCAGGTTTGCTTTTTTCTGTGTACCATAACCAACAGCAACAACTTCTTCAATGCCGATGGTTTCTTCTTGCAACACAACATTGATTTTTTGCTTGCCTTCAACCGAAACTTCCTGGGTTCTCATTCCAACAAATGAGAATACCAATATAGCATCGGAAGGAACATCCTGAATGGCGTAATTACCATCCAGATCAGTAATTATACCTTGATTTGTTCCTTTGACGACTACGGTTACTCCTGGCAGCGGTAAGCCTTTTGGGTCTGTTACTTTCCCAGATACGGTTTGGGGCTGTTGTGCCTGATTGATTGAACGGTTTACTGATTTGTTGGTGAGGACAATCTGACGATTTATAATCTCGTATGAAATGTCAGTCGCCTGGAATAATGTATTCATTATTTCTTCAATAGGTTTGTTTTCCAGTTGAAGACTTACATTACGTGTGAGATCAATCTCTTCACTTTTATACATGAAGAAATAGTCGCTTTGCTCCTCAATTTCTTTAAGGACATCACGAACAGTTGCATTTTGAACTGTTAACGATAGCTTTGAGTGTTGGGAGTAAACATTTGCACTCAGCTGCATGAAGGTTATTAGCAGAAAAAGAGAGGTTAGTTTCATAATACGTAACCATTTTTCCAAGGCATAATATGCCTTGCAGTTAAACCATTTTTTTTTCATAAGTTTGGAATGTAAAGGTTAAACAATAATTCCCGTGAGGGATTATAAAAACCACGGTTCATGTTTCAGCATGAACTTTTCAAAAGGAAAGTGCGGCAAACACTTTCCTTTTATTTTATGGTTTGGTAATCAGTACTTTGTCTTCGTTTATTTCATATGTTATTTTTGATGTTTTTGTTAATAGATTTAACATTTCACGTAAACTTTCGGTCTTTATGGTCATGGTGTAAGCTTCTTCCGGATTGATTGATTTGTCAAGTGTGATCTGAACGCCATACCAGTGTTCCATCTTCTTTATCACATCTTTAAATGGGGCGTCTTCAAAACGTAGCAGGTTTTCTTTCCACGATGAATAGAGCTCGGTATCTACAATTTCTTTTCTTATTTGCCTGGTATTTCGGTTGAAAATGGCTTGTTCGCCCGGAATTAAAACGGTCCACTCTTTACTTGAAGCGGCTTTTGTATGTACCGATCCTTCTTCAAGGGTTACCTGAAACTCAGCTTCATCATGATAGGCATAAATATTAAAACGTGTTCCTACTACTTTAATATCCAGTTGGTTT
>JBNKTK010000170.1:0-5600 GCA_050298035.1 Mangrovibacterium sp. | reverse complement strand
AGCGGGATTGATCAACGACCCAAATTCATCCAGTGGTGCATGGAAAGTCGGTTATCCGGTTAACTCATGGTTTATGTACCAAACCGATGGCTATTTTAAAGACGAAGCAGATGTTGACGCCTACTATAACAAATATACTACGACCAACGTGGGTGAGTTGTCAGGTTATGAGCCGGCAAGCGGAGGTAATACCTATCAAGGGTTGCGTCCGGGAGATACAAAAAAGGTTGACCTTGATGGTAATGGCTATATCAGTGCGTTGGGTAATGGAACAACGGATAAGGGCGATGTCAAGTTTATGGGCGACGCAGCCAAGCACTATGTTTACGGTTTGAATTTCGGTGCCAAGTTTAAGGGCTTTGACTTTTCCGCCTTCTTCCAGGGACAACTACAAAACTATATCCAACGGTCAGATGTCTTGGCTTATCCTTTTGTGGTTATCTATACCAACCAAAATGTTTCTTTCTTAGGTAAAACATGGACACAGAATACCCCAAATGCCGAATTCCCAAGGATGAGCGTGAACAACATCCGTAACCGGTGGAATTATCAAAACAACGACTTCATGCTTCAAAACAATAAATATATCCGTTTAAAATCATTGATTATTGGTTATACCGTTCCTTCTGAATTAACAGAACGGGTAAAAATTGATAAGCTGAGGGTCTATTTCTCCGGCAATGATCTTTGGGAACTAACCTCCCTCAAAGACGGATATGATCCTGAACAAGGTGTATCTTCAAACAACTCGGGGTACCCTTTTATGAGGACTTGGGCATTGGGGCTAAATGTTAGCTTTTAATATTTTTATTATTGATCATTCATAAAAAATATTGATGATATGAAAAAATTAGTAATTATGATAACTATTGGCTTGGCGTTCTTGGGAGAAGCATGCAGGAACGACTACTTGGATCTCAAGCCACAAGACAAAATAACCGAAGCAGCTTATTTTAAAACGCCTGAACAGTTCAAAGCTGCAACTACCGATATGTACAAAAAGTTATTGAGCTGGTCTGGTCAGGACCAAATGGGAAATATTTTCGCATTCAATGATTACGGATCCGA
Source organism: Mangrovibacterium sp. (assembly GCA_050298035.1). GTDB lineage: Bacteria > Bacteroidota > Bacteroidia > Bacteroidales > Prolixibacteraceae > Gaoshiqia. The sequence continues at coordinate 4,532 of JBNKTK010000170.1, read as the reverse complement.
CCTTTGTTCCAACCAGGCTGAAGGCTCAGAGGGAGGTCAGGGAGGATACGGACGTGGTAATATTACGGTTCCTGCCATTGATAACTACTGGAACAACGTTTACGGGTACATCCATACCACCAACCTGATATTGGAAAAAGCAGATGCCTATGATGGCGACAAATCTGAGCTCAAACAATATATTGCTGAAGCTAAGTTCTTCAGGGCGTGGCACTATTTCTTTTTGCTTAAACGATATGGTGGGGTTCCGATTGTAACAACCACGATGACGATTGAGTCACCGGAATTGTACGCACCCCGTAACAGCCGTTATGAAGTAGCCAATCAGATTATAAAGGATTTGTCTGATGCTATCCCTGATCTGCCAATAGAAGACGCTATTCCTGCTGCGGAAAAAGGGCGTATTAGCAAGTACGGGGCTGAAGCCTTCAAGTCCCGCGTGGAATTGTACGAAGCAACCTGGGAGAAATATGTTGGCAACACGACAGATGGCGATGGAACATCAGAGGGGGCAGGATCGGCTAAACCCGACGGATACCCTTCAATAAATGAGATGCTTTCCGATGCGGTGGTGAATGCCAAAGAGGTGATGGCTTCCGGAAGTTATGAATTGTGGAACCATAACGCTGACTTGGACAACCGAAGCAATTTTTGGCTTTTTACAATCGACGGGACTGGATCTAATCCCCTTGGGTTGGACAAAAGTTCGAATCACGAATTTGTTGTCCAAAGCATTTATGATTATACGATCCGAAAAAGCGGAGTACAGATCACGCGTAATTACTGGAAACTAGGGTTCACCCGAAAAATGCTCGATATGTTTTTATGTACGGATGGCTTACCCATTGATAAATCTCCATTGTTTCAGGGCTACCATACTGTAACTGATGAGTTTGTCAGCAGGGACTACCGTATGTTATCTTATATATTGGGTGCCGACGGTACAGTGCCTCAGCCAGGTTCTATTTCTTTAGGTGGTAGTGCAAGTTATGGTAATCTTAAGTTTACCAGTTGGAATTTCACGGTTACGCCTTACCGTCCTGACAATACTGAATCGCCCAATTACCCACAGATACGTCTCGCCGAAGTATACCTGATCTACGCAGAAGCTTTGTATGAAATGAACGGCAACATCAGCGATGAAGATTTGAATATTTCTTTAAATCTGGTTAGGGCAAGGGCAGGCGTTGCTCCTTTAACTAACGCGCTGGCTTCCGCTAATGGGCTAGACATTCTTCATGAAATCCGACGTGAAAGAGCTCTGGAGTTGTATGCCGAGAACAACCGTTTTGACGATCTGAAACGCTGGGGTATCGCAGAACAAGAGCTTAACGAGGATGTTTGCGGTTATGTTGTCGGGGGTGCATCTTACCCTACGGAATTTAAGGATGCTTCGGGACAAGCTACCGACAAGTATGATCCAAGCAAATATCTTAATGGCGAAAAAGAGGTGCAAACCGGAGTTGGTATGTTGGATGCCCTGGTGATTTCGCCTTCTGAAAACCGCAATTTTCAACGGGAAAATTATCTATATCCCATTCCAACTTCACAAATTAACTTGAATCGCAAATTGACTCAAAATCCGGGTTATAATTAAGGATTTGATAAGTGATTAGAATTTCATTTAAATAAAAGGAATTATGAAACTTTCGATTAAAAATATACAATTAATGCTGGTGGTGCTGAGCTTTGCGGCCATTCTCAGCAGTTGTAATAAAGAGGCCGATATTTCAGTTTATCAATATCCGCCTGCCACCGTAACTGGCATGACACCTACCTCCGGCTACCCGGGCATTTATGTAAATATTACAGGTACTAATTTCGGCAACTGGCCAAAAGCAGCCAAGATCTGGTTTGGCGGTGTTCAAGCCGAGGCACCCGAAAGTATCAGTGATAATTCAATTAGCGTGAAAGTACCGGATGGAGCCGTTAGCGGGAAAGTAACGGTGCAGGTTTGGACAACAGTCCTGGATTCGATCGGTAGTTACACCGTAATTCCTGCGCCTGTCCTTGAATCAGTAGTTTCGGAAGGAGACTTTGGTGCAGGGATTGCTACTGCGGGAGATACGGTTGTCCTGACGGGAAGTGGTTTTGGTACTGATGCATCGCAAATTGAGGTGAGTTTCAACGGCACAGATGCGACTATAATTCAGCCTGTCACTGATAATATGTTTAGAGTTGTTGCTCCAGAAGGTTACGCTTCCGGTATCGTGTACTTCACGAAGGGAGGGCTGACTCTGGCCGGCGATCCCCTTATGAATCCTGATGTAAAAGGTGATGTGACTATTTTCTATCTCAAGAATTATCAACAGCCATTTACAAGTACACCAGAAAGTGGTGATGGCAGATGGAGAAACCCGACAGACTGGATTGTAACGGATCCTATTAAAAACCACGGTGGTTATGGCGGTTGGGGTTCAGATAATGGAACTGTACTGGCCATCGAATCCGGCTGGGGAGCTGCGGATGTAGTTGGGGGAGCAATGTACCAAACGGCGGTGCTTCCTGCAGGTACCTATACGTTTAGCGCAGAATTAGGCCCCAATGGCTTCGACGATAATTCCGTTTTTCTGGTTGTTGCAGAAGGTACTTCAATACCAACGGAAGCACCAACAACTTCCAATACCTTAGGTTTCGCAGATTTGCATGCCGGAAGTTTTGATTTTACTTTAACGGAAAAAACCGAGGTTTCCTTGGGCATTGACGTTGTGAGTATGACTGGAAATAGATACTGGAGGGTGAAATCCTTGAGCCTCGTTTCAAAATAAAATAAATAAAAAAGCAGGGGCAACTTATGTGTCCCTGCTTTTTTTATTTGCAACAGATATCGTTCACTTTTATCGAAATCTTGTGGTAGATAAAGGTGGGGTGTTGAGTCAAACTCAAAATCAGGTATGCTTTAATAATTGACCGGTACAACTAATCAATAACTACTAACTAACCCTTTTCATGGTCAAGCTACTCAAACAATCAAATCTACTGCTACTGTTCCTATTGTTCTTTCAGGTTGGCTGGGGCGATAATTCTGTGATCCAGTCGCCTGACCATAGACTTCAGGTAACTTTTATTACTGAAGTTGATGCAGATAGCCTGCTGCACCTTTATTACCATATTGAATACAAAGGGAAAAAGGTCGTTCAAAAATCACCGCTCGATATTGTTTTGGATAATCACCTTTCCGAATTGGCAATGGCATTAAAACCCGACGACAACTACCATTTTGTGCAAGATATGGACTTTGTATCCCGGAGGGACACAACTGTAAATACCACCTGGCATAATTCGTTCGGAGAACGGAGTACCGTCGTCGATCATTATAACCAGTCATCTTTTCTTTTTGAGAAACGGAATAAGCCTGGATATCAGATGCAAATCGACATCCGTGTTTACAATGAGGGAGTAGCCTTACGCTATTATTTTCCAATGAATCCCAAAGGGATCTATTACAGGGTGATGGAGGAAAATACAAATTTCGTTTTGCCTGAAGGAACCAGGGCATGGTTCCATCGTTGGGCACAAGCTCCCTACGAATTGTTGCCGATCAAAAACTGGGTGGATGAATCGGAACGACCGCTGACTTGCGAGCTTCCCAATGGATTATACACTTCGATTGGCGAAGCGGGTCTGACTGATTTTGCCCGGATGAAGCTGAAGGTGGAAAAAGGGGAACCAGGAACATTGGTTTCATCGCTATATGCACCTGTTGATCAGATTACTCCGTTTAGCACACCCTGGCGTTTTATTTTGGTTGCCGATACACCCAGGAAGTTATTGGAAAGCAATGACCTGATCCTGAACCTGAATGAACCGTGTAAAATACAGGATACCAGTTGGATCAAGCCGGGAAAGATTATGCGTGAAATTACCCTGACCAACAAAAATAGTAAAGCCCTGATTGACTTTTCTTCAGAAAATAACATTCGTTATATCCTTTACGATGGGGGATGGTATGGACCGGCGTTTGATTTTAGTTCTGATGCGTCGGTGGTGGCCAAAGAGATTGATCTTCAGAAATGGATCGCATACGGCAAGGAACATGGAATCGGAGTTTGGCTGTATGTCAACCAGCAAGCCTTGCTAACCCAGATGCGAGAACTGTTTCCCTTGTATAAAAAATGGGGCATCAAAGGGGTGAAGTTCGGTTTTGTACAGGTTGGTTCGCAGTGTTGGACCGACTGGTTGCATGAGGCCATAAAACTGGCGGCCCAAAATGAGCTGATGGTGAATGTTCATGATGAATTCAGGGAGACCGGTGAACAGCGAACCTGGCCCAACCTGCTTACGGCTGAAGGGATCCGTGGGAATGAGGAATTCCCGGATGCAACGCACAATACGATATTACCTTTTACCCGCTATATTGCAGGGCCTGCAGATTATACGATCTGCTATATGGACAAGCGACTAAAAATGTCTCACGCCCACCAGTTGGCCCTTGGGGTTATTAATTTTAGCCCATTGCAAACGATTTACTGGTACGACAAACCTGAAATGCTGAATGGTCTTCCCGAACTGGAATTTTTCAAGAACCTTCC
>JBNKTK010000169.1:0-5631 GCA_050298035.1 Mangrovibacterium sp. | reverse complement strand
CAAAACTGGGAAAACAAAAATCTGCTGATCATGACTTCGGGCAACTTTTCAGGGCAAAACCTGAAAGAAATTGCCACAGAAATTACCGGGAACCCGGTGCAATTTCAAAACCGCGACAAGTGGGTGCAACGTCCTGACGGGGCGACAAGCTCAAACAAGAGGGTGTCCGAAAAGTCTAATAAGAATATTTTGTACTGTCATTTTGTAAATTTAGACTAAAAAATAACCCCTAAATCCCCTAAAGGGGACTTTAAGCCATCCGGCAGTTGCCGGGGAGGTTTGGAGGGGTGTTTTGTTAATCTGCAACAATATGTAAGTTGAAAAAATATTTACCCTACTTTTCGGACATCCTCTTGTTTGAGAAACACGTGTTAATAACCGGACTATTTTGTGTGTGCATAGATAATCGTACAATACCCCATGAATTGATGACCATTCATTCAATTACGATTCCATCGTAACGATCTTGTAAAACTTGATAGTCCAAGAACCCGCCACGAGATTCATTTTGTACCTAAATGCATGAACATCTTAAGTAGGGATATCCCGATGTAGCCCAGCATTTTTAAAAAAATGCTGCAAAGTCTTTTTGCAGATTGTAATATTGTATTGCTCTTCAAGGTAAATCAGGACACTCTTTAGGTTGCGGCTGTGCTCATTTAACTGTTCTGCAATCACTGTTTCAAAGCCTTTGAGCCGGGATTTAACGCCACGACCGGACTGGATGGCAAGCGAATTAATGCCGCTTTTTCCAAATTATCAAACCAACGTTCGATGGTTCTTCTGTTTACACAAAAAATGCCCGATAGGTCAGTAATCGTCCTCTTTGATGGGATAACAAAAGGCATTGGCTACGTTTACGAACGGTACTATGTTGCTATTTTCCTGAAACTTTTCGAGTGCCTCAACCCCTCTCCCCACTGCGCCACATGTCTCATAATTAGATAATTATACACGTATACCACATAGGACAAAATAGAAAAAGCTATCCAATGTGTCTCTGTAATTCTAATTTAATCAAAAACGAGCCACAAATCCACCGCCAGGAGCTAGTTTGATAGTTATGGTATCTTTAGGTGAAAGCATTTTTTCGCGGCGATCTATGCTGGTATTCTCAGCTGCGTCGAAAATAAGTGTTGCTTTTGTTTCTGTTTTAAGAAAGTCCAAAGGAATTTTGATTTCCCTTTCGTTTGCACCATTCATAACCCCTACCCACCAGGTACTACCTTTTCGACGAGCATAAGCAACTACTTCTCCCATGTCGGTAAAAGGCAAAACCCTTGTTTCATCCCAGACGGTAGGCAATTCCTGAAACAAATCGAACATAGGACTTTCGAGGTAAAACTTATAGTAATCAGTAAAGTGCGTTATTGGAGACAAAAACACGATGGCTTGAGCAAATTCGTGAGCCCATGTAAACTTAGTTGTTGTTAGTTCTATGGGGTTTAATATAACCGGGGTGACATCTGCCGCACCAGCCATCAATCGTGTAAAAGGCAAACAAACATCTTGCTCAAACGGAGCAACCCTTTGGTATCTGGTCATGTGATACTCGTTTCCGCGAACAGCCTCGCGTGTAATACAATTTGGGTACGTACGCGATAATCCCGTTGGTTTAACACTACCGTGAAAATTAAGAAGAAGTTTGAGTTCGGCGCAATCCTGCATTGTTCCCATATACCATTGCATAATTGGAGATGTTGCATCGGGGATAAAGTCGATTTTTATACCATCAGCCCCCAAAGTCTTTACGCGTTCAAGGTATGTACGCCGTTCTTTCGCATGGCGCATCTCTTTGGAATCAACCCATACAATTGATTTCACGCCAACGCTTTTCCCGTAATCGATAACTTCACTCAATAACTTCCACTGGTCCCTACCAGGTTGTTGCCAGTTACGCCAACCGTCATCAACAAGGTAATATTCCCATTTTAGTTTAGCGGCAGCATCGTACCAACTCTTTTGGTCTTCGTATTGCGGAGCGCCAATACTCCACCACTGCCATAAACACCGTCCGGGTTTTACCCAATTAAAATCACTCCCTTTAGCTGGAGCGGGACAAACATTCTTAATCAGATCGGAATTAACCAGTTCTGTTAAATTTTTAGCAATAATCGTAGTACGCCAAGGCGATACTTTTTGACCATCATAAGTGCCATCGAGAACCAACGGACCGTTATCTGCCAATGGTTTTATTTCCCACCCTTGTTTAGCAAAAGGGAAACAGGCTTCAAAAATATTGCCTTTACGAACAAATGCCATATCCGAAAAATTCTCACAATCAGCCTCGGAAACAGAGATATAAAAATTGCCGGTTTTAATTGTCAGAGGCCCCATGACCGGTTCGTTTTGTGGGATTGAATCTATGGTAGTAACATGACTCAGATTTTCATAACATTGGCTAAACCCAGACCATGCAATTTTAGTAATGTTTTCGGGCAGGTTCCACGATGTTGATTCGCTGTTAATATATTTTGCCCCCTCAGGTATCGTGTAACGAATGGCAACACCGTCATTATATGCACGCACAATCAAGTTGAATTCTCTGCCGGAAGCTTCGAGAGGAATCTTTGCCTCATTGGCATGGTTCAGGGCCACTGTGCGGTTACCAATTATCAAATAGTCTTCGCTTATCGCATCTATTACAGGTGAAGAAAGAATATTTACATTGTTTCCTAAATCAATACTATCTACTGTTAGTCCTAAAGGAGATGTTTTAATTATCTGAACACTATCAAAAGCAATAGAATATGAAAGCCTATTGTCCAAAGTAAAGACTTTAACTGTAAGGTGCTTATCAGGACTGCTTATCCGAATATCTTCACTTTGTTCTGAAGCATAAATTCCATTCGTCCCTACCAACAACATAAGAATTAGAAATATAGACTGCTTTAAATTTTCCATTTTGATTATATTAGAATTCATTTTGGGTAAATTATTATCATTTTATTGTTGTCTGCATTTTGCCCATGACTGCCTTGTTCAGTTCAACTGCAAGGATGGTCACATCTTTGTCGGATTGTTTATTTCTTATCTTATTTTTAGCGAATATGCAAAATTTAATTCAGGTTTATTATCCGGAAGCGTTACTTCCAAACCTTCTTCTTTCTGTTCGAACTTAAGATCACCACGGCCTAAAAATTCGACACGATTAACTGGTTCAGGCCTTAACTGATTTCCCTTTGAGAGGCTTTTGATCAATGCTTTTCCATTTTCAGGCCATCCCAGAGCAATTGCATAAAGCGCATCTCCTTTGGTCGTGAACCGGTAATCCAACGCCGAGAACGGTTTGCCACCGCTTTCGTTAAACCCCTGGGCTATTAAAGCTGCTGCACTTTCCTGTGCCGGACCTTCTCCGAATATTTTCCACGGCCGTGTGCCGAATATGCTCTCGCCATTGGCTTTCATCCATTCTGCAATTTCTTCCACAATAGCCCTTTCGTCCGAATCGATGGTTCCGTCACCACGAACAGGCACATTGAGCAGCATATTTCCATTTTTGCTTACAATATCGGCCAGATTGTGAATGACAGTTTTTGCCGATTTATAACCGTGCCGTTCGAAGACGGAGCGATCGTAATGCCAGTTTCCCAGGCAGGTATCGGTTTGCCAAACATAGGGTTCAAGTTCATTACTCCGTCCTTTTTCGATGTCCCAAACCATACACTTGCGCTGTTCTTCATCGAGTATTTTGCCATTTAGCACCGCCTCGAGCTTTCCATGCTTTTTAATATTTGTATTGTATAAATGAGCGGCAATCCTTAAGCCGGCATCGCTTATTGGCCAAAGCGGGAGCGCGGTATCATCAAAATAAACCAGATCCGGACTGTATTTATCAATCAATTCGATGGTTCGCTTATAAAACTTTTCGATATAAGCATCAGTAGGTTTGGCCACGCCGTTTCCCCAGTTCCATTGGCGATGAATCATTGCATCATCTTCACTGTTTTCGCTCAGTGGGTGATTCTGCGCATATAGTTCCTGTGGATCAATGCCATCCCACCACTTTCCTTTTCCGTCAGCTTTGGTCATCTTTCCATCGTAAGGCACACCTGCATAGGGTCCCTTTTTATCTGATCGCTGAGATATTTCAAACCAACTCCAGGCATGGGCAGCGTGCACACTCACCCCAAATGGAAGGTCGTTATTTTTAGCCGCTTTTGCCCATCCTCCGATAATATCTTTTTGGGGGCCAACTTTGGTTGAATTCCAATTGGGTTGAAAAGTACTTTCGAACATGTCCATGTTGTCGTGATGGTTGGCCATTGCCATAAAATACTTTGCGCCGGCACGTTTATAAAGCGAAACCAACTCTTCCGGATCCCATTTTTCAGCTTTCCATTCATTGATTACATCTTTAAAGCCGAAGACCGACGGGTGTCCATACTTTTCAAGATGAAACTTATACTGCGGTGAGCCTTCCTGATACATACCCCGGGCATACCAGTCGCCGGCTTCGGGCTGGCATTGCGGACCCCAGTGCGCCCATATTCCGAATTTGGCATCTTTGTACCATTCGGGGGTTTTGTACTGTTTCAGCGATTGCCAGTCAGGTTGAAAAGGTCCTTTGGCAATCTGTTCCTGTATAGATTGACCTGAAAGTAAGGTGCTTGCTTTCAGTCCATTGGAAAAATAAAGAGCAGGTATTGCAATGGCCAGGTTTTTTAGAAGTTCACGCCGTTTCATGTTTTTTGGTTTTGGTTTTTTTAGTCTTGAATTGTATCGTATTGCCGGGCTGATGCAACTGCTCCGCTCAACAGCAAAAACACCTATGTTCTTGCAGAAAAAAATAACAGCTTAGAAAAGGTTTCTTGTTTCTCTTTTTGGAAAGTTGCTTTTTATATTATTGATTATTCTTCTTTTACAAAGAAATGTTACTGATTAAACCATGTTATAAAATCACTTTCAGGTATGCAGAATACAGTTCCGTGCCTTGTCCCCTCAGGAAAGCTGATTTGGTCCGAAATGTCTTTCCACACTTTTAGATCAGCAGAAGCAACAGCCCCATATTTCCCTTGTGTATATTTGTCAAAATAGACAACCCATTCATTGTCAATTTTTATTGCTGTAGGTCCTTCGGCCCAATATTTTCCTGTAATTGCTTCAGATGGGGCGCCATAACCTTTGGTAAGATGTTTGCTGAAGGCAACATGCAAATTCTTTTGCGCAACTGGTTTCAAGGTTTCATCTTTCAAAAACATAACATATCCTTTCCCTGTGGGTTGGATAGTTGCATCAATTACATTAAAGCCTTTGTCGTATAAGACCTTTGCTTTCGAAAATGTTTTGAAATCTTTGGTCAATACATAATATATCCGATGGTTGTATTTTTCATCGCCCATGGAATCCGTTGCAGCAAAACGCCCGGGTATGGTAGTTGCCCAGTAAATCATGTATTGTTTTGCAGAACTGTCATAAATAACTTCAGGGGCCCAGCAGTTAAGTGTACCTGGTTCGTGAGCCATCACCGGAATAAATTGCTGTTCTGACCAGTGAACCAGGTCTTTCGACGATGCATAACCTATCCCTTTATCGTTCCAGCTTACGGTCCACACCATGTGGTACATATTGTCAGAGCCTTTGATAATACAAGGGTCGCGCATCAGTTTATCTTTGCTCACTGTTGGTGTT
>JBNKTK010000168.1:0-5649 GCA_050298035.1 Mangrovibacterium sp. | reverse complement strand
TTACATGCCGGCTTTCCTGAATCTTGAATATCATTTCCGTGATGCGCACTTTACTCCTTTTGTAGGGCTGCAAGGGGGCTACCTGGTGCCGCTCGATGGGGAGGTGAATATTTCCGGTGGCTATTATTATTACGATGCGATGCCATGGTCGTCGGTATGGTATCCTTATTTCGGGCCTCAAACCCTCGACAACCAGGGAGGTTGGATGTATAACCCGTCTTTGGGCTTCATTAGCACCATTAACAGCGACCTGAGTATTTCCCTTTCCTTTGGCTATCGCTACAGTCATGTGTCACTGAAGGGCAAAAGCGATTACAGCATAGACCGGGACTATAACCGGTTGTCGATACGGATCGGGATTCTTTTCAACTAAAAAAACAGGAAATAATGAAAACACAAACGATATATTTTAGCCTTTTGGCCGGGCTGCTGCTCATCTTCTCCGGGTGTGAAGACAAGATTTACGAAACATTCATGGCCAACTCGCCGGTTTATATGAGTTATGACGATTTGCGGTCGGCTGTTAAAAAAGAATCACCGCGCGACATTCAAAACCCCGGGAAAATCTATTTCAAGGACAATTATATCTTCATCAACGAGGTGATGAAGGGCGTGCATGTGCTGAATGTTCAGGACCCGTCGAACCCCGCAGAGGTGGCTTTTATTAATATCCCGGGGAATGTGGATATTGCCATCAAGGAAGATGTGTTGTATGCCGACAGCTATGTCGACCTGGTTGCCATTGATGTATCCGATCTGGACAACATCGAAGAAGTGGGCCGGATAGAAGATATTTTTCCCTACACTGTGCCGGAATACGACCCGGAATACCGGCTGGCCGAAATTGATGAGGAAAAGGGCGTTATTACCGGTTGGGAAATAAAATCGGTGAAAGAACGGATTGAACGAAATTATTACCCGATTTATAGCTATCGGTCGTATGCCGAGAAACTGTCAGCCGATGGCGCTTTCTTTTCCAATGCTACAGCAGGGGTTGGCGGTGGCAGCGGTACTACTTTCGGAGTGGGTGGCTCGATGGCCCGCTTCGGTTTGTACAAAGATTACCTCTACATTGTTGACAACACACAGTTGTATACGTTCGATATTTCGAGCTTAGAAAGCCCAGTCGATATGGGGCCAAAAAGCATTGGCTGGAATATCGAGACCATGTTCATCTACGACGATCATATGTTTTTGGGAACGACCAGTGGTATGTTGGTTTATGATCTCGAAATTGCCAGAAATCCGTCTTATATCAATCAATTCAACCATATCACCAGTTGCGACCCGGTAGTTGTGCAAGGAAACCTGGCTTATGTCACCCTGCATGACGGGGGCTGGTGCGGCCGCTCGGTTAACCGGCTCGATGTGGTTGAGATGAAGGACAGTTATTCGAAAATGGAACAGATTGCCTCGTACCCCATGGCAAACCCGCATGGGTTGGGAATTGACGGCGATGTGCTGTTTGTTTGCGATGGCGATGCAGGCCTGAAGGTTTTCGATGCCTCCGACCCATTGGCGATTGGCAGCCATAAACTTGCCCAATTCCCCGACATCAACACCTACGACGTCATCCCGGTAAACAACTACCTGTTTATGGTTGGCGATGGTGGTTTCTACCTGTACGACTACAGTAACCTGAATAATATTCAATTGCTTTCAACAATTCCCGTTTCATCAGCGCAAGACTGATATCCGCGTTAATTTAAGGGTAAAATCCGGTCATCTGTCAGGCCGGATTTTTTTGTGGTTTTTTTTGACAAATCCTGACAGGTTTTCAAAACCTGTCAGGATTACGGTAAACTGTAACAAAGTTTATTCTATTTAGGTAATGAATAATGACAACGCGGAGTTGAATGGTTTGTCCATTCCCTTCAGTTTGAAATATGGGACAAAAGGCAAAGAAATATGGTTTGGTTGTGTTGGCAGCTATCGGGTTGTTCCTGCTGAATAATGTTATCCTGGCTGCAATTGTCCCCAGCATCCCGGGCGGGATGGCTACCGGGATTACCACCATATTTGTACTTGCCCTGCTGGCGCTGACGACCAGGGTGTTCGGCACTGTTTCTATTATTTATCTCATTTCAGGCTTGCTGGGTGTGTTTAGCCAGTTGCCTGCCGGCAGCCAGCTGGAACTGCCCGGTGTGTTTTTGCTTGTGTTTGCCGGGTTTACGCTCGACTGGGTGCTTTACCTGAATAAGTACCATATCATTAGTCTCGTGATTGCCTACCCGTTGTTCAGCCTGCTGGTCAACCTGTTTTTCATGGCCTACAGCTACCATGTTAATCACCAGCCGCCTGCTTTCGATACCACAGATTTTATTTTCTCGCTGCTGCTTGGCTATGCCGGAATTATACTGGCCCACGCGATTTACCGCAAGTGGCGGACGAAATAGTCTTAATCAGGCAATCCGGGTGTCGCGGATTTCCTGTCTGCCGCCAGGCTGGTGATTCGCGATTATTTTTTGATGCAAATTTCGCTTAGCCTGTAAAACGGCGGTTCGGAAACCGCCGCACCCAAAATCCAGAATCAAGAATCAAGGATCCAGCATCGTTTTCCTGAAAATAAATCCGACATCGTTGAATGCCACGTTTAAATCCATTATTTTTGCCTTTTGGTTTGAACGACTGCATTTTTGAAGTCGGTTTTTTGAAAGAAAAAATCGCGGTGGGCAGCAAGGTTTTTAAGTTGGTGCCCGTTTTAGAACCGGTTTCAAATAAAATTGTTGATATAGACAGAATGAGTTCAGGAAAGGGAAAACAGCCATGAAGAAAGTGATAAGCCGAATTTTTTTAAGCTTGGTATTTTTAGCGTTGCTGGTGGCAGGCTACCAGTTTTTTGAGTCAAACACCTTGCCAATGGCCAAAGAGGAGCCGGCCGGGGAGCCGTCGCTGTATAAGCCGGTGAAATTGCCCGAAAAGCTGGAGTTTGCAGGCGAGCGGGTGCCGCTGGAGTTTTTCGATGTCAGGGAATCGCTCGACCGCGAGATGCTGGTGAACAGTTATTATCATTCGCAAACCATCCGGTTTTTGAAACTGGCGCCGCGCTTTTTCCCGATGATTGAGCCGATCCTGAAAGCCGACACCATCCCGGATGATTTCAAATACCTGGCCTTGGCCGAGAGCGGCTTCGACCCGCGGGCAGTTTCGCCTGCCGGGGCTGTTGGCTTTTGGCAGTTTATGAAAGGCACGGCTACCGACTACGGGCTGGAAGTGAACACGGAGGTGGACGAACGTTACCACATTGAGAAAGCGACCCACGCGGCATGTCAGTACCTGAAGGATTCGTACAAAAAGTACGGGAGCTGGACGCTGGTCGCTGCTTCGTACAATGGCGGCCGCCACTTTGTTGACAAGCAGTTGGAGCGCCAGAACCAGGACGATTATTTCGACCTGCTGCTTGGCGAGGAAACCAGCCGGTATGTGTTCCGAATCCTGGCGTTGAAACTGGTCATGGAAAACCCGAAAGATTTTGGCTTTGATGTGGGCGAACATGAAAAATACCCGACGTGGGAAACCACCACGGTTGAGGTGAATACCCCGGTGAAAGATTTTGCGGATTTTGCACAAAAACACGGCACAAACTATAAGATTTTGAAAATGCTGAACCCCTGGCTGCGCGAGGCCTATCTGACCAATGCCAAGGGAAAGACATACACGATAAAAATCCCTGTTGAAGGGTTCCGGACTAAAACAAATTGATGGCGATGCAGGAAACAGAAGCAGTTGATCTGACAGATGAATTGATCGATCAGGATGAAAAAATTGTGGTGCACGGGGCACGTGTCCACAACCTCCAAAATATAAATGTCGAGATCCCGCGCAATAAGCTCACGGTGATCACCGGCTTGAGCGGCAGCGGAAAATCGTCGCTGGCTTTCGATACCATTTACGCGGAAGGGCAGCGGCGCTACATCGAGACTTTCTCGGCTTACGCCCGCTCGTTTCTGGGTAACATGGAACGGCCCGACGTGGACAAGATCACCGGGTTGAGCCCGGTCATCTCTATTGAGCAAAAAACAACAAACAAAAACCCGCGCTCGACAGTGGGAACGGTGACCGAAATTTACGACTTCCTGCGTTTGCTGTATGCCCGTGCTTCGGAGGCCTTTTCGTACGAAACCGGCGAGAAGATGGTGAAATACACCGACGACCAAATCCTGAAACTGATCCAGGAGCATTTTGCCGGTAAGCGTATCCATGTGATGGCGCCGCTGGTCCGGGGACGGAAAGGGCACTATCGCGAGCTGTTTGAGCAAACCCGCAAAAAGGGGTTTCTCTACGCCCGGGTTGACGGCGAGGTGCAGGAACTGAAACCCAACATGCGGGTCGATCGCTACAAAAATCACTTCATCGAGATTGTGATCGACCGCCTGGTGGTAGACAAGGACAGCCTGAAACGGCTGAAAGAGTCGGTGCAAACAGCCATGAAACACGGTCATGGCATCTGCCTGGTCATGGATCACGAATCGGAGGACGTGAAATATTACAGCCGCCAGCTGATGTGCCCGACCTCCGGAATTTCGTACAACGAACCGGCGCCGCATAACTTCTCCTTCAACTCGCCGCAGGGCGCCTGCCCGAAGTGTAACGGGCTGGGGCAGATTGCCGAGATTGACCTGGAAAAAATTATTCCCGACCCGAAAGTAAGTATTGGCAAAGGCGGTATTGCACCGCTCGGCCCGCATAAAAATACGCTCATCTTCTGGCAAATTGAAGCTTTGGGCGACAAGTACGGTTTCGACCTGAAAACGCCTGTGGGCGAAATCCCCGACGAAGCGATTGACGCTATCCTGTACGGGACAAACGAACGGATCACCCTGAAAAATTCCCCGCTGGGAAGCTCGGTCAATTACATGATGAGTTACGAGGGGATTGTGAAATACATCGATAGCCAGCGGGACGACAACCCGTCGAAAACGGCGCAAAAGTGGGCCAACCAGTTTGTGCGCGAAAAAGACTGCCCCGAATGCAACGGGCACCGGCTGAAAAAGGAATCGTTATACTTCAAAATAGACAACAAAAACATTTCGGAACTGGCCGAGATGGACATTGCCGAGTTGAAAGACTGGTTCAGCAATCTGGAGGAACGTATCTCCGACCGACAGCGCAAAATCGGTACCGAGGTGATCAAGGAAATCCGCACCCGCATCAGCTTCCTGCTGGATGTGGGCCTGGAATACCTGTCGCTAAACAGGGCCTCGGGGACTTTGTCGGGCGGCGAGTCGCAACGCATCAGGCTGGCCACGCAAATTGGCTCGCAACTGGTGAATGTGCTCTACATTCTCGATGAACCAAGCATCGGGCTGCATCACCGCGACAACCTGCGGCTGATCAACTCGCTCGAAAAACTGCGTGACACCGGCAACTCGGTGATTGTGGTGGAGCATGACAAAGATATGATGCTGTCGGCCGACTACCTGGTGGACATGGGGCCTTTTGCCGGTCGCCATGGCGGCGAAATTGTTGCTGCCGGAGCGCCCAAAGAGGTAATGCAGGCCGACACGCTGACTGCGAAATACCTCACCGGGGAACATCAAATTGTGGTGCCGTCAACGCGCCGCCCCGGAAATGGCAAAGAGCTGAGGTTGGTCGGGTGCAAGGGGCACAACCTGAAAAATGTGGATGTTTCCTTTCCGTTGGGTAAAT
>JBNKTK010000167.1:0-5697 GCA_050298035.1 Mangrovibacterium sp. | reverse complement strand
ATTTAGGAATGTAAAACTCGCGTTTGGCGGTCAGTCCTTTCAGGTACATGGATTGAATTCCCTTCGTCGCAAACGGATAAAAAATACCGCCTTTTGATTTGGTTGTAATATACAGGAGCGACGGCGGGGCCGCAACCCGGCTAAAGACCCTGGACTGCATATCATTTCTTAGCTTATCCATTAGGTTAATGTCGGTAGCTGTTATATAGGGACAATCGGTGATACTTCCAAGTTTTCCAACGGTTGGGATAAGGTTCTCCTGAATGGCTGGAAGACTTATTCCGAGCAATGCCGCAATATCGACGTTTTTAGGTTTGGCAATAAAATTAATTGATTCAATGTCAGACGGATCCATGTGGCTTAAAAAGTCATAGATTGGAAAACTACAGACATTCAGACACATGTTGTCAACAAAAATATACAGGCAGCCTTCCGGGTTGCCGTTAACACGGAAGCAGAGAACAGGCTGCGTCATTTTTTTGTAGATGAAGGGGGTCTGGAAAATTTCCCAAGTATTCTTGCCCGTGTAAGCTTGGCCCCCTACCAAGTTGGTATCTATTTTTGCACTGCTTTTAACATTATCGTCGGCAATAACCAGGTTGTAACTCACCTCGGATCCAATCAGGTAAGGGGTTTTAAAAATTTGCAAGCCCGGAACCCTGTTTGTGAGCAAGTCCCACAGGCTCGAATACCAGGGCCGTTCCTCGGTCAGCTTCTTGAGCTGCGCTGATTCAATGACCACATCGGGCTGCCCTACGATGTCAATGATGGAATCGCGCTGGTTCAGATAATGCGAGCGGGCTTCCACCTCTTCAATCATAAAGGTATCCTTACCCGGGAAATAGTAATTATTGACACGGGGTTTCCGCAATTTAATGTTTCCTGTAACAGCCGTTGGTTTCTCCTTTCCATTTTCGGGTTCCATTTGGTTTGACATAGACAGGTTAACCGCCAAAGGAGCGTAGCCCGAGGACTGAACCCTGTCGAACGAATAAGCGTCCAGTCGTTTGTCCTCCAGGTTCGAATGGATATCAATCCGGTAGTCCGATTGTTTTTTTAACCGGTTTTTGGTTTGAATGGTCAGAATCACCGAATCGGTAAAAGCGGGGAGGTTAAAGCGGAAACGGCCATTTTCATCGGTACGGGTCTTATCTGCATAATTTGTGATCTCTCCTTTCAATAAGATAGTTACCTCCAGATTTTTGGGAGCCGGGTTATCGTTCAGCTTACGGTAAACCTGTCCTTCCAAGTACAAGCCCTGCTCCATCAGATAGTTTTTCGGCTCACCCGTATAACAGGTCACATCCTCCCAGGTAAAGCGTCGCCACCCGTGCGTGAGCAGCAATAAGTCGCGTTTGTCCTGGTATTCCGGATCGGTTGTGTTAAACACATCAGTGTTGCTAAGTACTTCACCTTGCAAGTCGGATGAAAATAGCAGGTAGTTTCGGATATTTTCCAGCGTATCAATCGCGTGTTCCAACTGTCGGTTCCAGGCCAAAACCGAGAAGTTTCCCGATAAAGGACTTCCATCGGGACGAGAAGCTTTTAGTTTTAATTTGAAGGGAGCCCCGGGATTTTCACCACCTTGTTGATCAAGTATCTTAAATCCGATATTTTCGTTCCGGTTCACGAAAACAAGTCGTTCGGCACATGGAACCTGGTCAACAAACAGTGTAATGGTGATTACGCCTTCCGGGAGATCGGTTGTTGGAATGCTTACTTGTGCCCGGTTTGATCCGGTAGTTCCACTGATCATGTAACGCATATTGCCGCGACAGTGGGCCACCAACATATAAGATGCTTTCCCCGCACTGTTCTTCATGATTGAAAGACGGATGCTGTCGGATGTTTGCTCAAGTAGTTGAAGGCCGAATGCGTTAGCTTTTGCTTCCGGCAAGTCGTACTTAAACACGGAATCCTGATAGTTGATTTGCGCAGCATACTGCTGTCCGGTAAGTGGTGTCAGTAGTGTACTTCCCATGCCGCGATAGTTGCTCGAAAAAAGGGCAACAGTTTGTCCCTGGCTATCGCTTATCTGCCCTTGAATGGGGACCGGCTTCCCATCCGGGTCAACACACCGAAAAGCCACCCGGTTTCGTTGTCCGCTAACCAACTCACCTCCTTCGGGTAGAAATTGTAAATCCGGTTTCTGTATCGAGAGACTGATTCGATACTTGCTTTGGTTGTCCTGGTTGGATTGACGAACGGTGAGCAAAGCATTGGGTAATTTCAGAGAGTCGGGCACAACAAAGCTGAACCGTCCTTCATTATTGGTAACCGGGCACTTTTCACCAAGGATTGTGCCGTGTGCCAGACGAACCTGCACATCGACCGGTTCGTTAACCTCGCGCCCATTGGAACTGTGTGAATAAAACGTTACAAATACGGAATCCCCGTTGGCAAAAGGTACTACGCGGGAACGGAACTCCCAGTCGGTTTGTTCCATTTTATTCGGGACGATGTTGATCGTTTTTTGAAACAGGAACTCATTCGGGAAATTGCGCATATAATTGGTGTAGGCCAGCATTTTGTAACTCCCGACGGAAAACTTGCCATTTAATGGCAGATAGCTGTCAGAGCAACCGTTTTCAAAGACATAAACCTGGTGATGAACTACTTTGTTTTCGGGTGAAATTAAATCGACATAATACAACAATTCATTACCAACCAGCGAATGGGTGACGGCATTGACCACGGTTGATTTAAACCAGATGGTATCATCAGCCAGATAGTTATTCGAATTAGTTTGCAGGTAGATTTTTTCCTGTACATTTTCGAGGATAAACCGTTCTAGTTGAGCGTTGATTTGCTGTGGGAATTGGCTTTGAGCATTGATGGTTGAGCAAAATGCAACCAATAGCAGTAAAGGCAGGTAAAGTTTTCGGTTCATTGTTGTTTGTTTAATGCTGTCAACGTTTGGTTTATTGGTTTTTAAATATAGAAAAAAGTAATTCAGTTTTGTTAAATTGGGTGAAATATGTAATAATGACAAAATGATTTCTGTCAACGGATAGAGAACATATTGTAGCAACCAGTCAGGAAATGGCAAAGGACTGCTATTAATAACTTCTTTTTAGAGAATTTAGATACATGTTGTCACATCATATTTGTTAATGACTTCTGATTAGTTGTTCAGAGGTTTTCCATTCCAATTGATTTTAGTTTATTTAGTATTTCGAATTGAAACTGACTGATGAAAAACTCAACTGTTATACTTTTTTGTCGTTGCAGTGCAGGTGTCATCTCCGAAAAGCGGGCTGATGAACTGGCTGACGGGTTGAAGCATTTGGATGCAGACGTGTTGGAGCTAAGTGACCTGTGTGCTTTCTCAGTTCATGGTCAGCAATATCTGCAGGAAATTGCTTCTACCTATCCCCGGAAATTGATTGTTGCATGTTATTCGCGGGCCGTGAAGAATATGTTGCGGCAAGGCGGAGTCGATTTCGGAGAGTTTGATGTGGTGAATTTTAGAGAGTTTAGGAATGAGCAGGTTCTGGAAGAATTGAAATCAACTTATTTGGTTAAGACAGGCACTGCCAACTATCAGCAACAAAAAACAAGTTTGAAGGTGCCGGCCTGGTTCCCGGTAATTGACACCTCACGCTGTACGCTTTGCGGGCAATGTGCCCGGTTTTGCCTGTTCGGGGTTTACAAGTATGACAAAAAAAGCCTGACGGTAGTTAATCCGTTGGCTTGCAAGAATAATTGTCCGGCATGCGGGCGCACATGTCCGGCTTCGGCGATCATGTTTCCGCGGTTGTCCGAAAATTCGGTTTTATCGGGTGCCGAACCTGGTGAGCAGACAGTCGGCACATCGGGGAAACAGGGCAGTTTGCTTGTCTTGTTGAATGAACGCAACCAGGCACGGAAAAATATTTTCCGTCAGGGGGTAGTGCAACAGGCCGAAGAAGAACGGCGGAAAGCCTTGGAAGAATTGAAAAACAGTGTCCGAAAAACAGACTGATATGTTGAAGCAATTACTTTTTAAAACCGATAAGCGATGCCTGTATAAATTTGTTTACAACATGGGCGTAAAAGGAACGCTTGGTTTTAGCCGTTTTCAACGACGGTTGAAAAAAGGTGAATTCTTTCCGGCTTTTCATTTTATTTCGGTGACCGACGATTGCAACCTGAATTGCCAGGGGTGTTGGGTGATGGGGAAGAAGAAGAACAGCCGCCTTTCACCCGAACAGTTGGATGGGATTATCACTGAAACTAAAGCTCAGGGTTCGTACTTTTTTGGCATCCTCGGTGGCGAACCTTTGTTGTACAAGCCGCTGTTCGACATATTTAAGAAGCATTCCGATTGTTATTTTCAGTTATTTACGAACGGTACATTGCTAACCCCGGAGGTAGCCGAAAAAATCCGCCAGTGCGGTAATGTTTCGCCTCTGATCAGTTTTGAGGGTGATGAGGAGGTTGCCGATGTCAGGCGGGGAGGGGCGGATGTGTACCAGCGCACGCAACTGGCCATTGACAATGCGACCAGTACTGGTTTGGTTACCGGTGTGGCCATGAGTGTCTGCAAATCGAACCTGGAGTTGGCTCTATCGCCTGCTTTCATCCAATCGTTGATCGACCGGGGAGTGCTTTATTTGTGGTACTACATTTACCGGCCAGTCGGCGAGAATGCCACGGTTGAACTGAGCCTGGACAAAAAATTAATTTTAACGACTGCGTACCCACATTGTTGAGGCACGCTCGAAATACAAAATAGCAATTATTGATGCCTATTGGGATGCGGAAGGGAAAGGGCTCTGCCCGGCAGCTTCCGGCCTGAGCCATCATATTAATGCCTCGGGTTACATTGAGCCTTGCCCGGTCATTCAGTTTGCCACCGATAGGATTGGCGAAAAGCCGCTGGCTGAGATTTATCGTTCATCGGCATTTTTGAATGATTTGAAGGTAGAGCTTCCGAAAAAAACATCCGGCTGCATTATCATGGAAGATCCGCAATGGCTGGTTCGTTTTGTTGAAAAATATGGGGCTGCTGATACTTCCGGACGCGAAAACGAGGCAGCCCGCCTGCTGGCCATGCAAAAGATTTGCAGTCATGGCTCAGGAAAGGCTATCCCGGAGAAAAAATGGGCATACAAATTTGCTAAAAAACGCGCCTTTTTCGGATTTGGCGCTTACGGATAAGTTCGCTGATTTGTTTATAAGATGTAATATCTGAGAAAACAAGACAACCAATATTGTAAAGTATTTAGTAAATGATCAAAACGCAACGACTGTTAAAAGTTCCCACGGATGTAAAGCTGCGCAATTTGTTGCGGAAGGAAGCATATGCGCTGGTGGCCGGAAAGAAACTGGCGCCACCAGCAGACTTTGATCGTTTGCAGGAGCTGGCGTTCGAATTGCTTCAAAATCTGGGGATGGATGACGAATACCTTGATTTTACGATTGTGCTGTGCGGGAATGAGATTTGGCGCGATGTGATTGCGGCCACTCCTTTCGACCGCCGGTTGTTGCTTTTGCCACAATGTTTGAAAAATACGCAAAGCTGCCAGGCGGAGCTGGATTCGCTGGGATTGATTTGCGCCGGGTGCAAAGGTTGTCAGATCGACAGTGTATTAACAAAAGCTGAGGGGCTGGGTTACACCACCCTGGTTGCCGAAGGGACAACAGTTGCGGTTGGCCTGGTCGAGGAAGGGGCCATTGATGCCGTGATCGGTGTCAGTTGTATGCCGGTGCTGC
>JBNKTK010000166.1:0-5748 GCA_050298035.1 Mangrovibacterium sp. | reverse complement strand
GTTCCTTCGCACCAGCGGGCAAAATCCTTCTCCGAATTCAGCCACTGAATTTGGTCATAAGCCGGTTTAAATGCACGATGTTCAACATGAGGAAAATGCCACAAGATATCAATGTAGAAATTCCGCCAGATCAGCTCATTTAAGAACACGGCAGATAATTTCCTTGCAGCGGCCGTCACCTCACGGATGCTAATTATGCCAAAGCGCAAATGAACTCCCAGGCGCGAAGTTGCATCCATCGCGGGAAAGTCCCTTTTTTCGGCATAGTTGGCTAAAATCCCTTCGTCTATTTTCATGTCAGGAATTTCATACCGACCATGCCTGAACCCCAAATCCGGGTGGTGGTACTTGCGAAGAGGCGGCATTTGAAGCAGGTTGTCCAACTGTTTTTCCGAAGGGAATGGCTCCAAAGCATCGTCATTTAGCAACGACAGCCATTTTTTGCTGTATGGGGTGAAAACCGTGTAGGGCTTACCTTCGTTGTTTAAAACCTCATTCTTGTGAAAGATGACATGGTCTTTGTAAGTCTGCAATTTTATCCCCATCGAGGTCAGGAATTCTCCAACTTCCTTGTCGCGCAACCGGGCATAAGGTTCGTAATCATGGTTGGCAAAAACGGCTTCAACCTTGTATTCCGAAACAAGCCGTTTAAAAGCATCAAGGGGCTTGCCATGGTAAACCCAGAATGAGCTGCCCATGACTTCAAACAAGTCCTGCATTTTTTGCAGCTGCCCCAAAATGAAGGTTAAGCGCGAGTCGTTATCTTCCAGGTCGTTCAGTATCTCGGTATCAAAAACAAATACCGGCAGAATCGGCTTTCCGGAAGTCAGCGCCCGAAATAACCCGTGATTATCATTGATCCTCAAATCACGACGAAACCAAAATACATTAACTGCTTGCTCGTTCATTTGCCTTTATGTCTGCAACTTATAAACGCAAAACAGTTGCAATTGTTGATGAGTCAGCTTTGTTTAGAGCTGAAGTTTATCAAAAACGATGTAGAAACGACGGCAGAGATGCCCGCTTTTGGCCTCGTTTTAAAGCCTTCTGAAAACTAATCCCCGAAAACCCCTGGCATTAAAAGCGGGTGAAATAAAGAACGCAAGTCAATGATTTTTCTACCCCAAAGAGAATCCTGAAGCAAAATCAAAGGGTTGTGCAACGGTTACTTGTGTTATAACACGCTCTTTGTTTTAATTCTTTATTATTTTTTGAAAATAACTTTTAGTTCTGGCATTTAGCTTAATTAAATAAATACCGCTACTAAACGATGACAAGTCAATGCATGAGGCTTTTTCCCGGCTGAGCTTTAACTGCCCCATTCCATTGTATACCTCTATCGTATAAAATTGTTCTATCAAATCATTCATCGAGACTTTTACTAAACCGGTGGTCGGATTTGGGTAGACATAAAACTTAGATGTTTTATCCATCTCATCTATGCCGGTCTTTATTGTATTCAGAACCGTAACTTTTATGGTGTCTGCCTGAGAATCAAGCATTCCGTCATTTACCACCAATGTAATGGTAAATGTGGTATCCTTAGTAACCTCAGGGGCTGTAAAAGTAGGTTTTGATTCAGTGACAGAATCTGTGGTGAATTGAGACGGTGTTGTCCACAGATAGCTTAGTTCTGTACCTTCAGGATCGGAGGAAGCGGTGCCGTCAAGACTGAAAATGCTGTTCTCATCCACTGTTTGGTCATTTCCTGCACTAGCAATTGGTAACTGGTTGGATAGCTCCACAATATATAAAAAATCTTTCCATTGGTTGGCTTCACTATAAGCAGCTTTTGATCCATGAGGAACATATAAAATACAATTGTATTTATCGACATTAGCAAAAACGTAAGGTGAAGAACTTAAATCTACTGGCGAAGTTGGATAAGCATAGATTGTAGTTAATTTATCACAGCTTCCAAAAGCCCATGTTTCGATAGTTGTTGTCGAAGAAGGAATTGCTAAAGTGGTTAATCCGGTGCAGCCACAAAAAGCAAAAGCCCCAATAGAAGTAACCGTCGAAGGGATTGATATTGTCAATAAGTCTTTACAATCGTAAAATGAGTAGCTTACAATAGAGGATACCGATGAAGGGATTGTATAGTCTCCTGATTTTGAAATCGGGCACTGTATTAATTCTGTTTGTGTTTTATTAAACAAGACACCATCAATACTGGAATAGTTTGGATTGTTCATATCAACATTGATTAAAGCATCACATAAATGAAATGCCTTTTCTTTAATTGAAGTGACCGAAGATGGAATTGTTACACTCATCAACCCGTTACAAAAAGAAAAAGAAGAATGTTCAATTGATTGAGTCTGAGGAGGAATCTCGATGGCAGATAAGCCATCGCAATCTCTAAAAGCTAAATATCCAATTGAAGTAACCGAATTGGGTAAGATTATTGAATTAAGGCTAGTCTTACCATATCCATTGTCATTATAGAAAGCTCTCTGAGGAACGCAATCCTGTTTATAATAGATATTATTTGTGCCTTCTGTTCCTTCTGTTCCTGAATAAGCGGCAATGGTTACACCACTCAAATCAATATTAGTTAATGCAGGCATTTCGTCACGCATAGTCTTAAAATCACGGGCATCGATAACCCCAGTTAGAGAAAGACTTGTAGTTGTAGATAATTGCCCAGCCAATACGGTTTTTAAACTTCCAGCAGAGACCTCAGTTTTGCCATATTGTGTTACTGTGATTATTTGTGAATCTATTCCTGTTGCTGATAGTGTTACTGTTGCTGTGCGGATTGTTATGACTGGATTTTATGATATCGTAAGATTAATTGAATCACGACCAGCAGTTCCGCTTGAAGGATTAATGGTTAACCATGTTTGATCTGATGTTGCATTCCAGTTTGAGCTGGAAGATATTATTATAGGGGTTGTATTAGCTTTTGGCCCCATGCCAATACTATTCTTCGAAAGAAGGATTCCTGACATTTCAACAATATTGGTGAAGTCTTTCCATTGGTTAGCTGACTGGTAGCTAGTCTTTGATCCATATGGAACATATAAGGTACAAGTGTATTTATTAATATTATCAAAAACGCTAAATGACGAATTCAGATTTATAGGAGAGATTGGATAAGCAATGATTGTACTTAATTTACGGCAATCTTGAAAGGCACACATTCCTATAGTTGTTGCCGAAGAAGGTATTGATATGGAGGTTAATTCTCCACATCCGGCAACGGCAAAAGCTCCGATAGCAGTAACTGATACCGGTATATTTATTGTCGTTAATCCTCTACAGTACGCAAAAGCAGCAACCTCAATTAAAGTAACTGTCGAAGGAATTGCGACGCTCGTCAACCCTATACATTCATAAAAAGCATGGGATCTAATTGAAGTTACCGAAGACGGAATCGTGTAGGTTTCGTTTTTTGAAGTTGGACAATGTATTAATACAGTTTGTTCTTTATCAAACAATACACCGTCAATGCTTGAATAGTTCGGATTGCTTTTTTCAACATTGATTAAAGCACTACATGATATAAATGCCAAGTCCTGAATTGAAGTAACTGAATATGGGATTGTTATACTTGTTATCCCATTGCATTTTGAAAACGCACTATGTCCAATTGAAATGACTGAAGAAGGCATTGTTATACCGGTTAATTTACTGCATGATTCAAAAGCAGAGAATTCAATAGTAGTTACCGAGGAAGGAATAGTGTAGTTCCCCGATCTTGAAATTGGGCACTGTATTAGTTCTGTTTGTGTTTTATTAAACAAGACACCATCAATACTTGAATAGCTTTGATTGTTTTTATCAACATTTATTAAAGCAATACATGAATTAAACGCCCGGTCCCTAATATTGGTAACTGATTCCGGAATATCTATTTTTGTTAAATTTTTACTATTGGCAAAAGCCAAAGGTCCAATTGATGTAATTGTTGTAGGAAGAATGATTGATTTAAGAAAACAGTGACCTTGGCAAGAACTTATATTAAATGCATTGGAGGGGATTTCGTTTTCGGGGTATTCAATATTATTATTTTCATTCGGACCTTCTGTGCCAGTATATGCAACAATTGTTACCTCGCTTAAATCAACATCAGTTAATGCAGGCATGGCATCTCGCATAGTTTTAAAATCACGGGCATCCATAGTACCTTTTAAGGTCAATTGTGTCGTTCTACATATTTTATCCTCTAAAGTATTATATAAATTCCCTGGCGTAACATTCACCTTAATCAATTGATTTACAATAATCGTTTGGGTGCCGAAACCTGCCGCAGATATTGTAATTGTAGCTGAACGGTCGATACCGGCTTTGTTTTCAGGAGCAGACAGGGTAAGTGTTGTTTTGCCTGCAACTCCTGAGTTTGCGTTCAGCGATAACCACTCTTGATTGCATGAAGCTGTCCAGTTTGAACTTGAACAAATATTAATAGAAGTAGTCCCCCCTTTGGTAGCTATATCCAAAACATTTGATGACAGAAAGAAACCATTGTGCCCATCGGGCAAATCTCCCGGGACAAGGTCTATCAAAGCAAATTGGTACAAACTGAAATTACTTCCGCCAGGATTCAGATCTCCTAAATAAAAATATCCATCGAAAGAACCGCTCCACCCCCAGTTGAAATGGAAATATTCCTCACCTTGATATCCATCACAGATAAAGGCATGTCCAACTGTATAGCTGCTTCCCGTGTACGAGATAGGATGTCCCAAATCCAATTCAGACTTTAATATTTGAATCCATTTTTTGGATGAAAATGCATCTCTTTTAATCAACATTGACTTTGAAGAATAATTAAAATATTTCACCAATTCATCTCTTGGCTCCCAGGCGCTTGAAGCATTTGAACCATAATTGGTTTCAAGCGACACCCCACAATGATACATCAAGGTGGCAACTGCATCGTTTTCGCTTGTGACGTTATTGGCCATTTCTCCCCATTGGTAAGTGGTTGAACCGAAATCGGCTGAAAGATTTCCATAAACTGGATGAAAATAAGAATGTGAACCGATTCCTTTTGTGGGGAAATTCCAGAATTTCATGATCTGAGCCATGGCTGTAGCTGAGCAACCGGTGGCTACATGACCACATGATCCAGCTGCATCTGTCGGGCACATGGAATTGTAATAGCATCCCTGATCCCATTGTGTTTTTATCAGGGGTTCCACCGATGTGGTTTCCACTGCTGAACTTTTAAGATGCAGATTTTCCCATGCGGCAATTGTATTATTGTCGGCCTGAATGTTGTTCTTTTTAATGTATTCAATCTCCTTCTTCCGGTTGTCCATCCAGTCAGTGAAAGCTTCCGGTTGTTTTTTCTCATTGAAGCTTCCTTCTGTAGAATAAGCCAATATTGGCCAGGCACGCTGGTCTGCAGAAACGATAACAAAACCCTTGTTAATTGTATCGTTTAGAATATAGTAAAGAGTATCTTTATTCTCGACTACCGTCTTAACCGACGTAAAGTGAAAGGTACTTCGTTGAGTAGCTGTTGATTTTAGTATTGGTTCACTAATTGATGCCAGATGATGTTCTGCTATGGTTTTTGCAGTATTGATATTGACTGGCTGTGCTATTATAACGCTGCTAATTGAGCATAGGAAAAAGGAAAACAAGAGTTTAGTTTTGGGCTTCATAAAGATGGGTTACGGTTTCTGAAAGTTGATTTGTTAAATATATCATTTATTTTAGGGAGTGTAAAGTAAACTCTGTCTGGTTGTTTTTATTAGATAACTCAAATTTACTTTTTTGTTGTCAACACGCAAA
>JBNKTK010000165.1:0-5841 GCA_050298035.1 Mangrovibacterium sp. | reverse complement strand
CCCATTTATCATTCCCCATTTTATGGCCTGGTCAAATTCAGAAATGGCCTGATCGGTATCTCCCTCGTGCTGGAAAATCTTGCCCAGGTAATAGCACAGTTCATCATCTTCAACAAAAATGAGTTTTGCTTTTCGGAGGTAGTTGGCCGCGGTTTCCATATCATCCATAAAGTAGTATGCCTGAAAAAGAAGAACGTAGGCTTCTTTAATAACAGAGTCAAGCTTAATGGCTGTTTCCAGGTTTTCGACAGCCTGAAAATAATCTTCGTCTTTAATTTGTGATTCGGCCTGGTAGATCAGGTCAACAGCCAGGTTGTGGTCATCGGTCAGGATTTGAGCATGCCCCGCGATGGCAAATAACCAACAGATGGCGATTATGCCAATAGTTTTACCTTGCTTAAAGCAGAACGGTTGCCGGAGCAGGGCACTCATCAGGTATTTCAGCGTTTTTTCCATATTGCGGGAATGTCAATGCTACAATTCAAAAAACACTTACCCGATAAAATAGGCTCTCATTACTCCAAAGTCAATAGTTAGGCATTATTTATTTCTTAAGGATGGGGAAGGAGCCAGGGCACCCCGTTATTTTTACATGTTAATCGGGTGATGCGGATTCCGATCCGCATCCGGCCTTCCGCTATTTTTCTACAAAATATCTCAGTTGGTCGAGCATGATGGGCACATCGTCTTTTTCGATGCCTTGCAGGAGCAACTGGGGTAAATCCTCTTCAAAAACAGACACAAATTCAGCTTCGGTAAAGCCGGTTTTGGAAATGGATTGCATGTAATAATCCAGCGCGGCTTTCCGGTTTCCCAGGCTCCACTGAACGTGGCCCATATTCATCAGGTCGTGTTTGCTGGGGCTTTCCTCCATGAGCATTAGGAAATATTTTTCGGCCTGTTCCTTTTTACCTGTCAGAAACGAACACCAGGCAATGGGACGCCACACTTTTTTATTGCCGGGGGCCAGGTATTCCAGTTTGAAATAACATTTCAGCGCTTCGTCAAACTGATCCAGTTCGAGCAAACAATGTCCCACGTTCAACTGGTTGTTTAAATCGTCCGGATTCAATTTTTCAGCTTCTTTGTAATATTCCAGTGCCTTGTCAGGCTGTTTGAGGTTTCGGTAACAAAGAGCAATTTTTTTCAGGTTCCACAAGCGGTTCAACTCGTATAGCTCGGCCTTTCGGTATAAGTCCAGCGCTTTTTCGTAATCACCCAGCTTTTGATAACAAAAAGCGATTTTCTGGTAAAGTTCCCCATTCTTTTCGATGGTCAACAGGTATTCAAGAATTCCGGCTGCTTCTTCAAAATAATTCTTCGAGAAGTAGTATTCAGCAATATTCCGGAGCATCTTTTCATCTTCTTTTAAAATATCTCCAAGGGTTATCTTATGATGAAAATCGAAACGCCAGCCAAAAATATCGTCAAAATCGTTCTTCCGGGGATACAGTTTGTAAAAACGATATAAATCCTGAATATACTGGTTGGAAACAAACTCTGCTTTCCGTCCCGCCCCGGTCAGCTCTTCTTCGCTTTCAATTTCGTTGAGTTGATCCATTTCTGCATTGACCCCTTGTGCCAGGAACTCGCGGTTTTCCTTCGGCAGGCTTTGAATGCTGAGGCAAAACGAGTATTTATCCGAGTTGCACAAAATTGGCGCCTTGCTAATTGTTTCAACAAAACTCCGGTTTATTTCGTCCGAAAGATCAATAGTCTCATGTATTTCAGGGTTTTCAATGAAAAACGGGATGAACCAGTTGGCTGTTTCATTGAAAAAGGGAAACGATTTCAGCATGGCAAATGACCCGATAAAAACATCGGCTCCTTCCATTTGCAGTTCAGAGAACTCCTGCATTTTATCCATCAATTCCGGCGATTCCTCAAAGATTTCCTGCCAGTCAGGATTTTTGTCGTCAGTAAACCCTTCTTCCATCAAACTATCGAGGTTGATTTTATCCTTCAGCGTAGGACTGATTTTAATCATTTCAGGAATAAGCTCATCGCGGATTCGTTGCTGGAGTTTTTCCGTTTCTTTGCTCCTGATCAACTGGACAATGATCCGTTCCAGGTTTTGTTTGAATTCCGGATTCTCGTTCAAAATTTTTAATCTTCCGGTGATTTCGGGATAAAACGGCATCCGGGAGTCATATTGATAAAAGTTAATCAGCAATCCAACCAAAGCCCGCTGATTAACATCGGTTTCCTCCATTGCGAATGCATTGAACAGCCAAGTGAATTTTGCTTCATCGAAATGTCGTTGCAGGCTTAAGGTTAAAGCCGAAACAATAAACGATTTGTATGGAACCAGAATTAAAGGGCTTGAAAAAAACTTTTCGAGCAGCTTAATTTCTTCGGAACCCAAATGGTCGCGCAACCAAACATGATAAAACAGCCGGAGGATTTTTTGCCGGTGATCGACAGCTTTAGCTAAGTTTTCAGATGCAATGTCTTCTTTATTATTAGCTGATGATTGCAACTCATCGCGTAAATAAAAGTCTTCCAGTTCGGTAAAGAAGGATTCAAAATCGATAATAAATTGATTTTTGAATATTCGTTTCTTTTCATATTCAATGGAAGAGGAATATTTAGAACGAATGGCTTCGTTTACTTTATCGGCCAGTTCGAATGCTGAAACAATTAACCGGCGATACACTTTTTGCCTTTCCGGATCCCGTATGCCTTCAACGGTATATTGAAGCATGTAATGATAGGTTTGATCCAGGTTCCGCCATTCGTCGTACAAAAGTCCCAGTCCGTTTTCGGTAATGAGGGTTTCCAACTGGTCGAAAGCCGGTTTTAACCTGCGTTCTGCCAGATTGTTGCAAATCCCGGAATATTGTATGTTGAGTTCCTTGTCTGTCATAATTGTAATATCGAAATCAAAATATACAAATATATGAACTGCATTAGAACAATACACAGTTCTTTTGATTATACCCAAAGCCGGTAGTTGCTGTTACAATGCTGAACAATCGTTTTTTATGAGAAATTGGTGAGGCTCAGTTTTAAGAAGATGACACCTCTTAATCCAGATCGGAATTCATCCAGGCTATTTGTTAACAGATTCTTCGTCATTTTAAATCTTTTCGGTTGGGTTTGAAAAAAATTGCTGAAGCGCATTGTCGGAAGGGAAAATCTATTTTCTTTGCGGAACAATGATGAAACAAGCTATCCATATTATTCTCGTCGTCGCAATCGCGGTCACCGCGTAGGCAAGGGAAGAGTATGGATATAAGATATTACAAGTTTTAATCAAGGCCATTCTCTTCGGAGGATGGCCTTTTTTGTATTCAGCATGAAGCAAATTTTTACAAATACAATTATTGCAGTCGTCGCGCTTGTCTGTGTGGAATTGGCCACATAGGAATGGGACTGTATTGCATTTTGTCAAAGCCCTTTCCGGTGTGGTCAGCCCCGGGAAGGGCTTTTTGTTTGTCGATGATAAACCTTAAATAAATGAGTATGGAAAATCAGTTTCCCGAAGAGAAGTTTTCCGGACAGTTCCGGAACATCCCGGTTTCGTTTGTCCGGAGTATTCTGAATGTTGTTGGCCAAAAGGAGATGATCTCCTTTGCCGGCGGTTTGCCAAACCCCTCGCTGTTCCCGGTTGACGAGCTGGCCGAAAGCACACGTGCCGTGATGGCTGATCACGGTCGCACCATTCTGCAATATGCCGGCTCAATGGGCTATTATCCCTTGCGTGAATGGATTGCCAATCGCTACAGCGCCAAGTACGGCATGGCCATCACACCGGAAATGGTTGTTATCACCAATGGTTCGCAGCAGGCCATCGATATTGTATCGAAGCTGTTCATCAATCCCGGCGACGGGGTGATTTTAGAAAAGCCGAGCTACCTGGGGGCTATTCAGGCCATGTCGGCCTACCTGCCCGATTTTCGGGAAGTTGATTTGGATGATGACGGGGCCAATCTGTCACAGGTTGAAGACCTGTTTCTGAATGACGATATTAAGTTGATGTATGCGGTGACGAATGCGCAAAACCCTTCTGGCATCAGTTATTCGCACGAAAAACGCCAGGATTTGGCTTTGTTGCTGCGGAAGTACAACCAGTTTTTATTGGAGGACGATCCCTACAATGAGATTTGTTTTGAGGGTGAGTTTCCGGCCCCGGTGAAAAAGTATGCGCCGGAACATGTGGCCTGGACTGGCTCGTTTTCGAAAATGGTGGCTCCCGGTTTGCGCAATGGTTGGGTGGTGTTGCCGCCAGCATTGGTGCCGCATTTTGACAAGGCCAAGCAATCGACCGACCTCAATCCGAATAACCTGACCCAGTACACCTTGTACCATTACCTGACTCATTATGATCTGGACGGGCATTTGCAGCGGATACGCGCCAAATATGCCGAGCAGTGTGGTTTTATGGGTGAAATGCTTGAGCGTTATTTGCCGGAAGAAGTACAGGTAACCCGGCCGGCTGGCGGTATGTTCATTTGGCTGACTTTGCCGGAAGGCTTACGTTCCGACGAGTTGATTCATCGTACCATGGAGCGGGGCGTGATTTTCGTTCCGGGCAATTCGTTTTTTACGAAAGGGCAGGGGAACCGGCATATTCGCATGAATTTTACCAATGCCGAACCAAGCGACATTGAGAAAGGTGTAAAAATTATGGCTGAGGAGATGGAAAAGATGATGTGTGCTGTTTAGTTGGTAGGAGATTGTAATGGTTTGACAAAAGAAAGAGTTGTCAAAAAAACTCTGTGTTTTTCCTCTGTGTGACTCTGTGGTTAAATACAAATAACTTAACCACAGAGTTGCACAAAGTTACACACAGAGAACACTGAGGTAAATATTAAAATGATTCATCCATTTTTGACAACTCTTTCTTTTTAATAATCTACCAAATCACAGCTCTTGCATTATCGGGCAGGTACATTTGGTCGCCCTCGTTAACGTTAAACGCTTCGTAGAAAGCCGGGATGTTGCGCAGCGGGCCAAGAACGCGGTATCTGCCCAGCGAGTGGACATCCGTTTTTGTCAGGCGAAGTTTTTCTTCGTCGCGGATATTTTGAGCCCAAAGATGCGCGTAGGCCAAAAAGAACCGTTGTTGCGGGGTGAACCCGTCAATTTCTTTTTCGTCGCCTTTTAACGTTAGTTTAAGTGCATCAAGTGCAACGTTTATACCACCAAGGTCGGCAATGTTTTCACCCAGGGTGAGCTTGCCGTTGGCATGGATCGTATCGAGTACCACAAACTGATCGTATTGGTCAGCCAGGATGTCGGTACGTTCCTTAAACTGTTTGGCGTCATCTTCGGTCCACCAGTCGTTCAGGTTACCGGTTTTGTCGTATTGCCTTCCCTGATCGTCAAACCCGTGGGTCATCTCATGTCCGATCACCACACCGATAGCACCGTAATTGATTGCATTGTCGGCATTCATATAAAAGAAAGGAGGTTGCAGGATTGCAGCCGGAAAAACAATTTCGTTTGCCGAAGGATTGTAATAGGCATTCACCATTTGCGGGGGCATTTGCCATTCTGTTTTGTCAACCGGTTTGTTGATTTTTCCGGCCATCTCAGCAAAATCAAAACGTCCCGAATTAATCACATTCTCAAAGTACGAATCCCTTGAAACCTGCAAGTTTGAGTAGTCTTTCCATTTATCAGGGTAGCCAACTTTTACGGTGATGGTAGCTAATTTCTCGGCGGCTTTTTGTTTGGTCTCATCGCTCATCCAGCTTAGCTGTTCAATTCTGTTTCCGAGGGCAATCCGAAGGTTTTCGACCAACTGAACCATGCGTTCTTTGGCTTCGGCAGGGAAAAACTTAGCTACATACAGTTGACCAACAGCTTCGGGTAGGGCACTGTCGGTTGTTCCCT
>JBNKTK010000164.1:0-6051 GCA_050298035.1 Mangrovibacterium sp. | reverse complement strand
ACACCAACAGTGGAAATTTATGCAAGAATATTTGGAATACAACATAGAAGTTATCGGGATCCTCGGAGTGACGTCATCGCGAGGAGGAGGTACGACGATGAAGCGATCTTTACATGAAAGTTTAGTCTTGACCTGAAATTAGTCTGCCTTTACAAATGACCCTGAATAAACCCTTCTGTTCGTTTTTATTTGAAGGAAATAAATACCCTGCGGAAGCTCTGTTGTATTAATGTGATGTGATCCCGGAAGATCGTGCTGGATAATTACCCGACCGTCAGTGTCGGTTACAGCATATTGAAGTACCTGTTCCCCTGCACGAACCTTGTAGTTAAGTTCCCTGCTAACCGGGTTTGGGAAGATGCAGAACTGTTCCTCCACTACCTCCTCCGAATGCGTGATCAATGTGTTTTTTGTTATCAGCCACCGATCGGGATCAAACTGGATAGAATCCGGTTTCTCCCCAATCTCAAAAGTTTGTTCCTTACTGGTCTGGTACAAACGCAAATCGGTACTTTGTCCGTTTTTCCACACCCGAAAGGGCAAATGCATGGTAAAAAAGTCAATGGCTCCATCGGAGGTAGTTTGGG
Organism: Mangrovibacterium sp.; assembly: GCA_050298035.1. Lineage (GTDB taxonomy): Bacteria > Bacteroidota > Bacteroidia > Bacteroidales > Prolixibacteraceae > Gaoshiqia. Next base: position 5,464 of record JBNKTK010000164.1, on the reverse strand, counting down.
TTACCGAAACTTTGTATTTCCCGTTATCGCCATAATCGGTGTAATGGCTAATCTGAAACTCGGGATACCCGGAACCATAGTACCATTCATCAAAAAACCGGGTCAGGGTGGTATCCCCGGCTGCTTCCATATGACCAACAAAATCCTGCTGGGAAGCAAAACCGTATTTTATTTTCGGGTCATTAAAGTAGTTTCGAAGCCCGTTAAAGAAGTCCTCATCACCCAATTCCCAGCGCAACATATGAAGCAGGTAAGCCCCTTTGGAATAGGACAGGCGCGAACTAAAGATGGTGTTCACATTGGTGGTGTCGGCCACGTAAACCGAACCACCAGGAACAGCCGTGATTTTATCAACCTGCTGTTTTTTCCACAAATCCCAGTATTGCCCGTCAAGTAACCGTTCGTAGCACAATCCGGTCATGTAGGTTGCAAAACCTTCGTTAAGCCAGATATCGTGCCAGCTGGCAAGCGTGATGCAATCGCCAAACCACTGATGTGCCATTTCGTGGGCAACCAGGCCAAAGTTGAGGTTGTACATAAAACTCATTGTTTGGTGTTCCATGCCTCCTCCCCAACCAAATTGGGCATGCCCGTATTTTTCATCAGCAAACGGATAACTGCCAATCAAATCATTATACAACTCCATGGTAAGCCCGGTATTCTCCGTCGACTTTTGCCACAAATCCAATTGCTCCGGATAGGCATAGTTCAAAATTTCAATTTTTCCGCCCCCGGTCAAATCCACATAATCGGTAAAATCAGCATAATTAGTCACAGCCATTGCCACCAGGTAAGTTGCAATGGGATATCGATGTTTCCAAACCACCGTAGTTTTTCCGTTCGTTGTTGTTTCTGAAATCAACTTCCCGTTTCCGGCCACCTTATTCCCTTCCGGACAGATTACTTTTACCTCGATGGAGTCAATCTTATCGGCCAGGCTTTGTTTGCAAGGCCACCATTCCATTGCCCCGTATGGTTCCGAAAGTGTCCACAACACGGGATTTCCGGCATCGGTATTCCCTACCTCAAAAGAGCCAAACCCGGAAGTTGGAGGGATCCCCTGGTACCAGACAACCAGCGAATCAACCTGATCAACAGGAAGCTCACCTGAAAAATCAACCGAAACCACATTATTTGCATGATTAAAACCGACAGGTTCTCCGTGAAAAATGACCGAATCAACCTGCAAAGCATCCGTTAAGTCGAATTCGATTTGGGAAAAGCCGGCTTTTTGTGGGTGAAAATAAGAAGTCACCGATCCTTTGATATACCTCTCGCTTGGGTCAACTTCCCAAATCATGCGCTGAAAAGTAAGGTCGTAACCGGAATAACTTTCCCGTTCTGCAAATGCAGCCTTCTTCAGCCAAGCAATTTTATCACTTGCAGCCAGCTTCTCGGTGAAGTCAGGGTCGGGAGCCAAATCCTGCGACCACACTGAGAATGACACCAAGAGCAGTTGTATGAACAAAAGGCAATGTCGGCTCATTTAAGGATTTTTCAATTTCCAACACAAGTTAAGCAATGGTTTTGACCAAGGCAAAATGAAAGGGCATGAATAAAACCATTGAGCCACCTCTCAGAGAGACGCTCAATGTGCAAAATCAGCGTTTCTGATATTGTTCTTCGTAGTACTTCTGGTAATCGCCGCTGGTGACATTTTTCAGCCATTCTTCGTTTTCGAGGTACCAATCGATGGTTTTCTCCAATCCCTCTTCAAACTGAAGACTTGGCACCCAGCCCAACTCACGTTGTAATTTGGTTGAGTCAATGGCATAACGCAGGTCGTGCCCGGCGCGGTCTTTTACATAGGTGATCAGCTTTTCCGAAGCCCCTTGTTCCCGGCCAAGTTTGCGGTCCATGATCGAACACATCAGTTTAATCAGGCTGATGTTTGTCCACTCGTTGTGCCCGCCAATATTGTAGGTTTCGCCCACTTTCCCTTTGTGGAAGATGACATCAATCGCCCGGGCATGGTCTTCCACCCATAGCCAGTCACGAATGTTTTCGCCTTTGCCGTAAACCGGCAGCGGCTTGTTGTTACGGATGTTGTTGATAAAAAGCGGGATCAACTTTTCGGGGAACTGGAACGAACCGTAATTGTTGGAGCAGTTCGAGACCAACGTTGGCAAGCCAAAGGTATCGCAATACGCCCGTACAAAATGGTCGGAGCTGGCTTTGGAAGCCGAGTATGGGCTATGCGGATCATATTTGGTGTTTTCGGTGAACAGGCCTTCCTCACCAAGCGAACCATACACTTCGTCGGTGGAGATGTGGTAAAAGAGCTTGCCTTCCGGTTTGTCTTTCCATATCTCGCGGGCAGCATTCAACAGGTTCACGGTTCCAATCACATTGGTGAAAACAAACTCGGTTGGGTTCGAAATCGACCGGTCGACATGTGACTCGGCAGCCAGGTGGATCACGCCGTCAAACTGCTTTTCCCGGAACAGTTTCAGCATAGCTTCACTGTCAACAATATCGGCTTTTACAAACTCGTAGTTTGGCTTGTTCTCAATATCTTTCAGGTTGGCCAGGTTACCGGCATAAGTCAACTTGTCGAGGTTGACAATTTTATAGTCAGAATACTTATTCACAAATAAACGGACAACGTGCGATCCAATAAATCCCGCACCACCGGTAATCAGTATTGTTTTCATTTTTGCTCTTTTAGAATCGGGAATAAAAGTAGGGGATTATATTAAATTCTGAAAATGTCTCAACCATGATTTTAAGGATTATAGGATTACCATGGTATAGCGGGGAAATACAGATCATACAATCCCATGGTTCAGGGTTTGGACAACAATCAAAGCACAAGCTTGTTATTATGCACCCGTTTGAATTCGAGGCTACGCGATCCAAAATTAATTAGCAAACCTATCTGCATGTTATATGCTTCAAGATAATTCATGGCTTGGGCTAAATGCACATCTTCCAGCCGGATTAGCGCTTTTAGTTCCACCATGATTTTATCCTCAACAAAAAAATCAACACGTCGGGTGCCAATTTGATAGTCCCGGTAATAGACAGGCATTTCCATTTCACGTTTAAATGAAATATTTGAAAGGCTCATCTCGATTTCTAATGAACGCTGATAAATTACTTCCTGAAAGCCATTACCCAGACGTTTGTGGACTTCCATAGCACAACCTATAATCTGTCGTGTAATATCCTCATGTAACATGTTCTTGATATTTTCAATCAATTAGTCTTAACCTTGATTGGAATGATTACTGGGTTACCTTGATTGTTAGGAGACAAACAAAAGAACTCAAGTTTTTTAACGTCACAATCCATTATTACATTGTGACGTACAATTTCCTTACAATCGTTAATCCTGATTTTTAATCAAGGTAATCGTTAAATCCTAAATAATCAAGGTCAAGACAATTAGAACAGCTTCAAGAAACTTCCCGGTATCGAGGTTTCGAAACGGACTTTCTTCCCGGTAATGGGGTGCTTAAATGCCAGCACCCAGGCGTGCAATCCAAGCCGCCCGATGGGGTTCGAGGTCGATCCGTACTTTTTGTCGCCAACAATCGGGTGTTCCAGGTCTTTCAGGTGGACGCGGATTTGGTTTTTGCGCCCGGTTTCGAGGTTCACTTTCAACAGCGAATAGTCATCGTTGCTTTTCAGGGTTGAATAGTGCGTGATTGCCTTCTGCCCTTTTTCCGGGTTTTGGCTCGAATAAACAATAAAAGCCGAGCTCTCGAACAGGTAGGACGTGTGGGTGCCCTCAGGCGGGTCGAGCTTGCCGTCGATCACGGCCAGGTAGCTGCGTTCGGCAACGGTCTGCTTCCACGATTCCTGCAAAAGCTCCTGCATTTCCTTGCTTTTGGCAAACATCATCAGTCCCGATGTTTCGCGGTCAAGGCGGTGAACGATGAATATTTTATTGCTTTTGTGCTGTTCTTTCACGTAGTTGCTCAGCATGCTGTAAACCGTTTCGCGCTTTTCCTTGTCGGTGGCAATAGTCAGCAGGCCGGCATTTTTATTTACCACAATCAGGTCTTTGTCTTCATAAACGACAACAATACCGCGCATTTGGGCGGCTGCCGGCCCCGGCTTGCGGCTTAGCTCCACTGTTTGCCCCGGCTTTAACAGGTGATTGAACTGGGTGACTGCCGATCCGTTTACCAAAACCTGCCGCTTCTTTAGCATGGTTTTAATGTTGTTGCGGTTTTTATGGGGCAATTGGGCAATCAGGAACTTCATCAGTTCCTCCTGTTCCTTCACTTTAAAGCTGATATTTTGTGGTTTTCCCGTTTTAGGACGCTTTTCGGTTCCCCGGGTTTCTTTCTTTTCCTTTTTCTCTTTCATGTTGAATAATGTGTTAACAGCAGAGCTCCGCCGCCGCAAAGATAGCTCTAATCTTCAATCTTTTCAGGGATGAAGATGGAATTCGCCATGATTCATCTTTATGCAAAAGATTTCCGGTGTCGGAATCATGATCAACCCAAATCAGCCAACTAAGAACGAGAAATCTTCATCTAAGTGTCGGGATTGTTCAACTAAGAGCGGGAAAAGCCAACTAAGTGCCGGAAATGGCTTTCGAAGTGTGGTGATTTTCCGTCTAAGTATGGGAAATTCATTTCGATGAGTGCAGTGCAAGTTTCGAAGAAGGGGGAAATGGCTTTGATGTATGGCAGATAACCAACTAAGAAAGAAAACTTGATTTCGAAGTGTCGGAACTGAGTTTCGAAGACGGAAAAGAACGGGATGATCGATGAGATTCAGCAAGCTTGTACCGCAAATTAGTTATAAAACAAAAAGGATCCGATCTTTTTGAAAGATCGGATCCTTAATTTCTGTCCGCAAGATACCGGTTGCAAACCTGCGCCAGCGGGGGGCAGTTCATTTCTATTTTATTTATTCCAGCTATATCCAATTCCCAGTCCAAACCAAATCCATTTGGGGTCGACTGTATCTATGATTGGATTCCAATTAAAATTAAAAAATAAGCCATTATTTTTTGGGGTTACCCTTATCCCGGCCTTTGCGAATCCTATGTACCCCAAATTGTCCATCCCTGTTGAAAATGTTTGGTTACCACTTTTGCTTTTTAAAAAAACGCCAACTGAAATTCCCGCGCCATATTCAAAAGCAATTCTATTTTTCCCAATTAACCCATTCAATCCGATGGGGAATACTAATACATCAGGAACATAACCACCGCCTATTCTCATTCCAAGTCCATCATTGCCTGGTTTAAACCGAAAGTCATAATTAACTGAGCCAATCACTCCGCTGCCAAGTAACTCGGCATATACAACATGTCTTTTTGATTTTTCCTGGCTGAATGAATTGAATGAAAGTAAAATCAATGTCAATAATAAGGCAATTTCTTTTCGTCTCATATAAAATCTCCAGTAATTTTAGTTTGTGTTTATATCCTGTTTTTTGTCAGCATTACCACTAGCGGTTTAGTATTTTTCCATCGTAATGGCGTGCTGTCAAATTAGCAATA
>JBNKTK010000163.1:0-6099 GCA_050298035.1 Mangrovibacterium sp. | reverse complement strand
GAGGATGCGAAATCAGGGTGTCTGGTTTCGTCTCTAAAAGGCCATTCAGTTCCTCCCGGCTCCCACTGGTTACAAAAAAACATCAAAACATGATAGAAATCTATCACTGAGGTGATTGAAATGTGCTTTGATCTTTTTGGTTGTTTCGTGCAAGTCGAACAAAGTTCGCCCACAACCCGGACAAGAGATGAATTCGGTTTTGGTCACCCGCATGCGGCTGGCCTGAAGAATGGAGAAGCTCAGGTCTTTCAGATCGGTAAATGTAATATTGTCGCCTTCGTTGGTAATACAAAGTCCATCGCCATACCCGTCAAGCAGCAAGCCGCCCAAATCTATCGAGGCTTTAATTTGCAGGTCTTCCAGCCGGTTTTCCTTGTACGACCGCAGGATGATTACCGGTACTTTCCAGATGTGCGACTCTAAAGTCATAAAGAAAGCCCGAAGCTCGGCAAACGGGTTTTTGTTAAAACTTTCGAGGATCAGCACCGTTTTCCGGGTTTGTTTCAGCTTGGTGATAATCTCCGGGTTTTCAGCCATAAAACGGTCAAACTCCATCTTATTGGTGCGGATGAATTTCATCTGTCCCCAATGGCTACCACCAAACAGGTATTCTTCCAGATCGAGGATGGGGTAGCTGTTTCCTTCCATATCCAGGATGTGGTCTTTCCGCAGAAAGTACTCCGGGATTTGTTTTCCGCGCATGGGCAACACTTCCGACAGGTTGCGTTCGCGAAGGTCGGCAACAACCACCGGCACCTGTTTCCCACCCATATTCATCACCGGACGAACTGAACGGCGCTCATACTCAAACGGGTTTGTCTGCGCGAAAAGAGGTGCTTTTATCGGCTCGTGGTTTTGATATGTGCGAATGTGGTTGATCATCTTTTGGGCAACCGGTATTTCTTTTTCCGGTGCTTCGGTCAGCGAAACGCGGATGGTATCGCCAATACCGTCGGCCAGCAAAGCGCCAATGCCAACTGCCGATTTTATGCGGCCGTCTTCACCCTCACCGGCCTCTGTAACCCCAAGGTGCAGCGGGAATTCCATGTCTTCGAGCCGCATCCGTTTGTTGAGCAGCCGGACGGTGTAAACCATCATGCGTGTGTTGCTCGATTTGATGGAGATAACCACATTGTTGAAATCCACTTTTTTGCAAATGCGCAGGTATTCCATCACCGACTCGGAGATCCCGGCGGGAGTATCGCCATAGCGGCTCATGATCCTGTCGGACAGCGATCCCTGGTTGGCACCGATGCGCAACGCGGTATTTGTTTTTCTCAGCACTTCGAGGAAAGGGACAAACTGTTCTTCAATTTTGATCAATTCCTCTTTGTATTCTTCATCCGAATACAGATGTTGCTCAAAACGAGCCCGCTTGTCGTAAAAATTCCCGGGGTTGATCCGGATTTTAGAAATATATTTTGCTGCAATTTCAGCCAGTTTCGGGTTGAAATGGATGTCGGCAATCAGTGGCGTTTCATAACCACGGGCAACCAGTTCCCTTTTGATGTTGCGAAGGTTCTCAGCATCGTTAACGCCTTTTACCGTCACGCGAACGTAATAGGCACCGGCTTTAATGATGCGAATGATTTGCTCCACCGTGGCCTCGGTATCTTTCGAGTCTGTATCGGTCATCGACTGAATACGGATCGGATAATCACTCCCAATAGGCACCTTACCGATTTGAACAGTAGATGTATGTTGGCGTTGGTACCTGGTTAAATCCTTAATGTAGTTAAAATTCCGATCTTCCATTTCAATCAAGCAGTTTTAAAGGAGCCACAAAGTTAAATTAAAGTTAATAAATAAAAAATGCCTGCGCTTAATTTATAACGATTTAGGCAACAAAATCAGGCGATAGAGGCCTGACGCCCACACAATGAGCACTCCAAAATAAAAAAGAATAAAAGTATGTTTTACCCACACGCAAAACACGGCCTCAAAAGTATTGAATCCGGACAGATCGAATGACACCTTAAACTTAAGTTTTTGTAAGCTTTTCTGCCTGTTTTCTGTATTTTTGATCTTCAAACTCAGGATAATGACCATTCAGATTGAAAATATTTCGAAGTTCTACGGAACGCAAAAGGCACTGGATCAACTGACTGTAACCCTAAAAACAGGTGAACTGGTTGGTTTTTTGGGACCAAACGGAGCCGGAAAATCGACCTTGATGAAAATCATTACCGGCTACCTGGCGGCCGATGAAGGCACCATTTCGGTAAACGGGCAACTGGTCGGGCCTGAAAAACACGAGATGCGCAAAGAGATTGGCTACCTTCCTGAAAACAATCCGTTGTACACCGATTTGTACATTAAAGAATTTCTGACACTCACTGCCGGGTTCTACCAACTCCCGGACAAACGCAGTAAAGTGGAACGGGTAATTGAGATGACTGGCCTGGGCCCGGAACAGCATAAAAAGATCAAAGCCCTGTCGAAAGGTTACCGGCAACGTGTTGGCCTGGCACAGGCGTTGATCCACGATCCGTCGGTGCTGATCCTGGATGAGCCGACAACCGGGCTCGACCCCAACCAACTGGAAGAAATCCGTTCCTTGATCCGCGCCATCAGCAAGGAGAAGACGGTTCTGTTCTCCACCCACATCATGCAGGAAGTGGAGGCCATTTGCAACCGGGTACTCATCATCAACAAGGGAAAACTGATTGCCGACAACCCGGTTGAGAGCCTGAAAAACGGCCAATACTCTTCTGCCCAGCAGGTTTTTGTTGAATTTGGCACAGCGGTTCAGGCAGCAGTTCTGGGCAGCCACGTACCAGCCAAACAAATTGAACAGCATAGCGAAACCTCGTTCCTGCTCACTGCTATGGACGAAAACGACCTTCGTCCATTACTGTTCCGCTTTGCAGTAGACAACGGTCTGATCATTCTAAGCATGAACGAAAAGCAAGCCAGCCTGGAGAATATTTTCCAGAAGCTGACAAAGGATTAAGCAATTAAGAGTCTTGTCGATTCAAAAAACTAACAATTTTGTTGTTAATGAATTCCCAATGCTCAACGGCGACAAGGTGTCCTGATTCCAAAACTTCAATTTGAATATTCGGGTAGTCAAGCGCTTTGTTCCTGGCTGTTTCAGCATCGCCAACAATCGGGTCTTCTGTCCCCAGGAACAAGAGCACAGGCATTGTCATTGTTTTCTTTTGTTCTGTAGTCATCGGAACCGGCTTTGCCAGCGATGGGATGGTGCCTTTAATGATACAATCAAACCAATCGCCATATTTTTGATTGCAATATTCGTCGTTGCCTATTGCCCAGTGCGTGACCGCTTTTCGCACAAAACGAAATGGGTACATGCTGCCAATCGACATCATAAAAATGCTGCCATTCGAAAGCTGAGTCAGTCCCATCGGGCCAAACAGGGACAACGATTCAACCTTTTCGGGATAATAGTACGCCAACACCTGCGCGATATAGCCGCCATTGGAAGCTCCCAAAACAGGGGAGCGTTTGATTTGCAGGGAATCCAAAAGCCCGGCGTAAAGATCGGCAATCTCTTCCCCGGTTTGAGGGAACACCAACGCATCCGAAAGTTGGCTTTTATTCCCTTCACCAATATTATCGAATGCATAAATGCAAAAGTCGTTTATCAATGGTTCAAGGTTTTCTGCCCAGGAATGTGCGCCCATTGATGCAGCATGTAACATTACCAGGGGCGGATTTTCGGGAGAGCCGCATGAAAGGACATGGACTTCGCCATATTTTGTTTGCAGATAAATGTCTTTTGTGCCTTCAGGCCAGTACGCTTGCTTTGTATTGTAAAGCTCAATCAGCTTTTGCTTGTTTTGTTCCGAAGTGTAAATGGTTGTTTTGGGCTCGGGAGAAAAAACTGTAAAATTTAAACTGAACAAGACAGCAATAATTACAATCCTTGATATCATGGATACATGCTTCCCAAAACGGTTCTTAAAATAGATTGGCCAATAAATTAAGAATATAACAAGCAGTATCAATGTTGAGGTTTGGGCATAACTTTTTGCCATTAGTGTTGCCAAAGAAAACAGGACAATACATGTTGCAAATATCCATTTGATGATTTGCAGAACTACGTTAATTAGCTTCATAATTTCTTGATTTTTCTAGAGTCTAGTCAATTGTATGATGACTATTTAGACTCCTTCGTCGTGCCTCCTCGGAGTGACGTCATCGCGAGGAGGAGGTACGACGACGAAGCGATCTCCATATGAAAGTTCAGCCTTGATTTCCAGGTTCCGGTTAGTCTAGTCTTCAAATAATGCCGGAGGCCAATGTTGGCCAAATAAAATTGAGTAATAGATAAACAGGTTTACGGCAATGGCCCCAATTTTATTGAAAAACATTGCAAAACCATTTGGGAAAAGCACAAGACAACAGGTTGAGAAGAATGCTGTAGCAATTGCCAGTGTTTGCCAGACAGCATGTTGAATTAATATTCCTCGAAAACTTAAAGCCGTCAAGATTCCCATTATACCAGTAATGAGAAATAAACCGAGGCAAATTTGTTTGTTAACCTGTTCTCCCAGATTTTTGAGCAACCACGAACTCCCCGGAGCAGCGTTGTTGATCTTTAATCCTAATCCGGCAGCTACACCCTGAAAGTGCCCAATGCCATGGACAAGCAATACAATAAATGCGATAAGTTTAATTGATTTTTGTGTCATGATTTTTGGTTTTCCCTAAAGTTACGTTTTTTGAAAAACTTATTGAAAAAGTCTGATGGAAGAACATGGCCTGTTTGTCAGGAAACTGACATCTTCTTTGTATCGGAAGTACCGGCTTAACCTACCTTGACATCAGCTTTCATAATGACATGTAGTTAAAATTGTTAGCTCGAAATCGCTCTCATTTTTAAATTTCAAAAAAGGTATTACATTTGCATCCGTATTTGTGGACAAATTTGAGATTGATTGCAACCACAGAAAAAAATGCTAAAGCAATCGGCTTTAACTTTTCTAATTTCCTCATTCAATCCAATCCACAACATTGTTGAACCAAGTAACCGGCAGAGCGGTTTGTTGTATCGTTTTGCAAGTTCATAAAAATGTTAAAAGGATATGAGTTATCTGTTTACAAGCGAATCGGTATCGGAAGGGCATCCCGATAAAGTTTCCGACCAAATTTCTGATGCCTTGCTAGACGAATTCCTGGCCTTTGACCCGGATTCGAAAGTGGCGATTGAGACCCTTGTAACCACCGGACAGGTTGTTTTGGCCGGTGAAGTTAAATCGAAAACTTATGTTGATGTGCAGGAAACTGCCCGTAAGGTGATCAATGACATTGGTTACACGCATACCGAGTATCGGTTCGACGGCGACTCGTGCGGTGTGCTGACTGCCATTCACGAACAAAGTCCCGACATTAACCGCGGGGTTGACAAAGCCGACAAGATGGAACAGGGTGCGGGCGACCAGGGGATGATGTTTGGTTACGCTTGCAAGGAAACCGACGATTACATGCCGCTGCCATTGGAGCTTTCGCACCGTATTTTGATGGAGTTGGCAACCATTCGCCGCGAAGGGAAAACGATGACCTACCTGCGTCCCGACTCCAAATCGCAGGTGACCATTGAATACAACGACGACAACTCGCCTAAGCGTGTTGACACGATCGTGGTTTCGACCCAGCACGATGAGTTTGACGCCGATGAGCCCATGTTGGCAAAAATTAAAGAAGACGTGATCAACATCCTGATGCCACGCGTAATTGCGCAGTTGCCGGAACGTGTTCAGGCTTTGTTTGGCGACGACATTAAATACCATGTGAACCCGACCGGTAAATTTGTGATTGGTGGGCCTCACGGTGACACAGGTTTGACCGGCCGCAAAATTATTGTCGACACGTATGGGGGTAGAGGTGCCCATGGTGGTGGCGCTTTCTCGGGGAAAGACCCGTCGAAGGTTGACCGTTCGGCTGCCTACGCTGCCCGTCATATTGCCAAAAACCTGGTTGCTGCCGGTGTGGCTGACGAGGTTTTGGTTCAGCTGGCTTATGCCATTGGCGTTGCCAAACCAGTTGGGGTGTATGTAAATACCTGTGGCACTTCGCATGTAAAAATGGGTGACGGCCAGATTGCCGGTGTGGTGAAAGAGCTGTTTGACCTGC